>NZ_JBNHFC010000026.1:0-36922 GCF_059089885.1 Arthrobacter sp. Y3221159
GCTGATCCTCAGACAACGAACTAGACGCACGCATAAAACTGCTCCCCGGGAGTCGGAACTGAATTTCTCAGTCCAACTCCCGGGGAGCAGTTCAACTCGTGAAGGACCCTTTGTTGTTATGGCTGGTGTTACTGCTCGACCACCAGGAGCAGGTCTCCGCCCTGCACCTGCTCCACCGAGGAGATGGCGAGGCGGGAAACCTTGCCGCCCACCGGCGTCGTAATGGAAGCCTCCATCTTCATCGCCTCGATGGTGGCCACGGTGTCTCCGGCGTTGACGGTCTCGCCGGCCTTGACCGTGACGGTCACGGCACCGGCGAACGGGGCCGCAACGTGGCCCGGCTGCGCCGGGTCTGCCTTCTCGGCGGACTTGACGTTGCTCACCACCGAACGGTCGCGCACCACCACGGGCCGGGACTGGCCGTTGAGGGTACACATCACGGTGCGCATGCCCTTTTCGTCGGGCTCCGAGACAGCCTCCAGGGAGGCGATCAGCCGCACGCCCTTCTCCAGCTGGATCTCGTGCTCCTGGCCGCGCTGGAGCCCGTACAGGTAATCGCGCGTATCCAGGACCGAGATGTTGCCGTAGGTCTCCACGCTCTTCAGGTAGTCCTTGGTGGGGCCGTCAAAGAGCAGCCGGTTCAGCGTGTGCTGGCGGGTCTTGGAGTCGGACTTCAGGGCAGCGCTGTCCTCGGAGCTGAGCTCCGCGTCGCGGACCTTCACGCTCCGGCCCTGCAGGGCCTTGGTGCGGAAGGGCTCCGGCCAGCCTCCGGGAGGATCACCGAGCTCGCCGGACAGGAAGCCGATGACGGAATCCGGGATGTCGTAGTTCTGCGGGTTCTCGTTGAAGTCGGCAGGGTCCGCGTTGAGGCCCACCAGGTGCAGGGCGAGGTCGCCCACAACCTTGGAGGACGGCGTTACCTTGACCAGGTGGCCCAGGATGCGGTCGGCAGCGGTGTACATGTCCTCGATGGCTTCAAACCGCTCCCCCAGGCCCAGCGCCATTGCCTGCTGCCGCAGGTTGGACAGCTGCCCGCCCGGGATCTCGTGCTTGTAAACCCGGCCGGTGGGTCCCGGAAGGCCGGACTCGAAGGGGGCGTAGACCCGGCGGACCGCTTCCCAGTAGGGCTCCAGGGAGCTGACGGCGTCCAGATCCAGGCCGGTATCGCGCGGAGTGTGCTCCAGGGCCGCGACCAAAGCCGACGCCGAGACCTGGCTGGTGGTGCCGGCCAGGGATGCGGAGGCCACGTCCACAGCGTCCACGCCTGCGTCGACAGCCGCCAGGAGGGTGGCCAGCTGGCCGCCGGCGGTGTCGTGGGTGTGCAGGTGCACCGGCAGGTCGAAGCGTTCGCGCAGGGCCGCGACAAGCTTGGCGGCGGCAGCGGGACGCAGCAGGCCTGCCATGTCCTTGATGGCCAGGATGTGCGCACCGGCGTCGACGATCTTCTGGGCCAGCCCAAGGTAGTAGTCCAGCGTGTACAGCGTTTCCTTGGGATCCAGCATGTCGCCGGTGTAGCACAGTGCCACTTCGGCGACGGCGGTGCCCGTGGCGCGGACGGCGCGGATCGCGGGTGCCATCTGGCTGACGTCGTTCAGCGCGTCGAAGATGCGGAAGATGTCGATGCCTGTTGCTGCGGCCTCATTGACGAACGCCTCGGTGACCTCTTCCGGGTACGGCGTGTAGCCCACCGTATTGCGGCCGCGGAGCAGCATCTGCAGGCAGACGTTCGGCAGCGCCTTGCGCAGCGCCGCCAGCCGGTCCCAGGGGTCTTCGCCGAGGAAGCGGAGTGCGACGTCGTAGGTGGCGCCGCCCCAGCACTCGACCGACAGCAGTTCCGGCATAAGCGCGGTCACGGCAGGACCGGCGGCAACAAGGTCGCGGGTGCGGACACGGGTTGCAAGCAGGGATTGGTGTGCGTCGCGGAACGTTGTGTCCGTCACCGCCACTGCCTGCTGCTCCCGGAGCGCCCTGGCGAACCCTTCCGGTCCCAGTTCAAGGAGCTTCTGCCGTGAGCCGGCGGTGGCCGGCCGGTCCTTGACGGACGGAAGCTTGTCTGCCGGGTTGGAGTGGACCGTCAGCTCGCCGTTCGGCTTGTTGACGGTGACCTCGGCCAGCCAGGTGAGGAGCTTGGTGCCACGGTCGGCGGACACTCTGGCCTTGAGCAGCTGGGGGCGTTCGTCGATGAAGTTGGTGGCGACGTCGCCGGCGATGAAGTCCGGATCGTCGAGCACGGCCTGCAGGAAGGAGATGTTGGTGGAGACGCCGCGGATGCGGAATTCTGCGAGGGCACGGCGGGCGCGTGCCACGGCGGCGGGGTAGTCCCGGCCGCGGCAGGTGAGCTTGACCAGCATGGAGTCGAAGTGGGGGCTGATCTCAGCACCCGAGTAGACGGTGCCGCCGTCCAGCCGGACGCCTGCGCCGCCGGCGGAACGGTAGCCGGTGATCTTTCCGACGTCGGGCCGGAAGCCGTTGGCGGGGTCCTCGGTGGTGATGCGGCTCTGCAGGGCCGCGCCCTTGAGGTGGACGGTTTCCTGGGAAAGGCCGAGGTCTGCAAGCGTCTCACCGGAGGCGATCCGCATCTGCGCCTGCACCAGGTCGACGTCGGTCACCTCTTCGGTGACGGTGTGCTCCACCTGGATGCGCGGGTTCATTTCAATGAACACGTGCTGGCCGGCGCGTTCACCGGCGGTGTCCACGAGGAACTCCACCGTGCCGGCGTTGACGTAGTTGAGCGCCTTGGCGAACTTGACGGCGTCGCGGTAGAGGGCCTGGCGGATGCCCTCGTCCAGGTTGGGCGCCGGGGCGATCTCGATGACCTTCTGGTGGCGGCGCTGAATGGAGCAGTCGCGCTCGAACAGGTGCATCACGTTGCCCTCGGCGTCGGCCAGGATCTGCACCTCGATGTGGCGGGGGCGCAGGACGGCCTGCTCCAGGAACATGGTGGGGTCGCCGAAAGCGGCATCGGCTTCACGCATGGCGGACTTCAGCGCTTCGGGCAGCGCCTCACGCGTGTCCACCCGGCGCATGCCGCGGCCACCGCCGCCGGCCACTGCCTTCGCAAAGATGGGGAAGCCGATCTCGTCCGCAGCCGCAAGGAGTTCGTCCAGGTCCTTGGAGGGTTCACTGGACTTAAGGACGGGTACGCCGGCCTCGCGGGCGGCCTTGAGCGCCGCCACCTTATTGCCTGCCAGTTCCAGCACTTCCGCCGGCGGACCAACAAAGGTGATGCCGGCTTCCTTGGCCGCACGGGCCAGGTCCGGATTCTCGGACAGGAAACCGTAGCCGGGGTAGATGGCGTCCGCACCGGACTCCTTGGCCACCCGGATGACCTCTTTGACGTCCAGGTAGGCCCGGACGGGGTGTCCTTCTTCGCCGATCAGGTACGCCTCGTCCGCTTTCTGGCGGTGGATGGAGTTCCTGTCCTCTTGGGGAAAAACGGCAACGGTCTTGGCGCCTAGCTCGTAGCCGGCGCGGAAGGCCCTGATCGCGATTTCGCCGCGGTTGGCCACCAGAACTTTGGAAAACATACTTCTCCTGCATCATTGCGGGTGGATCGGTGAGTGGTCACAGTGTCTAGGACCTACAAGGACAAACACAAATCTTTGTGTCGACCATCACAGATTTCCCCGTCATGTCCCGATCGCTTCCGCCTGTCGCGGCGGAAAGCGCCCCGGCAGCATAGTGGATGCCATGCCGACCCCCGATAAGGCGGGATTCGCCAACGCATCCACATATGATGAGTAGGGCGGCAGGACCGTCCGGCTTCGGCGCTGCCGGAGCAAACATTACTCCCAACACGGCATCCGGCGTTAGGTTTTGGTCTCTCAAGTGCAAGTAGTCAGCATCAGCAGCCTTAAGGGTGGAGTCGGCAAGACTTCCGTCACCACAGGATTGGCGTCTGCGGCGCTGGCCGCGGGCGTCAGCACGCTGGTGGTGGACCTCGATCCGCACGCCGACGCAACTACCGCATTGGGCGTTCAGCCCGGGGACCAACTGGATATCGGCAGGATGCTCAAGAGCCCGCGCCGCGCCAAACTGGCGGAGAACGTCGTTGGCAGCAGCTGGACAGCCCGGGCCGCCTCCAACGGTTCCGGCCGCGCGGTCCTGGACGTCGCCGTCGGCTCGGCCTATACGGGTATCTACGACCGGCCGGACCTGGGCCGCCGCGACCTCCGCCGGCTCTCAACGGTGCTGGCCGGCGCGGACAACTACCAGCTGGTCCTGGTCGACTGCCCGCCGTCACTCAACGGGCTTACCCGGATGGCCTGGTCCGCCAGCGACAAGGTTGCCCTCGTAGCCGAGCCGGGACTCTTCTCGGTAGCGGGTACGGAACGTACCATGCGCGCCATCCAGCTGTTCCGGCAGGAATTCGCCCCCAACCTCTCCCCGGCCGGCATTGTGGCCAACCGGGTCCGCACCGGTTCCTCCGAGCACAGCTACCGGCTGGCCGAAATGGAGTCCATGTTCGGCGAGCTCCTCCTGAGCCCGCGCATCCCGGAGCAGGCCAACTGGCAGCAGATCCAGGGCGCCGCCCACCCGGTGCACCACTGGCCGGGAGAGTCGGCGAAGTCTGCGGCCGCCCTCTTCGATGACCTGCTGGCCAACCTGATGGAAGTGGGCAGCGGGCTGCGCAGCCGCGCCAGGTAGGCCTGGCGCTTCCCAGCCGACGCCGGGCGGGACCGATACCGGACCACCAGACAGCAAGAGGGCCGCTCCCATGGGAGCGGCCCTCTGCCGTTTAAGTAATGGCGGCTCAGCTGATCTTGCGTGCTGCGCGGCGCTTGCTCAGCTCGTCGTCGGGAAAGGATTGTTCGGCGGCGTGTTCGCTGGGCAGCGAAGCAAGGCTGCCTTCCACCTCGCGCCAGACCCGGCCCACGGCAATGCCGAACACGCCCTGTCCGCCCTGGACGAGGTCGATGACTTCGTCAGCGGAGGTGCACTCGTACACGCTGGCGCCATCGCTCATCAGGGTGATCTGCGCCAGGTCCTCGACGCCGCGTTCACGCAGGTGTTCCACCGCGGTGCGGATCTGCTGCAGGGAAACGCCCGTGTCCAGGAGCCGCTTGACCACCTTGAGGACCAGGATGTCGCGGAAGCCGTACAGCCGCTGGGATCCGGAGCCGGCAGCGCCGCGGACGGCGGGTTCCACCAGCCCGGTGCGTGCCCAGTAGTCCAGTTGCCGGTAGGTAATGCCGGCCGCCTTGCATGCGGTGGGTCCGCGGTATCCGGCATCCTCGTCCAGCACGGGAAGGTCCTCGGTGAACAGGAGGCCCTGGGCACCGCTTGCCGGCACAGCAACACCAGCCGTGGGTTGTTTCAGCCCGCCTGCTTCGCCTTTGGGACTCACCTGGATCCTCCTTGTCCTGCGCTCCCGGGGAACACCTGCAGCAGCTGGCATGAAAAGCATGCATGTAATTTTCGCGGGGCGCACTTTCCAGTGTGACTTGCGCGGCTGCCATAGGCAATGGGAACTTGATACTTCGACGTTAGGCCCGGCAGGGCCCGAGGTCAAAGACCTTGGAGGCTTTGGGCAGGCGTGTCGAAACTTTCAGCCTTAACTTTAACCTTAACGTGACCTTAGCCGTCGAAGTCTTCAGGCTCCACGTCGTCAAGGAATTCGCGGAACCGCCGGAGCTCGCGCTCCTCATCCACGGTGGGGCCCGGATCGGTGTCCTCGCCCTCGTCGTGCTCGGTGATGCGGACTCCAGCCTCGTCCATTACTGAATCGGCGCACCAGATGCGGCACTTGGCCCGGAGGGCGACGGCGAGGGCGTCGGAGGCCCGGGAGCTCACCGTGGTGCCGTTTTCAAACTGCAGCTGTCCGTAGAAGATGTTGTCCTCAACCGCCACGATGTTGACGCTGACCACGCTGTGGCCGAGCGACTCCACTACATCCACCAGGAGGTCGTGCGTCATGGGGCGCGGGGGGACCACACCCTGCTGGGCAAGGGCGATGGCGCTGGCCTCGGGGGTGCCGATCCAGATGGGAACATGCCGTTCCCCGTGCATCTCCCGCAGCAGGACCAGGGGCTGGTTGGAAGGCAGTTCGATCCGAACGCCTACAATCTCGACTTCAATCATCAGATGTCCATGCGTGAGATGTGGTCCTGCACCAGGGCGCGGTGCAGGGTGAGGCAAAGGTCGCTGATCTCACGGGCGGCCTCTGCAGCCCGTGCCTGGGACGCGGAGTCCTTCCGTGACGCAAGTGGTGCCACCGCCCGTTCCACCAGGCCGAACTCGCGTTCCGCCGCCGCCTGGAAGGGCCGCAGGTGCCGGGGCTCCAGCCCATGGCTTTCCAGCTGTACGCAGGCGCGCGCAACCTGGAGGGCGTGTTCGTCGAACATGCCGTTGCTGTGGCTGATGAGCCCGAAATCCAGGAGTGCCTGGAGCAGGGGGACGCTGGCGCCGGATTCCGTGCGGAGCTGTTCCTCCGTGAGCTTGCGCCCGCGGTTCTGAAGCTCTGCGGCCAGCTCGTCGGAGACGATGCGCGGCGAAACCACGACGCCGGGCGGAAGGTTCTCCGGCCGCTCTCCCCTGTCGATGGCGTCAAGGTAGTCCTTGATGACTTTCAGGGGGAGGTACTGGTCCCGCTGCAGCGCCAGGACGAAGCGCAGCCGTTCCACGTCGCCGTCGGAATACTGCCGGTAGCCCGCAGGAGTCCGCCGCGGGTTAATAAGTCCCTTTTCCTCGAGGAACCGGATCTTGGACGCCGTCATGCCCGGGAAGTCGGCGCTCAACTGCGCGAGGACTTCCCCTATGTTCAGGACCTGCGGTCCCCGGCGTTCCGGTTGTGCCATTGCCACAGGCAGCGGTCCCCGGATCAGCCGCGGCCTGCAGCGGTGGCAGGGCTCAGGTAGAAGGTGAGGCGGAACTTGCCGATCTGGACCTCGCTGCCGGACTTGAGCTCCACAGCGTCCACGCGGTCATGGTTGACGTAGGTACCGTTGAGGCTGTTCATATCCACCACCTCGAAGCTCCGGGCAGTACGGCGGAACTCCACATGCCGGCGGGAAACGGTGACGTCATCAAGGAAGATGTCAGCGTCGGGGTGCCGGCCGGCGGTGGTGACGTCCGAATCCAGCAGGAACCGGGCGCCGGCGTTGGGGCCGCTGTGCGCCACCAGCAGCGCGGAACCCGCAGGCAGGGCCTCGACGGAGCTGCGCTCCTCGGAGGACAGCTTGGGGGCGATGGTGGGCTCGTCCCTGACGGGGGTCAGGTTGATGGAGGTGGTCTCCGACGCCTTAGCCGCACCCGTTCCGTATCCCCCATCGGCAGGGTTCGATGTGTGGCCAGCCATGGATTCCTCCTCTTCCCGCTGCAGCCCTCCGGCATGCAACCAACGTTTGCCCTCCGGACCTGCCCGGCAGGTCCGGCACCGGCTCCCCATCCGGCCCTTGACGTGCGAAGACGTCCTGCCTGCGACGCGGGGCCGGACCGGATGTACCGGTTAGCTTTAGCCTACCTGTTGTTCGTACTCCGATGCACTGAGCAATGAATCAACGGCATCGGCCTCGGCCAGTTTGACCTCGATCAGCCAGCCGTCACCATAGGGATCCGTGTTGATCAGCGCGGAATCGGTGTCCAGGGACTCGTTGCGGGCCACCACTTCACCGCTGACCGGGGCGTAGATGTCGCTGACGCTCTTGGTGGACTCCACCTCGCCCACCACTTCGTTTGCCGTAATTTTGGTGCCGATCTCGGGCATCTGGGCGTAGACAACATCTCCAAGCGCGTCCTGCGCGAAGTCGGTAATGCCCACGCGGACCACGCCGTCGGCATTGGGAGCGGAGACCCACTCGTGTTCGGCGGTGTAGGACAGGTCTTCGGGAATGTTGCTCATGGGGGGCCTTTCATCGGGTCAATCTCGAAGGTCACGGGGCCC
The DNA here is from genome assembly GCF_059089885.1 of Arthrobacter sp. Y3221159. Lineage (NCBI taxonomy): Bacteria > Bacillati > Actinomycetota > Actinomycetes > Micrococcales > Micrococcaceae > Arthrobacter > Arthrobacter sp. Y3221159. Next base: position 7,883 of record NZ_JBNHFC010000026.1, read on the forward strand.
GGGAAACAGACCGCCGCTGAAAGTATAGGCACATCCGGCGGGGCGTCCACCGGGCTTTCTGACAAGATGGGAGCCATGAGCGTGCGCAACGATGCAGGACGTCCGGGACCCGGCAGGTAGGCCATGCCGGAACTTCCCGAAGTGGCCGGCCTGGCCCGGTTCCTCGACGAGCAGCTGCGGGGCTGCGTCCTCGACAAGCTGCAGATTGTCTCCTTTGCCGTGCTGAAGACGGCGGACCCGCCCTACTCGTCCCTGGCGGGCCGGACAGTGTCCGGGGTCCGCCGGTTCGGGAAGTTCATCAGCATCGACACCGATGGCATCTCCCTGGTGTTCCACCTGGCCCGGGCCGGCTGGCTGCGCTACACGGACTCCCCCGCCAACGGCCAGCTGAAGATGGGCAAGGGCCTCATCGCGGTCCGTTGTACCTTCACCGGCCCGGACGGGCCGAGGGGGTTTGACCTCACGGAGGCGGGGACAAAGAAGAGCCTGGCCGTCTACGTGGTGCGGGACCCGCAGGACGTGCCTGGAATCGCCACGCTGGGTCCGGATCCTTTCACGGCGGCGTTCGACGCCGGCATGCTGGCTGAGATCCTGGCCGGCAGTTCCCAGCAGATCAAGGGGCTGCTGCGGAGCCAGAGCGTCATAGCGGGCATCGGCAACGCCTACAGTGACGAGATCCTGCATGCGGCCCGGATCTCTCCGTTTGCCACGGCCAAGTCCCTGGACCGGGAGACAGCGCAGGTTCTCTATGACGCCATCCACGACGTCCTGGGTGCAGCCTTGGCGGAGGCCGGCGGCAAACCGCCCAAGGAGCTCAAGGACGTGAAGCGGAGCCACATGCGTGTCCACGCCAGGACCGGCTTGCCGTGCCCGGTGTGCGGAGACACGGTGCGCGAAGTTTCCTTCGCTGATACCGCCCTGCAGTACTGCCCGACCTGCCAGACGAAGGGAAAGATCCTCGCGGACCGCCGGACTTCGAAGTTCCTGAAGTAGGCGGGCTTTCCAGGAGGAGACAGTCCCCCTGCACACAAAAAAGCGGAAGCGCCGGAGTTGATCTCCGGCGCTTCCGCTTTTTTGGTCGGGCTGACAGGATTTGAACCTGCGACCCCTTGACCCCCAGTCAAGTGCGCTACCAAGCTGCGCTACAGCCCGCTGGTTCCGCCGTTCTCCGCTGATTTCCATCAGCAGTCCGGCCGAACCACCTAGAAGAGCTTACACGATCCGGAAGGGTGCCAGTGACACTTTCGGGGTTTCAATCCCAACGTGTCGAAGGCAACATCCGGATCAGCGCTTCCGGCCCCGCTTTTCCCGCACGCGCATGCTGACCTCGATGGGGGTGCCCTCGAAGCCGAAGGTTTCACGGAGCCTGCGGGTGATGAAACGGCGGTATCCGGGATCGAGGAATCCGGTGGTGAACAGCACGAACTTGGGCGGCCGGCTGGACGCCTGCGTTCCGAAGAGGATGCGGGGCTGCTTGCCGCCGCGGACCGGGTGCGGGTGTGCCGCCACCAGCTCGCCCAGGAAGGCGTTCAGCCGCCCCGTGGGGATGCGCCGGTCCCAGTTTTCCAGGGCCAGGTCCAGGGCGGGCACCAGGCGGTCCTTGTGCCAGCCGGTTTTGGCAGAGATGTTGACCCGGGGCGCCCAGTCCACATGCGCCAGGTCCTGCTCGATCTCGCGCTCCAGGTAGCGGCGGCGCTCGTCGTCCAGCAGGTCCCACTTGTTGAAGGCCAGAACCAGAGCGCGGCCGGACTCGATGGCCAGCTGCAGGATGCGGACATCCTGCTCACTAAGGACTTCGTCCACGGCGAGGAGCACGACGGCGACCTCCGCCTTTTCGAGCGCGGCCTGGGTCCGGAGCGAGGCGTAGTAGTCCGCGCCTTGCGCCATGTGCTGGCGGCGGCGGATACCGGCCGTGTCCACGAAGCGCCAGGTGCGCCCACCGAGTTCGATGAACTCATCCACGGGGTCGCGGGTGGTTCCGGCAGTGTTGTCCACCACCACGCGCTCGGATCCGGCCAGCTTGTTCAGCAGGGACGACTTGCCCACGTTGGGGCGCCCGATCAAGGCGATCCGGCGCGGCCCGCCGGAACGCTCCAGGCCTTCGATGGTTGAAAATTCCGGCAGCACGTCCATCACGTGGTCGAGCAGGTCCGCCACTCCGCGGCCGTGGAGCGCGGAGACGGGGTACGGTTCGCCGAAGCCAAGGCCCCACAAAACGGCGGAATCGGCCTCCTGTGCGAAGTCGTCCACTTTGTTGGCCACCAGGATGACCGGTTTCTTGCTGCGGCGCAGCATCTTCATCACGGCCTCATCGGTGGCGGTGGCACCTACGGCCGAGTCGACGACGAACAGGACGGCGTCGGCGAGTTCCACAGCCATCTCGGCCTGCTCCGCGACCCGGGCGTGGATGCCGCGGGCGTCGTGCTCCCAGCCGCCGGTGTCCACGAGGGTGAAGTTGCGGCCGTTCCAGTTCGCGGAGTACATGACGCGGTCGCGGGTCACGCCGGGGGTGTCCTCCACCACGGCTTCGCGACGGCCCAGGATGCGGTTCACCAGGGTGGACTTGCCCACGTTCGGGCGCCCGATGATGGCCAGGACCGGGTCAAGCTTGACCGGGCCTTCGAAGTCCTCGTCGCCGTACTCCCCGCTGAGCAGGGCGGCGTCTTCCTCATCGAGGTCGTAGTCTTCCAGGCCGGCCCGGAGGGAGGCGGCGCGAAGCTCGGCCTCGTCGTCGTCAATGGCTGCCAGCCGTTCGGCCACCTGGTCGGTGCCCGTGGGCGTGTATTCGTCTTCGCCTGGGCCCGAGAGGCCGGGGGTCTGCGTGGTGTCGCTCATTGCACTGTCCTTAGTGGTCATCTGCCGGCGTCCCGGCTACTGCTGTTAAGTCTTTGGAGGTTTCGGCGAAAGGCAGGGGCTGGCCGCTGAGCTGGACGCTGTCCCGGACGTGCCCTGCCAGTGCCGCGCGGATCTCCTGCGCCGCCCTGTCCATTGAAGCACGGCCGCTTTCGCCGGCCCGGCGGCCCAGGGTGAGGGCTGTGCCGAAGCTGACGTGGAAGCGCCGGCCGGGCGGCGGCACGAAGTCAAGGTGCTCGTTCCCGGTACGGGTGCCAAGGATCGCCACCGGCACCACCGGGGCTCCGGTGTTCAGGGCGAGCCATGCAACCCCGCCGTTGATTCCGGAGGCTTCCCCGCTCCCCCGGGTTCCTTCGGGGAGGATCCCCACGCAGCGGCCGGCGTCGAGCAGTTCCCTGCTGCGCTGCAGCGCGGCCCTGTCACCGCGCCGGTCAACGGGCAACTGGCCGGAGGCGGTCAGCACCCGGCCCAGGAAGCCCTTGAACATTTCCCGCTTGACCAGGATGTGCATGGGCCGCGGCGAGGCGCCAAACATCACGGGACCGTCCAGGAAGCTGATGTGGTTTCCGGCAAAGATCACCGGACCCCCGGTGGGGACGTTCGCCTTGCCGATGACGGTGGTCCGGTAGACGAGGTGGTCCAGGACCCAGCCCACCGGCCGGCTCCAGGACATGGTCCAGCCTGACGGGACGCCCGGCCTGGCATCAGTCACGGTTGAGGACCTTGGTGACAATGACCAGGGCAGCGTCAACAGTCTGCTCGAAGTCCAGGTCAGAGGAATCCAGCGTAACCACGCCGTCGGCCGCCTGCGTGAAATTCACCACGGTGGAGTCCTTGGCGTCCCGGTGGGTCACCTGCGCGGCCAGCTGCTCCGCGTTCTGCGTTCCGCCCAGCTGGATCCCGCGGCGGCGCAGCCGGGCTTCCTCGCTGGCCGTCAGCAGCATCCGGACTTCCGCTCCGGGCGCGACGACGGTGGTGATGTCCCTGCCTTCCACCACCATGCGGCGGTGGTGCTTTTCGATCAGCTCCCGCTGCCGGCGGATGAGTTCGGTCCTGGCACCCAGGGTGGTGGCAACGGCGCTGACGGCCGACGAGATGGCCGGCTCCCGGATCGCGTCCGTGACGTCCACCCCGCCCACCCGCACGAATTCCTGCTGCGGGCTGGTGCTCAGCTCCAGCACGAGGTCGCGTGATGCCTGTTCCACGGAGGCGGCATCGTCCAGGTCGATGCCGTTGGTAACGCAGTACCAGGTCAGCGCGCGGTACATGGCCCCGGTATCAAGGTAGGCAAGGCGTAGCCTGCGGGCCACTTCCTTGCTGACGCTGGACTTGCCGGATCCTGAGGGGCCATCAATGGCAACGACCAGCGGCCTGCCGATACGCAGCCCGGGCATGGTGTCGAGAAGTTCCTGTGTCATGACTGAAGTACCCGCCATCCGCGGTCGTTTAATGCTTCGATCAGGTGGTCGTGCTTGTTCGGCAACACTGACAATTCCACCATGCCCACGTTCTGTCCGGATGAGTGGTCCAGCCGCAGGTCTTCAACGTTAACGCCGATTTCACCGATCTCGGTGAGCAGCCGGGCGATCTGGCCGGGCTTGTCGTCCACCAGGACCGTCAGCCAGGAATAAGCCTGCGGCGGGCCGCCGTGCTTGCCGGGGATCCGCGCCTGGCCTGCGTTGCCCTCGCTCATCAGCTGCGCGAGATCAAGGCGCGCACCGGGGGCCGTGGGCTGTTCCAGCGTGTTGATCAGGCGGTTCAGGTCCTCCCTGACGCCGTAGAGGATCTCCACCACCTTGGCCGCATTGCCGCCCAGGATCTGCACCCACAGCGTGGGATCGCTGGCGGCGATCCGGGTGACGTCCCGCAGGCCGTTGCCGGCCAGGGACAGGGCGTGCAGCGGGGTTCCCTGCAGCCTGCTGGCCAGCAGTGAGGACATGACCTGCGGCAGGTGGGACACCAGTGCCACGGCCTCGTCGTGTTCGTCAGCAGTGAACTGTGAAACAACCGCGCCAAGGTCGGCGGCCAGTGCCCGGGCAGTCTGCAGGGCGGCTCCGGAGGTTTCCTCGGAAGGGCACACCACCCAGGGCATGGAGGTGAACAGCTCGCCGCGCGCGGCAACCGGTCCTGACTTCTCCCGCCCTGCCATGGGGTGGGTGCCCACGTAGCGGGATAGGTCCACACCACTGCTCCGCAGCCGGGCGAGGATGTCCGCTTTCACGCTGGCGATGTCCACCACCACCGAATCCGGGTAGTCCGCAAGGGCCTGGCGCACCACCTCCGCCGTGACGTCAGGCGGCGCAGCAACCACCACGAGCTGGGGCCGGCTGCTGCCCAGTTCGGACAGCGGACGGCCTGCACCGATATCAACTGCCACGGCCTGGTTGGTTGGCGAGGGGTCGGACAGGAAGACCGGCACTCCGCGGCCCCGCAGCCCCAGGCCGATGCTGGCTCCGAGCAGGCCGGTGCCGAGCACCACCACCGGACCGTCCAGGTGCCCGCGGCCCTGGCTCTTGAAAGCGGACACGGCTCAGAGTCCTACGGATGCCAGCAGGTGGCCTATCTCCTGCTTGCCGAGGTTCCGGATGCTGCCCTGGCGCTGGTCCCCCAGTCCGATGGGACCAACCTTGACCCGGACCAGCCGCTGGACCGGGAAGCCGACGGCGTCGAACATCCGGCGGACAATGCGGTTCTTGCCCGAGTGCAGCACGACTTCGATCAGCACGTGGCCGGGCGTGGAGTCAACCAGCCGGAAGGAGTCCACGGAGGCAAGGCCGTCCTCCAGTTCAACACCGGCCTTCAGCTGCGCGCCGATCCCGTGGGGGAAGGGGCCGCGGACCTGGACCAGGTAGGTCTTGGGGACTTCGTAGGAGGGGTGGGTCAGCCGGTTGGCAAGTTCGCCGTCGTTGGTCAGCAGCAGCAGACCCTCGGTACCAACGTCCAGGCGGCCCACGTGGAAGAGCCGCTCGCCCTTGTTCTTGGTGTTCTTAAGGAAATCGCTGATGCACGGCCGGCCCTCGGGATCCTCCATGGTGGAGACAACGCCCTTGGGCTTGTTGAACACCATGTAGACCAGGTTTTCGTCCAACTGGATCCGCAGGCCGTCAACGTGGATGACGGCAGTCTTGGGATCCACGCGTACACCGAGTTCGGTGACCACCTGGCCGTCCACCTCCACGCGCCCTTCGGCGATCATTTCCTCACAGACGCGGCGCGACGCCACGCCGGCGGACGCCATGACCTTTTGCAGGCGGATGCCATCGGCGTCGTGGAGTTCCGACTGCGGCACGTCGCGGCCGGGCCCCTTCCTGCGCGAGGGCTTGCGGAGCGGGCCGAGGTTCTGGCCGAAGCGTTCGCTGCCGAAGGCGCGCGAAGCGGCGGCACCCGGTGCCGCGGTGCGGGGCTTGGCCTTGGGCGCACCCGGGGTTCCGGGAGCCTTCTTCGCACCAGGCTTGCGCGCTGACGGCTTCCGCGACGACGGCTTGGCGGGCTTGTCAGTAGCGCCGCGCCCCTGGCGGGCGCCGGCTTCATCGGGATCGACGAAACGTTCCTCGCGCGGTTTGGGTGCCCGGTGCGGGCGTTCGCCGCCGAATCCTGTGGCGCGCTTTGCTGCCCCTCCCCGTGAGCCGCCACCGGCGCTGCCTCCGGGGGTATTGCGTTGTGGGAGATTGCGTCCCGAACCGCTGCGTGGTGAACCCTGGCGTCCCGCCTGTGTCATGACCCGTCCTTCAATGTTCCTGGCTGTCAAGGGTGTCTAACAACAACCCTAGCCAGCCCTGCAGATTTACTCTGCCCTGATAAATAATTCCTGTGCAGGCCGCGGCCTACATTCTTTCAGCGTCGTAGAACTCCGCGATGCCTTCCAGCCCCGGCAGATGCGGGGACAGCTGCGGCAGGTCCGCCACTGAGCTGATTCCCAGACGCTCCAAAAAGTAGGAGGTGGTCCGGTAAAGGATTGCTCCGGACTCGGGATCCGTTCCCGCGTCCTCGATCAGCCCGCGCTGGGCCAGTGTCCGTACAACAGAGTCAACGTTGACGCCGCGAATCGCAGACACCCGTGCCCGGGAAACCGGCTGGCGGTAAGCAATGACCGCGAGTGTTTCCAATGCCGCCTGGGTGAGTCTGGCCGTCTGCCCTTCGAGCACATATTTGCCGACGATGTCAGCAAATTCTGCCCGCGAGTAGATGCGCCAGCCACCGGCGATGTTCCGCAATTCAAAACCCCGGGGGCTGGAACCAAAACCAGGCGTGCTGGCCGTTTCCGTATCCGGGGCCTTACCAGTATAGCCGTTATACTCGAGCGCCAGTTCTGCCAGCAGGGTTTTGACCTCGTCGACCGTCAGGTCGAGCCCGGCGGCCAGTTCCTCCTCGGCGGCCGGCAGGTCGAGGACCATCAGTACTGCCTCCAGTGCAGCCTTGGCCCCGCCGGGCAGGTCATGGACCGACTGCCCGGGCATTGAGCCGTCCGGCCGCTGCACGTTCACGCTTGCACCTCGTATTCCTCGCTCAAATTCTCGGCTGACCAGTCCCCCAGCCCGGCAACCCAGTGGACGGCCAGGTCGGCCAGGGGTGAAAGCTGGTCGAAGGAGACCGCCTTGTCCCGGTAGAGCTCCAGGAGCGCCAGGAAGCGGGCCACCACCACCAGGGTGGAGTCGGCGTCGGAAATCAGCGCCCGGAAGGTCTGCGGCGAGTCCTGCTGCAGACGCAGTCCCAGGATCTCCGCCTGCTCTTTGACGCTGACCTGGCTGCCGTGCAGGTGGGCGGTCCCCACCTCGGTGGGTTGTGTGGCTTTGGGCCGGAGGGCCGCCGCAGCCAGGGCGGCGAACTGTTCCGGGGTGTGTTTCCACACCAGTTCGGGCAGCATCCGCGCGAAGTGTTCCTCCAGCGCCACCTGCCTGGGGAAGCGCTGCCCCTCCTGGTGGAGGGTCTCGCCCAGCAGGCCTGCCACGTGCTTGAAGGCCTTGTACTGGAGGAGCCTGGCAAAAAGCAGGTCGCGGGCTTCGAGCAGCGCAATGTCCTCGTCATCCTCCACCTCCCCCGCGGGCAGCAGCCGGGCGGCCTTGAGGTCCAGCAGCGTTGCCGCGATCACCAGGAATTCGCTGGCCTCGTCGAGGGCCCATTCCTCGCCGAGATCCTGCAGCTTACGGATGTACCTGATGAATTCGTCGGTCACCGTGGCGAGCGCCACCTCGGTGATATCCAGCTGATGCTTGGCGATGAGGCCCAGCAAGAGGTCGAAAGGACCCGTGAAGTTGGCCAGCCGCACCTCGAAGCCGGGCTTGGAGTCGGCCACGGCTATGGCTACGGCGCTCCGCCGCGCGAGATCAGTTCCTTGGCAAGCCGGCGGTACGCGTCCGCGCCCACATGGGTGGCGGCGTAGCTGGTGATGGGTTCCGCGGCGACGGTGGCGTCGGCAAACTTGATGGACCGCTTGATCACGGTCTCAAAGACCTTGTCCCCGAAGGCCTCCACCAGCCGGGTGATGACCTCGCGGCTGTGCAGGGTGCGGGCATCATACATGGTGGCGAGGACCCCGTCCACCTGCAGGCGGGGGTTGAGCCGGTCCTGGACTTTGTCGATGGTTTCCACCAGCAGGGCCACGGCGCGCAGGGCGAAGAACTCGCAGATCAGCGGAATAATTACCCCGTGTGCCGCGGTGAGGGCGTTGACGGTCAGGAGGCCAAGGGACGGCTGGCAGTCGATGAGGACGACGTCGTAATCGTCCTCGACCTTCTTCAGCGCCCGGTCCAGCACCTGCTCGCGGGCAACCTCGTTGACCAGCTGGACTTCCGCGGCGGAGAGGTCGATGTTGGCAGGCAGCAGGTCCACGTTGTCCACGCCCGTCTGGTGGATCGCCTGGCGGATGTCCACCTTGCGGTCCATCAGGACGTTGTAGACAGTGAGGTCAAGCTCGTGCGGATTGACGCCCAGGCCGGCGGACAGCGCACCCTGGGGGTCGAAGTCGACCAGGAGGACGCGGCGCCCGTATTCTGCCAGTGCCGCAGCCAGGTTGATGGTTGAGGTGGTCTTTCCGACGCCGCCCTTTTGGTTCACCATGGCGATGACGCGGGCCGGACCGTGGGAGGAAAGCGGCGCGGGTTCCGGGAACTCGCGGTATGGGCGCCCCGTGGGGCCCATCACCGCGTTGTCCAGGTCGAATGCGGTGCCTTCCAGAGTTGCTGAACCCTGTTCGCTGCTCACGTATCTGTCCACACTTTCGATGACGGGGATGTCCTGCCGCTGGATGGCCAGCGCCGTTCCTTCTTCTCCCCAAGGCTACAGGGGCCGACACGGTATTCCACGGAACTTGACTTTCCGCGAATGGTGAGCCTGACCCTCTAGTAGAGGTCGAAGGTTCCCCGTCCGGGTTACAGAAAACGCCCCCGCAGCGTTGGCTGCGGAGGCGTTTACCGGTTGGCGGGCCGGGGGTCAGGCGTTGACCGGAACCGGGCGGGCCTCGGCCTGCTCCGGAGCCGGATCACCGTGGTGGTGGGCCAGCATCGTTGCTTCGTCGAAGGGCTCCTGGCCGGAGAGGACGCTGTCAACCTGGCTGCCGTCGATCTCCTTGACCCAGGTGCCGATCAGGATGGTGGCCACGGCATTGCCGGTGAAGTTGGTCAGTGCCCGGGCCTCGGACATGAAGCGGTCGATGCCCACGATCATGCCGACGCCGCCGAGCAGTTCGGGCTTGTGGGCCTGCAGGCCTGCCGCCAGCGTTGCCAGTCCGGCGCCGGTGACGCCGGCGGCGCCCTTGGAGGCGATGATCATGAAGACCAGCAGGGAGATCTGCGCACCCAGGTCCAGGGGCGTTCCCATGGCGTTGGCGACGAAGAGCGATGCCATGGTCAGGTAGATGGCCGTGCCGTCCAGGTTGAAGGAGTAGCCGGTGGGAACAGTCACGCCGACGACCGGTTTGGAGACGCCCAGGTGTTCCATCTTGGCGATGAGGCGGGGCAGTGCCGCTTCGGAGGACGAGGTGGAGAAGATGAGCAGGTATTCCCGGCCCAGGTACTTCATCAGCTTGAAGATGTTGACGCCGGTGACCACCTTGAGCAGGCCGCCGAGGATGATCACGATGAACAGTGCGCAGGTGATGTAGAAGGCTGCCATCAGGGTGAACATGCTGACAATGGCCTGGAAGCCGGTAGCTCCCACGACGGCCGCGATGGCACCGAAGGCGCCCACGGGGGCAAGCCACATGATCATGATCAGGATGCGGAAGACCAGGACCTGGCCGTGGCCGATGGCTTTGAGGATGGGAGCGCCCTGCGGGCCCATCTTCTGGAGGGCGAACCCTACGAGGATGGCAGCAAAGAGGGTGGGCAGGACCGGAATGTCGCCCGGGATGATGCCGAGCAGGAAGGCGACGGTGCTGTCGACCTCTGCCTTCTTGGAAGGATCGTACGGCGCCAGCTTCAGTCCTTCGCCCGGGTGGATCAGGTTGCCCACCACCAAACCGATGCCCAATGCGAACGTCGACATCGCGACGAAGTAGCCCAGCGCCAGGCCGCCTACCTTGCCCACGGTTGCCGCCTTGGCGATGGAGCCGATGCCCAGGACGATGGTGCAGAAGATCACCGGAGCGATCATCATCTTGATGAGCTTGATGAAGCCGTCGCCCAGGGGCTTGAGCGACTTGCCCACCTCGGGGAACATCAGGCCGACGACGGCGCCAAGGATCACGGCGGCGATGACGGCGATGTAGAGGTAGTGCGACTTGTCGATGCCCTTGCGCCGCGACTTCACGGTGTCGAGCGACTCTCCTCGTTGAGAAGCCATGATGTGTCTCCTTATGGATAATCTGATAGACGCTGCGGCACAGTCTCTGGGCTCTACGCGTCCTTGCGGTGTGACATCCATCATTGGCCACGCCGTGACCCAGCTCACCGTTGCGTTCATATTGGTCGCGGCACACCAACTTGGCCGGAGGTAGACATGATCCAGCGCTGGAGCATCGCCCGGCGGCTTTTCGTGGCGAACCTCCTCATCGTGGTGGTGTTCATCGCCATCGTGGGGTCCGCCACCTACGTCGACGCCCGCGACCGGACGTACGACGAGGCCGGCCTGCGGATGGCGGGCATTGCCAGTTCAATTGCCGCCAGCCCCCTGGTGCTCGAGGCCGCCGCGTCACCGGACCCGTCAGCCCTGCTGCAGCCGTACGCCATGGACGTCATGGCCGCTGCCGACGTCGACTTCATCACCATCATGGCGACCGACCGCACCCGGTGGACCCACCCGCGGCCCGAGGAACTGGGGCGGCCGTACATTGGTTCCATCGATGCCGCATTGCAGGGCGGGGAACTCACCGAGGTCACGGCCGGAACCCTGGGACCGTCAGTGCGGACGATCGTCCCGGTGAAGGATGAAGCCGGCAGGGTCAGGGCGCTGGTTGCCGCCGGCGTCACGGTGGGCACCGTGGACATTGCCTTCGCAGCGCGCCTGCCTGCCCTTTTGGCCATAGGGCTGGCACTGCTGGTGGGCGGATCCTGGGCCTCCTGGCTGCTCGGCCGGTACCTCCGCCGGGTCACCCGCGGCTGGGGGCCGGAGCAACTGGCCCAACTGTTCGCCTACTACGAGTCCGTGCTGCACTCGGTCCGCGAAGGACTCATCCTGATCGACACCAAGGGCAGGGTGGTGATGTACAACGACCAGGCCGCCGAGCTCCTGGGCCTGGCCGAGGCAGGCAGCAAGGACCCCACCCGCCCGCCGGCACTGGCCGACCTTCCCCTCGACGAGGGGCTTCGGGGCCTGTTCGAGTCCGGCCGCACCGCCAAGGACGAGATCGTCCTCACGGGCTCCCGCGTGCTGGTCATCAACCAGGGGCCGGCAATAAGCCCGGAGACTCCTGACCGGCGCGGAAGGAACGCGGTGTACGGGACCGTGGCCACGCTCCGCGACAGGACGGAAATCGAATCCTTGGGCAATGAACTGGAAACCATGCGGACTCTCTCGGACGCGCTGCGGGCGCAGACGCACGAACATGCGAACCGGCTGCACACGATGGTCTCGCTCCTGGAGTTGGGCCGCACCCGGGAGGCCCTGGACTTCGCCACCCGGGACCTGGAACTCAGCCAGCAATTGACGGACGAGATGGTGGGCTCCGTGGGCGAGCCGGTCCTCAGCGCCCTGGTCATGGGCAAGGTGGCCGAAGCCCATGAGCGGGGCGTCCAACTGGATGTTGCCACCCTTGGGTCCGGAACAGCGGCAGGCATAGCAGTGCAGGATCTGGTGACCATTTTGGGAAACCTGTTGGACAACGCCATCGATGCCGCGGCCGAAGGGACGCCGCCCCGACGGGTGGAGCTGACCGTGGAGTCCGATGAGGAAGGACTGGACATCGCCGTGCACGACACGGGGGCACCCCTTGAGGCCGCCGCAGCCGGGAACATCTTCCGGCACGGCTACAGCACCAAGCCGGCGGGACCGGGCGGCCGCGGCATCGGCCTCGCCCTCGTCCGCCAGGCGGTGCAGCGGCTGGGAGGTACGCTGACCATCAACGGACGGCGCGGTGCCAAATTCGAAGTATTCCTGCCCGCGGCGGTATCCCCGGGGAAGGAGCTCGACGCGTGAGCGACATCCGGGTCCTCGTGGTCGAGGACGAGGCCGTTGCCTCAGCCGCGCACGCGGCGTACGTCGGAAGGCTGCCTGGATTCGAGCTGGCCGGAACCGCTCCCGACGGGCAGTCCGCGCTCCGGCTCCTGAACGAATTCTCGGCGGCAGGCAAGCCTGTGGAACTGGTCCTGCTGGACATGAACCTGCCGGACCTCCACGGCCTGGACATCGCCCGCAGGATGCGTGCTGCCGGCATTCTTGCCGACATCATTGCAATCACGGCCGTCAGGGAACTGGCCATCGTGCGCAGCGCGGTGGCCATCGGTGTGGTGCAGTACTTGATCAAGCCGTTCACGTTCGCCACCTTCGCTGACAAGCTGGAGAGCTACCGGCTGTTCCGCCAACAGCTGGCAGGCCCCGGCTCGGGGTCCGGGAAATCAGCGGCATCCCAAAGCGAAGTGGACCAGGCGTTCGCCAGCCTGCGGGCGCCGTCGGAACTGCCGTTGCCAAAGGGGCTGTCCGTGTCCACGCTGGAGTCCGTTCAGGAGTTCCTGAAGCGGCACCAGGATGCGGTGTCCGCCACTGAGGTAATGGACGCGCTCGGGATGTCCCGGGTTACTGCCCGCCGCTACCTGGAATACCTTGCCGACGCAGGCACCGTCTCCCGCACTGCACGGTACGGAACGCCCGGGAGGCCGGAGAATGAATACCGCTGGAGCGGCAGGTAGCCCCGGCACTGCTGTATACAAAAGGACGGATTATTCCGGCGCTTTTCCGAAAAGTAGTTCCCTTCCCTGGCTTTGTGTATACACTGAATAATCGTAGGAGCGGAAGGAGCAACGATGCGGGCCAGCGAACGCGCGTATGCCGCCCTGCGCGAGGACATTGTGGAGTGGCGGCTGCCCCCCGGTACTTTGCTGGCCGAAGTGGAGCAGGCTGAACGCCTGGGCGTCTCCCGCACTCCGCTCCGGGAAGCGCTGGGTCGCCTTACGGCGGAAGGCCTGACCGCACCTGGCGGCCGGGGCGTCGTGGTCACCGGGATCTCGCTCGCCGACATCGACGAGCTCTTCGAGCTCCGCGGAACCCTGGAAGGCCGCGCAGCCGCACTTGCCGCCGAGCGCGGGGAATCTGCCACATTCCGCCGGCTCCAGGACGAACTGCTGGAAGCCCCGGCACTCCTCACCGGTTCCCCATCCGGCGTCCACGACTACTACGGGCTGGCAGGAAGGCTCGATGAAGCCATCGATGCGGCCATCGCCAATTCGTACCTGGTGCAGGCCATGCGGAGCCTGCGGGTACACCTGGTGCGCATCCGCCGGATGGCAGCCGACAATACCGACCGGCTGTCCGCTGCGGCCGCCGAGCATGCTGCAATCGCCGGGGCCATCGCGGACCGGAACCCGAGGCTTGCCGAAGCCGCCACCATCATGCACCTGCACCGAAGCCTTGCCCACATCAAAACCGCCTCCCCATCCCTGTAGAAGGAGCCCCATGGTCCAGGAACACCACGTCCGTGTGTACAAGAGTGAAGAGAACCTGCCCCGGGAGGAGCAGCTGGCGCACAAGATCGCAGTGGTCGCCGCCGACCCCGTCGACGTCACGCCGGAGGTGACGGAGATGGTGATCAACCGGATCATCGACAACGCCTCGGTGGCGATCGCCTCGCTGAACCGGGCACCGATCGTCGCCGCCCGCGCACAGGCCCTGGCCCACGCCCCCAGCGCCGGCGGAAAGGGCGCGAAGGTCTTCGGCATCGGCGAACGCGTCTCCCCCGAATGGGCGGCCTGGGCCAACGGCGTGGCCGTGCGGGAACTGGACTACCATGACACGTTCCTCGCCGCCGACTACTCCCACCCCGGGGACAACATTCCCCCGATACTGGCGGTCGCCCAGCACGTCGGGTCCAGCGGCCATGACCTGATCCGCGGGATAGCCACCGGGTACGAGATCCAGGTGAACCTGGTCAAGGCGATCTGCCTGCACAAGCACAAGATCGACCACGTTGCCCACCTCGGCCCGTCCGCCGCCGCGGGCATCGGCACCCTGCTTAACCTGGACGTGGAGACCATTTTCCAGTCGGTGGGCCAGGCCCTGCACACCACGACGGCGACCCGGCAGTCGCGGAAGGGTGAGATCTCCACCTGGAAGGCCCACGCCCCCGCGTTCGCCGGGAAGATGGCCGTCGAAGCCGCCGACCGGGCAATGCGCGGCCAGACCTCCCCGGTCCCGATCTACGAGGGCGAAGACGGGGTGATCGCGTGGCTGCTGGACGGCCCCGGCGCCTCCTACCAGGTTCCGCTGCCCCTGCCGGGTGAGGCCAAGCGCGCCATCCTGGACACCTACACCAAAGAACACTCCGCCGAGTACCAGGCCCAGGCCTGGATCGACCTCGCCCGCAAACTCAACCGCGAACACCCCGAGGCCACCGACCCGGCCAACGTGAAGTCCGTGCTGATCAGGACCAGCCACCACACCCACTACGTCATCGGCTCCGGCGCCAACGACCCGCAGAAGTACTCCCCCACCGCCTCCCGGGAAACGCTGGACCACTCCATCCCGTACATCTTCACCGTCGCACTGCAGGACGGGGCCTGGCACCACGTGGACTCCTACGCCCCCGAACGCGCCGCCCGGCCGGACACAGTGGACCTCTGGCAGAAAGTGTCCACCGAGGAAGACCCGGAATGGACCCGCCGCTACCACTCCCTGGACATCAACGAAAAAGCCTTCGGCGGTTCCGTGGAAATCACCCTCACCGACGGCACCGTCATCACCGACCAGATCGCCGTCGCCGACGCCCACCCGCTCGGCGCCCGCCCCTTCGCCCGCGAACAGTACATCAACAAGTTCCGCACCCTCACCGCCGGCCTCGTCGAGGAGGCCGAGATCGAACGGTTCCTCGCCGCCGTCGAACGCCTCCCCGAACTGGCCGCCGGGGAACTGGACCAGCTCAACATCACCGCCGCCCCCGGCGTGATCGAACTTGGCGCGGCACCGAAGGGGCTGTTCTAACGTGCTGTACTCCACCACCACCCCGGAGCAGAAGCGGATCCGCTTCCGCGACCTCCTCGCCGCCGGCACCATTGCCCAGTTCCCCGGTGCATTCAACCCGCTCTCGGCACGGCTGATCCAGGAAAAGGGCTTTGAGGGCGTCTACATCTCAGGCGCCGTCCTGGCCAACGACCTCGGCCTGCCCGACATCGGCCTCACAACGTTGACGGAGGTGGCCACCCGGGCCGGGCAGATCGCCAGGATGACAGACCTGCCCGCGATCGTGGACGCAGACACCGGCTTCGGCGAACCCATGAACGTGGCCCGCACCGTCCAGGAAATCGAAAACGCCGGCCTCGCCGGGCTGCACATCGAGGACCAGTTCAACCCCAAACGCTGCGGCCACCTCGACGGCAAAAACGTCGTGGACCTGGACACCGCCACCAAACGCATCCGCGCCGCAGCAGACGCCCGCCGCGACCCCAACTTCCTGATCATGGCCCGCACCGACGTCCGCGCCACCGACGGACTCAACGCCGCCAAAGACCGGGCGAAAGCCCTGGTGGACGCCGGGGCGGACGCGATCTTCCCCGAAGCCATGCGCGACCTCGCCGAATTCCAGGCCATCCGCGACGCCGTGGACGTGCCCATCCTGGCCAACATGACCGAATTCGGCAAAAGCGACCTCTTCACCACCCGGCAACTCCAGGCCGTAGGCGTGAACATGGTCATCTACCCCGTCACCCTCCTCCGTAGTGCCATGGGCGCCGCTGAGCGTACGCTGGATTCGATCAAGGCAGACGGAACGCAGGAAGCACAGGTGAGCAGCATGTTGACCCGTGCCCGGCTCTACGAACTGGTTGACTACGAGGGGTACAACCGGTTCGACACGGGGGTCTTCAACTTCCATATTCCCGGGGAGCACTGACCCGGCCACCCGCCGGCTCCGGCCGGCATCCAACAGGCGACAGGAACAAAGGAGTTTTCAGCATGGCTGAACAGGACATCAAAAAAGGTCTCGCCGGCGTCGTGGTGGACTACACCTCCGTCTCCAAGGTCAATCCGGACACAAACTCGCTGCTGTACCGCGGCTACCCGGTGCAGGAACTCGCGGCGCGCTGCAGCTTCGAGGAAGTGGCGTACCTGCTGTGGAACGGGGAACTGCCCACGCAAGACCAGCTCGCGGAATTCACTGCCAGGGAACGCGCCGGGCGGGCCCTGGACCCGGTGGTGAAGCAGGTAGTGGATGCCCTCCCCGAAACCGCACATCCCATGGACGTCTGCCGGACAGCCGCCTCGGTGATGGGCGCCCGCCACCCCCTTGCCGAGGATGCCTCGCGGGAAGCCAACATGGCCAAGGCGATCGACCTGTTCTCGGCCATGCCCGCCGTGGTCGCCTACGACCAGCGGCGTCGCCGGGGCCAGTCCCCCGTTGATCCCCGCGACGACCTGGGCTACTCCGCCAACTTCCTCTGGATGACGTTCGGCGAGGAGCAGGTTCCCGAGGTGGTGGAGGCCTTCAACGTCTCGATGATCCTCTACGCGGAGCACTCCTTCAACGCCTCCACCTTCACCGCACGCGTCATCACGTCCACGCTCTCTGACCTGCACTCGGCCGTCACGGGTGCCATCGGCGCCCTCAAGGGACCGCTGCACGGCGGAGCGAACGAGGCCGTCATGCACACCTTCGACGAGATCGGCATCCGCCCGCAGGAGTCCCTTGAAGAGGCTGCCGCCCGTGCCAAGGCATGGATGGAAGATGCGCTGGCACAGAAGAAGAAAGTCATGGGGTTCGGGCACCGGGTCTACAAGCACGGCGACTCCCGCGTTCCCACCATGAAGGCGGCCCTGGACAAGATGATTGCCCACTACGGCCGGCCTGAGATCCTGGGCCTGTACCAGGGCCTGGAACAGGCCATGGACGAGGCCAAGGGCATCAAACCCAACCTCGACTACCCGGCCGGCCCCACCTACCACCTGATGGGCTTTGACACTGCCACCTTTACACCGCTGTTTGTCGCCAGCCGCATCACCGGCTGGACCGCCCACATCATGGAGCAGCTGGACTCAAACTCCCTGATCCGGCCGCTCAGCGAGTACGTCGGTCCCGAGGAGCGGCACCTGGCGTAATCGTTCAAAAACGAAGACCACGACGGCGGCCCGGCACCTCCTGCCGGGCCGCCGTCGTCAGCAGAAAAGTTAGGGAAGCAGGCTTTCGGACGAGGCAACCGACTCATTGTCTGTATGCATGGTGACCACCACGTTCACCTGGCCGCCTTCCAAAACCACCGGGAGCCAATGGTCGGCGTCCTGCCACATTCGGTCAGCCGGTAGCCTGCGCGTGGGGAACCACTCCGGGACGATCTCGTCGCTTTCACCAGGTTCGCCCTGCCAGGTCCAGGCCGTGAAGAGGCTGGTTTCCATGTTCCACTCCGGACGCGCCGGAAAAACGAAGCGGACGGCCCCGGCATCAACAAGGTCCTCCGGCTGCACCGAAACACCGGTTTCCTCGAACACTTCGCGGATAACCGCTTCCCGGTCAGTCTCCCCCGGCTCCACGTGCCCGCCGATCCCAACGATCTTTCCCTTGCCGAACCCGGTCCGCTTCATCCCGAGCAGCACCTCCGTGCCCCCGGGCGTGTCCCGAAGGAGGAAGCACAGTGTAACTGCGGCGCCCTGGCGGGTCATCCGAGTGCCCGGGGATGCGCGGCGGCGTAGATCTCGCGCAACGTGTCTGCCGTGACCAGCGTGTAGACCTGCGTGGTAGTCACCGAGGCGTGGCCCAGGAGTTCCTGTACCACGCGGACATCCGCGCCGCCCTCGAGCAGGTGGGTGGCGAACGAGTGCCGCAGGGTGTGGGGCGATACGTCCTTGGTGATGTTGGCTTTGTCGGCGGCGGCCTTCAGGATGGTCCAGGCGCTCTGCCGGCTGATCCTGCCGCCGCGGGCGTTCAGGAACAGTGCGGGCGTGCCCTTCCCCTTCGCGGCCAGCAGCGGGCGGCCGCGCACAAGGTAGGCGTCCAGCGCCCTGGCTCCGTACGAGCCCAGCGGCACAAGCCGCTCTTTGGATCCCTTGCCAAAGAGCCGCACAATAGCCGGCCCCGCTTCGGCCTCGGCAAGGGAGATATCGTCAACGTCCAGGCCAACGGCCTCGCTGATGCGGGCGCCGGTGGAATACAGGAACTCCAGCAGTGCGCGGTCCCGCAGCCCGGTGGCCGTGTCCGTCCCGGCTGATTCCAGGATCCTGGTGACCTCATCGACGCTGATGGCCTTGGGCAGCCGCTTGCCTGCCATGGGCGGATGGACGTCGCTCGCGGGATCGGACGGTGTGTAGCCTTCCAGCGCCCAGAACTTGTGCAGCCCCCGGACCGCCACCACCGTCCGTGCGGCTGACCTGACACCCAGTGCCGAACCGCCGTCAGAGCCGTCCGAGAGCGCACGGACATAGCCGGTCACGTGCTGGCGGGTGATGTCCTCCGGCGCCCGGCAACCGGCGGATTCCAGGAAGCGGGCGTAACGGGCAAGGTCGCGACGGTAGGCAGCAAGGGTGTTGGCTGCCAGGCCGCGCTCCACGCCCATGTGCTGGAGATAGTCCGTGATGCCGCGGCTGATCGCAGCGGGTACGGCGGGCGTCGCAGCCGGGGGAACGTCCTGTACCGGGGCGGATCCGGCCGCAGGAGCAGCGTCGACGGAGGGGTTGGGGGCCATTACCGCTGGCTGGGGTGTTCCGGCCACGGGGCGTCAGCGGGACGCAGGCCCGCGTAGCCGTTGGCGCGGGCTGCCGCGGCCGCCAGGATCCCGACGACGGCGGAGGGGTTGTGGAGCCGGCCGGCCAGGACTGATGCCACGGCGTCGTCCAGCTTGATCCAGTGGAATTCGATCTCGGCTTCCTCATCCGTCCGCTCGTGGCGTTCGTGATGGGGAACGAACGTCAGTCCGCGGGCGAGGTAGATTCGGATGGCCTCGCTGGAGGACCCGGGAGAATTGAAGACGTCCGCAAGGACGTTCCAGGTGCTGGCGGCGAGGTCCGCCTCCTCAGCCAACTCGCGGGCCGCGCCCACCAGGAAGTCCTCACCCTCGATGTCCAACAGGCCGGCCGGTATCTCCCAGAGGTCCATCCCCACGGGGTGCCGGTACTGCCTGAGCAGCAGGACCTCGCCGTCGTCATTCATGGGCAGGACGGCCACGGCGCCCGGGTGGTCGATGTAGTCGCGGGTGAGGGCTTCGCCGGACTCCTGCAGCTGGAACGTATCGCTGACCACGTCCCAGATCCGGCCTTCATAGACCTTTTCCGTGGACAAAAGACGGCGCGGGCTCGGTGCATCCGAAACCTGCACTACATGGGTGGCTTCAGGTGTGCCGGGCATCGCGCCGTCCTTTTTCTGTTGTGGGAACTACTTAGCGGCTACCGTACCGGACGCCTGGGCTTCCGAAGCACCGGCAGCAGCCGTGTCGGCAGGGTCCGCCTCGGTGCCGGTGCCCTGGTGGTCCAGGGCGGCCTTGACCAGTCCGGCGAACAGCGGATGCGGACGGGTGGGGCGCGAGCTCAGCTCCGGGTGCGCCTGGGTGGCCACGTAGTACGGGTGGACGTCGGCGGGCAACTCCACGAACTCCACCAGTTTTCCGTCCGGGGAGGTTCCGGAGAACACCAGGCCCTTGTCCGCGATCTGGTCGCGGTACTTGTTGTTGACCTCGTAGCGGTGGCGGTGCCTCTCGCTGACGGTGGTCTTGCCGTACGTTCCGGCGATGACCGAGCCTTCGTCGAGTTTGGCTTCGTAGAGGCCCAGGCGCATGGTCCCGCCCAGGTCCCCGCGGCCTTCGACGAACTCAAGCTGCTCCTCCATGGTGGCAATCACCGGGTACTTGGAGTCCGGTTCGAACTCGCTGGAGGAGGCGCCTTCCAGCCCCACCACGTTGCGGGCATATTCGATCACCATGCACTGCAGTCCGAGGCAGAGGCCAAGGACGGGCAGCTTGGTTTCGCGGGCAAACTTCAGCGCACCGAGCTTGCCCTCAAGCCCGCGGATGCCGAAGCCGCCGGGGACGCAGATGGCGTTGACGCCGTCGAGCGCCTTGATGGCACCTTCACGCGTTTCACATTCGTCGGACGGAACCCAGCGGATCTTCACCTTGGTGTCGTTGGCGAAGCCACCGGCACGCAGGGCCTCGGTCACGGACAGGTAGGCGTCCGGAAGGTCGATGTACTTGCCCACGAGGGCGACCTCGACGTGGTGCTTGGGGTTGTGCACGGCTTCGAGCAGCTTGTCCCAGCTGGTCCAGTCCACGTCCTTGAACGGCAGGTCGAGGGCACGCACGATGTAGGAGTCCAGGCCCTGGGTGTGGAGGGTCTTGGGGATGTCATAGATGCTGGGGGCATCGGCGGCATTGACCACGGCGTCGATGTCGACGTCGCACATGCGGCCGATCTTCTCGCGCATCGCCTCGGGCACTTCACGGTCCGAGCGGATCACGATGGCCTCGGGCTGGATGCCGATGGAGCGCAGGGCGGCGACGGAATGCTGCGTGGGCTTCGTCTTCAGTTCCTGAGAGGGCCCGATGTAGGGCACCAGTGAGACGTGGAGGAAGAACACGTTGGTGCGGCCGATGTCCTGGCGCACCTGGCGGGCGGATTCGAGGAACGGCTGGGACTCGATATCGCCAACGGTGCCGCCGATTTCGGTGATGATGACGTCCGGCGCGTTCTTGCCCTCGGCAGGCAGGCGCATGCGGCGCTTGATCTCGTCCGTGATGTGCGGGATGACCTGGACGGTGTCGCCGAGGTATTCGCCGCGGCGTTCCTTGGCGATGACCGTGGAGTAGATCTGGCCGGTGGTCACGTTCGCGGAACCTTCAAGGTTCTCGTCGAGGAAGCGTTCGTAGTGCCCGATGTCCAGGTCGGTCTCTGCGCCGTCGTCCGTGACGAAGACTTCACCGTGCTGGAAGGGGTTCATCGTGCCCGGATCCACGTTCAGGTAGGGATCGAGCTTCTGCATAGTTACAGACAGGCCGCGTGCCCGCAGCAGGTGGCCGAGGCTCGAAGCCGTCAGTCCCTTACCGAGCGAGGACGCCACACCACCGGTGACGAAGATGTGTTTGGTCGTCTTGGATGAGCCCGGGAACCGGGAATTTACACGGGAATTTGATCGCTGCACCACGGAATTCGAGCCTATCATCAATTGAGCCTTCCACGGGTCGGGTGGAACTGTCCCCCAAACCTCCTAGTCTGCAGGTCCGGCCGCCCGCGGATCAAGGGTTTTGGACCGGCGGGAGGCCGCTGGGTTCCGGCGCGCCGGCGCCGTCAGGCCCGCTGTGGCAGGAGTTTGGCGTCATCCAGCAGTTCCTGCGCGTGTGCCCGGGCGGATTCCGAGTCCTCCTGCCCGGCCAGCATCCGGGCCAGCTCACGGACCCTTTCGGGGCCGTCAAGGAGGCGCACATCACTGGACGTGAACCCGGTGGCCGTTCCGCCGTCGGCACCCCGGACGGAGGTCTTGGTGACGGTGATGTGCTGGTCCGCGAAGGCTGCGACCTGGGGCAGGTGGGTCACCACCAGGACCTGCACGTGCCGGGCGAGCATGGCCAGCCGGCGGCCGATCTCGACGGCGGCGCGTCCGCCCACGCCGGCGTCCACCTCGTCGAAGACAAACGTCGGCACCGGATCGACCGCGGCCAGCACCACCTCGATGGCGAGCATGACGCGGGACAGTTCACCGCCGGACGCGCCCTTGCCGAGCGGACGGGCCGGCGCACCGGAATGCGGCTGCAACAGGAAGCCGATCTCGTCCGCCCCATGCGGGCCAAGCTGGGCGGCCGGCTCCAGTGTGATCACCAGGGTTGCGTCGGCCATGGCCAGCGCCTTCAGCTCGGCGCTGACGCGGGCCGAAAGATCCTTGGCTGCCTTGGCCCTGATCTTGCTGATGGCGGCGGCCTGCTTCTTCAGCCCGGCCTCTGCCCGGACCACTTCCGCATCCAGTGCCTCGATCCTAGATGAATCGTCCTGCAGCTCGTCGAACCGGACCCGGGCCTTCTCCGCCCACTCCAGAACCTCGTCGATGGTGGGCGCATATTTCCGGACCAGCTTGGCCAGCGAGGCACGCCGGTCCTCGATTTCCGCCAGCCGTTCCGGGCCCTCGGAGTCCAGCCCGGCCTGGTAGCTGGCCAGTTCCGTGGCGATGTCGTTGAGCAGGAAGCCCACTTCGGCAAGGCGGGCGGCAGCCGATCCCAGTTCGGCGTCATGTTCGGCCACATGTTCCAGGGTCCGCTTTGCGGTGTCCACCAGGGTGGTGGCATCGCCTTCCTCGCCGAAGTCCTCGGCGATCAGTGCCTGATGGGCCGTGCTGGCGGCGATGCGCAGCTCTTCCACGTTGGCGAGCTTGACCGCCTCGGCCTTCAGCAGCTCGTCCTCCCCCGGCTGCGGATCCACCTCGTCGATTTCGGCCAGGGCTGTCTGCAGCGATTCGGCCTCGCGCAGCCGGTCGCGGGCCGCGCTGCGCAGCGTGTCCAGCTCGGACTGGCTGGCTTTCCAGTGGTTGTAGAGGTCCTGGTAGGCCGCCAGCGGCCCGGCCAGGGCTTCCCCCGCGAACTTGTCCAGGGCACCGCGCTGCGCGGCGGCCCCTTTCAGCCGGATCTGGTCCGATTGGCCATGCACCACCACAAGGGTTTCACCGATCTCGGCCAGGACCCCCACGGGGGCGGCGCGGCCACCCAGGAACGCACGGCTGCGCCCGTCAGCACCCAGGCGCCGTGCCAGGATCAGCTCGGCGCCGCCGTCGAACTCTTCCGCTTCCGCGCCCGCATCCAGGGCGCGGGCCACAGCCGGGTGGCCGGCGTCGAGCTTCAGCACAGCTTCCGCCGTGGCGCTCTTCGCCCCGCTCCGGACTGCGCCGGCGTCCGAGCGGGCGCCGAGCAGCAGGCCGACGGCGGTCACCACCATGGTCTTGCCGGCACCGGTTTCACCGGTCACCACGCTCAGGCCCGGCCCCAACGGAAGGGTTGCGTCGGTGATGACGCCGAGATCGCGGATTCTCAGTTCTTCAAGCATCGCTTCACTTTGCGGTCGACGGATCGGGATCAGCATCGGGCCGGCCGTGCTCCGGCACCTGGAGGGGCGGCATGGGCCGCGGCGTCCGGACGATCGGGATGGGCCCGGTGTGGATGGCCTCGGCCTTGGGCACCGGGCCGCGCCAGCCGTGGATGGGCAGCTCGAACTTCCGCACCAGCCGGGCGGAGAACGGTGTCTGATGGGTCCGTGCCAGCCGGACGGGGGTGGCCGATTTGGTGACTTCCACGCGCGAGCCGGGCGGCAGGTCCACCGAGCGCCGGCCGTCGCACCAGAGGACCCCCAGGGCGTCGGTGCGGCCCAGGACCTCCACCGCCAGCTTCGAGCGGGGAGAGACCACGAGGGGCTTGGCGAAGAGGGCGTGGGCGCTGATGGGGACGATCACCAGGGCCTCCACCTCCGGCCAGACCACGGGGCCGCCCGCCGAAAAGGCGTAGGCGGTGGAGCCAGTGGGGGTGGCGAGCACGATCCCGTCCGAGCCGAAGGACGTCAGTGGACGTTCGTCCACCTCGGTGACCACCTCCAGCATGCGTTCACGGTTGGCTTTCTCGATCGCGGCCTCGTTCAGGGCCCAGGTGTGCCAGATCTTTTGGCCGCGGACCCACACCTGCACGTCGATGGTCATCCGTTCTTCCACCGTGTACTCGCGGCTGGCAATCCAGTCGACGGTCTGGGCAAGGTCCGCCCGTTCGCTTTCCGCCAGGAAGCCCACATGGCCGAGGTTGACGCCCAGCAGGGGCACATCCACCTCGCGGACCAGCTCGGCGGCGCGCAGGATGGTGCCGTCGCCGCCCAGGACCATCACCAGTTCGACATCCGGCAGCTGGACGTGGTCGTGGAGGACCTCCACGGGCTGGGCGAGGTGCCCGAAGAACCGCTCCATGTCCCCCAGTTCGGACTCCTGCATCACCGGCACAATGCCGGAAGCGTGCAACAGGGCGCAGGCCTCCCAGGCAGCCTTCAGGGATTCCTCGCGGCCGGTGTGGGCAAGGACCAGTACTCGCCTGCTCATCAGGTTCCGCTCTCTAGTGGTTCGGCCAGATACGTCCGAGCAAGGCAGCAACTGCTGCCCCGCGCTCTTCGATCTTAGGCAAGTCTGTGCCGATCCTGCGTCTTATCCACAGGAAGTACTCGACGTTTCCATCCTGGCCGGGCAGTGGACTGGCCGCCAGACCGCACAGGTCCAGCCCGGCGTCGAACGCCGCCAGCGCCACTTTCTCCACCGCCAGCCGGCGTTCGCGCCCGGAGGTGACCACGCCGGTGCGGCCCAGCCGGTCCTTGCCGATCTCGAACTGCGGCTTGACCATCAGCACCAGGTCGCCGCCGGGTTCGGTGCACTGCGCCAGCGGCCGGACCACCAGGGTGAGCGAGATGAAGGACAGGTCCGCGACGGTCAGGGCAGCGGGTCCGCCGATGTCCGCCGGTTCGATGTACCGGACGTTCATGCCCTCGTGGACGGCCACCCGCGGATCGTTGCGGAGGTGCGGCACCAGCTGGCCGTGCCCGACGTCGACCGCCACCACGGAGGCCGCGCCCCGCCGCAGCAGGACGTCAGTAAAACCGCCCGTGGAGGCGCCGGCATCCAGGCACCGCTTGCCCTCTGCCGTAACCTCCGGAAAGGCGTCCAGGGCGCCCGCAAGCTTGTGCCCGGCGCGGCTGGCGTAGGTATCCTCTTCGTCGTGTTCGACGGCGATGTCCCGGTCGTCGTCGACCTGCAGGGACGCTTTTGCCAGGACTTTGCCGGCGGACGTGACCTTGCCTTCGGCGATCAGCGCGGCAGCGTGCGTGCGGGACCGGGCCAGGCCGCGCACAACCAGGGCCTGGTCGAGGCGTACAGGCATCAGGCTCCGCCGTCCGTAGCCCGCGTGTCCGCCTGCACGGCGTCCGGGTGCTCATCATTCAATGCTTCGAGGAGCTCGTCATGCAGGGCGGTGTAGGCTGCTTCGTGCTCTGCCACGGGGGCCTGGGGCAGGTCCGCCAGCCGGGCGAGGGCCCGCGCCACGGCAGGATCCGTGATGCCGGCGCCGGCTGCCTCCGGCCAGTCCGGGAAAGGCTGGGCTGCTGCTGCGTCGGGTCCGGTCAGCTCAGTCATTCAACCAGTCTAATGATCCAGCCAGGCAAGTTTTGGCGCCTTGGGAACCGTGGCTTCCGGGGTCGCCGCCCACCACGCAGCGCAGGCCGCCCGCCAGGCATCCAGGCTGTCCTGACTGCCGATGATGCCCACCGCGCCGTTGGCCACGCGGGCCGAAGCCCGCCCGCACATGTAGGTGCCGTCGTCGTGCGTCACCTCCGGGTAGGGCCGGTACAGGTCCGGAAGCGTCTCGATGATGTAGTCCGGACGCTCGGCGGAGCGTGCCGCCAGGATGGTCTGCCGGGTGTCGACGCCGGTCAGCACCGCCACGGTGGCGAAGCCGGCGTTGTTGCCGCCCAGGATGTCAGTGTCCAGCCGGTCCCCCACCACCAGCGGACGCTCAGCACCCAGCCGCTTGGCGGCCGAGTGGAAGAGCGGCGCCTCCGGCTTTCCTGCCACCAGCGGCTGCTGCCCGGTTGCCGCGGCTACCGCAGCCACCAGCGTTCCGTTGCCGGGGGCGATTCCCCGTGCCTGGGGTATGGACATGTCCGTGTTCGTGGCAACCCAGAGCGCTCCTGCGTTGACCACATACGTGGCTTCCGCCAGGTCCTTCCACCCAATGTCCGGGTTGAAGCCCTGGACCACTGCCACGGGATTTTCGTCCTGGCTGTAAACCGGGACCAGGCCCACCAGTTCGATCTCGCGGGCCAGCGCCGGGCTTCCGGTGATCAGGATCCGGGATCCTGGCGCCAGCCTCGACGCCAGGAGCTCGGCCGCAGCCTGCGACGAGCTAACCACCTGGTTGTCCTCCGCGGGAGCACCCAGTTCACGCAGGTGCGCCGCAACCTGCGCCGGAGAGCGGGACGCGTTGTTGGTCACGTAGCCCAGCCCCACTCCCAGGCCGGACAACCGCTGCAGCGACTCCACGGCACCGGGAATGGCGTGGGGACCCGCGTAGACCACTCCGTCCAAATCGGCCAGGAGCGCATCGAACAGGGAGATCAGGGGAACTTCGGTCATTCGTGTCAGTCTTCCCGGCTGTCCTGGTTGTCTTCGGTGTCCTGGTTGCCGCTGGTGTCCGCAGCGTCGCTGGTGTCCGGGGCATCGCCGTTGTCCGAGAAACCGTCCAGTTCTTCGTGCTCCACGGAGTCTTCGTCGGACTCCGCATCGTCGGACATGAAGTAGTCCGCTTCTTGGTCATCGATTTCGGTCCCGTCGATACCGGCCGCCTCGACCTCATCGGTACCTGCAGCGGTGCCCGCGTGGGCAGCGGCGGAGGGACCGGCGTCGGCCGTTGCTTCCGGGCCGGCGGCGGCGGATGCACCGGCAGCGGCGGCTGCCTGGCTGGCCACGGAGGCGCGCTCCAGGTTGCGGCGACGCTCGGCTTCCTCGCGGGTTTCTTCCTCCTCGTCCCAGCCGAGGTCGATGATGTCAGGCTCCTCGTCGATTCCCTGGCCCAGCGCGTTCTCGGCCACAACAGCCTGTTTCTGCCACTTGTCCGCCTCGGCTTCACGGCCCACGGCGGCGAGGGCATCAGCGTAGGCACGGAACAGCCGGGGGCTGTAGGAGAAGGCCCGGTTCATGTCCAGCTGCGGGATTTCAAGTTCGGCGACGGCGGCGTCCAGCTGGCCGAGGTCCCTCCGGGCCCCTGCTGCCACGATTGCCAGCTCAACCTTGCCGGGGGCGTCCAGGTCCTGGGCTTCCTCGGACCGGGCCACATCAAGTGCCCGGTCAGGCCGGCCCAGGCCCCGCTCGCAGTCGGCCATCACCGGCAGGTGCACGTTGGAACCGCTGATGCGCCGGTAGGTGCGGAATTCCCGGAGCGCCTCGCCGTAGTGGCCGGCAGCGTAGGCGGTGAGGCCCACAGCTTCACGGACTGCAGCAAGCCTGCCGCCGCGGCGGCTTGCCGCCAATGCGTGCTGGAACGCCAGTTCCGGTTCGTCATCAATCAGGCGCCCGGCCATGACCAGGTGGCGGGCAACCCACTCCGCGCTTCGCGATTCAAGGGTTTTGATCTGGTGCTGGGTGGCGCGGTCCAGCTCCTTGCCCGTGACGTCCTCGTCAATCTCCGGAGAGCGTTCGCGGTCGGGGCGGTTGGCGCTGCGGATGTCCCGGGCGTTGGGAACGCGTGCCGGACGGTCCTCCTGGCGTTCGCGGCCAAATCCACGGGGGCCGGAGTCACCTCGGGGTGCACCACCGCGGGGTGCCTCACCACGGTCGAAACTGCGGGAGTCACGGTCCTGCCGATCCTGCCGGTCACCGAAAGGCCTGCGGTTGTCGCCGCCCCCGAAGCTGCGGCGCTCAGCGTCGTCGCGACGCGGACGGTCACCGTAGGGCCGGTTGTCCCGGTCACCGTACTGCTTGCGCTCTCCCCCGCCGCCAAACCCGCCGCGGTCATCGCCCTCACGGCGCGGACGGTCACCGAAAGGCTTCCGGTCACGATCGCCAAAGGACTTACGGTCGCCGAACGGCTTCCGCTCGCCACTGCCGAAGCTGCGGCGGTCGCCGTCGTCGCGGCGCGGACGGTCACCGAAGGGCCGGTTGTCCCGGTCCCCGTACGGCTTGCGCTCCCCGCCGCCAAACCCACGGCGGTCATCACCCTCACGACGCGGACGGTCACCGTAAGGCCGGTTGTCCCGGTCCCCGTACGGCTTGCGCTCCCCGCCGCCAAACCCACGGCGGTCATCACCCTCACGACGCGGACGATCGGCGAAAGGCCGGTTGTCCCGGTCCCCGTACGGCTTGCGCTCCCCGCCGCCAAACCCACGGCGGTCATCACCCTCACGACGCGGACGATCGGCGAAAGGCTTCCGGTCACGATCGCCAAAGGGCTTGCGCTCTCCGAAGGGCTTCCGCTCACCGTAGGGCTTCCGCTCGCCGTAGGGCTTCCGCTCGCCGCCGCCGGCCGCGCCCCGGTCATTGTTGTCGCGGTTATCGCGGGGTCGGAACCCGCGTGGATCGCCGCCGGAGTTGTTGTTTCCCCGGAAGGCTCCGCGGTCGTTTCCGCGGTTGCCGCCGTTGTGCTCGGCCATGATGGATTCCTCCTGTTGTGAGCCGACCACTGGCGCAACTGCAGCCGCTCGTATCCGTGTTTCGTTTCCTACGCAACCCGAAATCAAGCGCTTCGAAGTCCGTACATCTTCATCAATTCTAGGCGAGCCCCATAATCCACCGGGACAGTCCGGCCCGGAAGTGGCGCATCGTGGCAATCTTCACACCCAACCGCCGCCCAGGCGTGCACCTTCCCGGGCCGACGCGCGCTCACTTGTGGTGGTGTCTTCGCCGTCGCGCGTTCACTTCTGGTGGTTCCGGGCCGGACGCGTGGGCGGTCGTTCCTGCGGAGGGTGGGCGGGGGTTGGTGCCAGAGCCGCCGCGGGTGGGCGCGGGGCGGTGGTTAAAGTGGTAGGGCCCTGACAGTGGCTGTCAGGGCCCTACTAATGTTATGTCCGGCGGTGTCCTACTCTCCCACACCCTCCCGGGTGCAGTACCATCGGCGCTGTGGGTCTTAGCTTCCGGGT
>NZ_JBNHFC010000027.1:0-32958 GCF_059089885.1 Arthrobacter sp. Y3221159
GACCTGCCACTGCGGCCCATCGGTCCGGATTCCCCGTCGCCACTGCCGATCTAACATGGACGGGCGACGGGTTGCCGTGCGGCTCGGAATTCTCTCTAGCGTCCATGGCGTTCCCTCCCTGGCGCTGCACCCTAGGCGAGCTGAGAGTAAGAAGGGCGCAAACTTACGATCATTTTAAGCCTCCGGGACCTAGACAGCCACACCGTCATTGGGCATGGCCCTCCGGCGGCGGGGGACACCCCTGGCCCAGAAAGCAATCATCAGCCCGGCAGTTGCTGCCCCGCCGGCGTATATCGAGGGCGACGCCCACGCTCCCTCGGGCGTAGGGGTTGCGAAGGCCACCACGACCGCGGCCACGGCCAGGAAAACCTCCGCCCCGGCTTGCAGCGGCCGGGCCCTGTACTCGGGGTAGGCGAACCGAATGAGGGGGATGATCGGCAGGGTGAACAGTCCGAGGCTGAAGACCGGCCAGATGCCGTTGAAGGTGAAGATCACCAGCCCCAGCACCCACAGCGCGGCGAACGTCAGCAGCTGGCCCGCCCGGAGCGGGTTCTCCGACGTCCAGCGGGTCACCAACAGTCCCCATGCGGGCAGGCCAACCAGCCAGCCGCCGGCCCAGAAACCCAGGCCCAGCAGCGCGAGCACCACAAGCAGGGCACCGGGAAGCAGGAATGCCACGGCCTGCCGAACCGACAGGACCTTCCTGACTGGCCCGAAGATGCAGGCCCCGACCAGCAGGTAGACGGCCGCGTACCAGGGCAGCAGCTGGATGATGGGATCCGCCAGGCTGAACACCAACACGGCCAGGGCCGGGGCCATGACGCACACCGCGGCGATCGTCCACGGGCGTTCGGCATCAATCATGGGGCGACCCTACCTTGGAATTCTTGGTAAGCCCGCTACTTAGATATGCCGGGGAAGAAAGGGGCCCACGCCAAAATCCGGCCTTTTACTGGAATGATGAACGAGTGGCAGCACCCCAGAAACTTCGGAATCGCACATGGCGTTGTGGACCAGCATGGCTCTTCCTCGCATGGGCGCTGCACGACCTCGAGGAAGCCGCAACCTTCCCTGCCAGTTGCAACTACCTGGCTGACCGTACTGGGATTCACGCGCTGAGGATGGACTCGCGTCAGTCCTGGGCAGCGGTCGGCTTGATGGGTGTGCTCGTCGGATGCGCTTGCATACGCGGCGCACAGACGGCGGGCAGTTCGCGCCTGTACCGGGCAGTGGTCGCAGGGCTAGGTGCACACGTCTGGACGCACCTCGGCGCGACTGTGCTTGCGCGGCGCTACACGGCAGGCGTCGTGACCGCGGTGCCCGTGATGCTGCCCGGCGTGATCGCGGCAGGCAGAGAACTTGACCGCGGCGGGATTCCGGTACGCGCGAGGGATCGAGCACTGGGCGCGGTCGTCCTGGTGCTTGCGGCATTCGTATGCCACCTCACCGTTCGTGTGGCGATGAGGCGCAGAGCGAACTAAGCGTCGCAGCGCAGTCCCGTCGACCCTGCTTGAATGATCAGGTAGCCCCGTTCAGGGAGAGTCCGGAGCTTTTTCAGATCATCCACTGTCAGCTCTGTAACTGGCCATCCAGAGGCAGCAGCTATCCTTCGGGCGGTGTCGAGGATGACGCTGAAGCCGCGGGGATCGCCGGCAGAGGCCAAAGTTATCTGCTCTAGGCCGTGACCCGAGTTTCTCAGTGTGTAGGCGAGGTCTTCAGCACATTCGGTGAGGCTCATAGCCTCACCATAGCTTCGGCAAGAGACTCCTCGTGGCGACTAGAGTCGCAACACTAAGACCCAGTCTGGTTGAAAGGAGTCAGCAAAGTGTGCCATAAGTGTGCCCTGCGCCCAGGCGGTACTAGTCGCTTAACCAGCGAAAAACCCCGGAAACCCCTGCATTTAGGGGCTG
Source organism: Arthrobacter sp. Y3221159 (assembly GCF_059089885.1). Taxonomy (NCBI): domain Bacteria; kingdom Bacillati; phylum Actinomycetota; class Actinomycetes; order Micrococcales; family Micrococcaceae; genus Arthrobacter; species Arthrobacter sp. Y3221159. The sequence continues at coordinate 1,911 of NZ_JBNHFC010000027.1, forward strand.
TCCGGGGTTTATCCCGAGCTTCCTATCAGAATCGAACTGATGACCTTTTCATTACGAGTGAAACGCTCTACCGACTGAGCTAAGGAAGCGCGCATGGGGTTTCCGGCGGAACCGGGTGCCTCATGCAAGAGTCAACTGTAATAGAGTCCCCGCGCCCGGGTCAAAATGGCGCGGGGGCCGGCAGCTGAGGTGCTCAGCACACGGTGTTGTCGGCGGGCACCTCACCGCTCACCAGGTACCTGTCCACGGGATCCTCCAGGCAGCTGTTGGCCCGACCATAGGCCGTGTGCCCCTCACCCTCCCAGGTCAGCAGCGTGGCATTTCCCAGCTGCTTTCGCAGCGATGACGCCCATTCAACAGGGGTGGCGGGGTCGCCCGTAGTGCCGATCACCACGATGGGCGATTCACCGGTGTACTCAACCGGGGCGGGAGTCCGGACGTTCTCGTGCGGCCAGTCCTGGCAGCTGGTCCCGCCGTAGGCGAAGAAGTATCCGAGCGTGGGTGACTCCTGCATCAGGCGCTGTTGTTCGGCGCGCATGGCTGCCGGGTCGGACTCCATGGGGTAGTCCAGGCAGTTGATCGCGTTGAAGGCGAACGTCGAGTTGGATGTGTACGAGCCATTGGATGAACGGTCCGCGCCGAGGTCCGCGAGGCGCAGCATCAGGCTCACGTCCCCTGTCATCGCCGCCTCGAGTGCCTGGGTCAGGGCCGGCCAGCTCTGGTCGTTGTAGAGCGGTGTGATCAGGCCGCTCACTAGCATCGTTGCGTTGACCACGCGGCCGTCCTTGGCGGTACGCGGCGTCTCCTTGACTGCCGCTATAAGTTCGCGGATCTGCTCCACACCGGAATCCACGTCACCGTTCAGCGGGCAGCCGTCCTGCTGCTGGCAGCTGGCAACGTAGGCCCGGATGGCCTTCTCGAAGGCGCGGGCCTGTCCGCTGGTCACCTCCTCATAGCTGATGGAGGGATCGAGGGCGCCGTCCAGCACCATCCGCCCCACATTGTCCGGGAAAAGGGATGCGTAGGTGGAACCCAGGAACGTGCCGTAGGAGTAGCCCAGGTAGTTCAGCTTGGTGTCATTGACCACGGCGCGGAGGATGTCCAGGTCCTTCGCGGCGCTCTGCGTGTCGATATGTGCCAGGACCTCGCCGGTCTTCTCGGCGCACTGGTCAGCGATCGCCTTGTTGTCGGCCCGGGCAGTTGCCAGGCCGGCATCCGTTTCCAGGTCGTAGATCTTGGCCCTTGCGGCATCCCGCTCGGCATCAGTCAGGCAGTTGACGGGTGCCGAGCGCTTCACTCCGCGGGGATCGAAGCCCACCAGGTCATATGCGTCCCGGACCGGCTGCGAGAAGTGCGTTGTGGCTGCATCCTTGACGAAGTCGTAGCCGGACGCCCCGGGTCCCCCGGGGTTGACCAGCAGGCTTCCAGTCCTGTTGCCGGTGCTGGCCGCCTTCAGGGCGGCTATTTGGATGGTCTCGCCGTCAGGATCCCCGTAATCCATGGGAACGGTGATCTTGGCGCACTGGAACTCGTTCTCGCAGGGCTCCCACACCACTTCCTGGGAGTAGAAACGCTCCAGCCCGGAAGGGGCGGAGGCCACGATGGAAGGATCGGCCTTGGCGGTTGCTGTCTCCTGGTTGCGGTCTCCGCCGTTGAGCAGGCTGCACGAGGCCAGCACCATGGCAAGAACCAGGGCGCCGGCGGCACGGAGCCCGGTCGCGAGGGACCGGGGGCATGCGGGCAGGGGGCGGGCAGTCATCGGGTCTCCTTGGAGGGTTAGATCAGGCTGGCTGCCATGGATTCAATGGTCAACAGCGGGGCAACGTTGGTGGTGGTGATGCGTTCACGGGCTTTGTTGATTGCGTCCATCCGCGCGAGGGTGGTTTCTGGCGTGGAGCGGCTGGCGAACTCCTCCAATTCGCTCCTCAGCTCAACGTTTACCAGCTCCACAGCATTCCCGAGCTGGATGATCAGCACGTCGCGGTAGAACGACAGCAAATCGGTGAGGGTCCGGTCCAGGGAATCGGTGATGGACCGCTTCGCCCGGCGTTTCTGGTCATCCTCGAGCTGTTTCAGCTGGCTTCGCATGGCCGGCGGAAGGGTGCCAGACTCGGGTGCGCCCAGCGTGGCGAGCAGTGCGGCCTTCTCCGCAGCATCGCGCTCCTCGTTCGAGCTGGTGGCCTCCGCGGTGGCGATTTTCACGAGCTTGTCCGCCATCATTACGGCCGCCGTGACACCCCGCAGCCCGAGCGGGAACCTCACGGTTTCGAGGCGGCGTTCCCGGGCCGCGGCATCCCTGGCCAGGCGGCGGGCAATGCCCACGTGGCTTTGCGCGGCGCGGGCCGCCCGTTCGGCAAGCGCAGGATCAACGCCGTCGCGCTTCACCAGGAGGGCGGCAACATCCGAGGCGGGTGGCAACCGCAGCGCCACGCTCCGGCAGCGGGAACGGATGGTGACCAGCACGTCCGCGGGGGAGGGCGCGCACAGCATCCACACCGTCCGCGGCGTGGGCTCCTCAATCGCCTTGAGGAGCACATTGGTGGTCCGCTCCGCCATCCGGTCCGCGTCTTCCACCACGATGATCCGCCACCGGCCGGACGACGGCCGGTTTCCGGCGGTGGCCACAAGTTCACGCGCCTCGTCAATGGTGATAGTGACCTTTTCGGTCCGGACAAAGGTTACATCCGAATGCGTTTCGCCCAGGATGGTGTGGCATGCCTGGCATGTGCCGCAGCCGCGCAGGTTCACGTCCTCCTGGTCGCAGTTGAGCGCAGCGGCAAACGCCTTGGCCGCATTCGAGCGTCCGGAACCCGGAGGACCGGTGAACAGCCAGGCATGGGTCAGGCTGTCACCGGTGGAGGCCTGCCGCAGTTGTTCGACGACGGCGGGCTGGCCCTGGAGGTCGTCCCACACGGTCATGGGTTACCGCCGCCGCGGGCGCCCAGGGAGGGAACAGCACCGGCAGGGGTCACTGGGCGGACTGTCAGCAGGGCATCCACGCGCTCCAGGATTTGTGCCGCGAGGTCCCCGACCGGGAGCCGGGCGGGCAGCACCAGATAGGCGTCCGGGCGGCTGCGGGCCAGCCCGAGGAATGCTTCCCGGATGCGGCCGTGGAATTCGTCCGCTTCGGACTCCAGCCGGTCTTCAGCGGCGTCACCGGCGGTGCGGCGCTGGCGTCCCACTGCCGGGTCCACGTCCAGCAGGATGGTGAGGTGCGGTTGCAGGCCGGACGTGGCCCACTCGTTCAGGGACTGGACCGAGTCCGTGCCGAGACTCCGCCCGGCGCCCTGGTAGGCGACGGAGGAATCGATGTAGCGGTCCGTCAGGACGATCTCGCCGCGCTCCAGTGCCGGCCGGATCACCTGGGTGGCATGCGCGGCCCGCGAGGCGGCGAAAATTAGGGCTTCGGTGTGGGCATCGATGTGCCCGTGGCCATGGTCCAGGACCAGGGAACGCAGCTTCTCACCGATGGGGGTTCCGCCCGGCTCCCGGGTGCGGAGCACTGTGAGCCCCCGGGATTCCAGGGCTTCCGCGAGCCGGGCCGCCTGCGTCGATTTGCCGGCACCGTCGCCGCCTTCAAACGCGATGAAAAGTCCGGACCCTTGTGTGCTCACCCCTCAAGCCTACCGACCGCGAGGGGCAATCAACGATTGGAGAAGGGTTCATGTGGACAGTCCTGCCAGCCCTGCCTTGCCCTTCGGGGAACACCGGAGCCGGGCCAGTACGCTTTTGACCATGAGTCTTTCCGAACAGCACGCGGCCGCCTTGTCAGCAGAGACAGTGGTGGTTGCGGCCGGGCGTCCCCCGCGGGAACGGGACATGCCGGTCAACCCGCCCCTGGTCCTTTCGTCCACCTACTACGGCACGGGTTCGCTCGATACCGGCGACCGCGGCTACGGGCGCTACTCCAACCCCACATGGGATCCCTTCGAAGAGGCACTCGCCCAGCTCGAAGGCGCCGAACTGCCCGGGCTGCTGTACGCCTCGGGCCTCGCAGCCGTCAGCTCCGCCCTGTCGCTTGTACCGGCCGGGGGAGCGCTGGTCATGCCCACCCACAGCTATTCGGGGACCCTGGTGATGGCCTCGGAGCTGGCCCAGAAGGGTTTCGTCGAGCTCCGCACCGTGGATATCGCCGACACGGCCGCCGTCCAGGCTGCCCTGGCGCCGGGCGGTTCGGGAGCCCGGGCCGCGGCGATGCTGTGGCTGGAAAGCCCCACCAATCCGATGCTCGGCATCGCCGACGTCGCGGCGCTCACGGAGGCAGCGCACGCCGCCGGCGCCATCGTGGTCACGGACAATACTTTCTCCACGCCGTTGGTGCAGCAGCCGCTGGCCCTGGGGTCCGACGTCGTCCTGCATTCGGTGACCAAGTACCTGGCCGGCCATTCCGACGTCGTGCTGGGCGCCCTGGTGACGTCAAACCCGGACATCCGCTCGGCCCTTCTGCACAACAGGACCATCCATGGCGGCATTGCCGGCCCCTTCGAAGCATGGCTGGCGCTGCGGGGCCTGCGGACGCTCGCGCTCAGGGTGGAACGGTCACAGCAGTCCGCCATGATCCTGGCGGAGCGGCTCAGCAACCATCCCGGGATCGAGTCGATCCGGTTCCCGGGGCTGCCCGCGGACCCGGGCCACGAGCGGGCGAAGGCCCAGATGAAGGGATTCGGATCCATCGTCTGCGTCCAGGTGGCCCCTGCCGGGGGACAGGACGGCGCCGGCGCGGCGGACAAACTGGTCCAGGCCCTGGAGCTGTGGCTGCCGGCAACGTCCCTCGGCGGCGTCGAATCCCTTATCGAACGCAGGCGCCGGCATGCTGCCGAGCCGGCGAGCGTTCCGGAGAACCTGGTCCGCCTGAGCGTGGGCATCGAGAATGTCGAAGACCTTTGGGCTGACCTGGAGCAGGCGCTGGACACGCTGGGAGGCTAGGCTTGGGTTGTGGACGGTGAACTGATTATTCGGCCTGTTGAACAGGCAGTGTTCTTTATCCTTGCCCTTGTGGCGCTGGGCCTGGAGCTCTGGGCCGTGGTGGACTGCGCGCGGCACCGCGCCAACGCCTTCGAGGCAACCGGCAAGCGGACCAAGACCTTTTGGCTGGCATTGACCGGCGGCGCGGCCTTTGTTGGTGTCATTTCACTGTTCGGCAGCGGCGGCGGCATCTTCGGTACCCTGGGCCTCTTCGGGCTTGCCGCCGTGGTGGCCGCCTCTGTTTACCTCGCAGACGTACGGCCGGCCGTCAAGGACGCAGGCCGTGGCGGCAGCCGCAACATGGGCCCCTACGGCCCCTGGTAATCCCCACCGGCCCCCCAGGCTCGCAAGCTCGCCCAGGAACCCCTGCCGGCGTGGGCCCACCACCGGCCCCCCAGGCTCGCAAGCTCGCCCAGGAACCCCTGCCGGCGTGGGCCCACCACCGGCCCCCCAGGCTCGCAAGCTCGCCCAGGAACCCTGCCGGCGTGGGCCTATCCGGCTAAAGCCCCGGAGCCACCGCTTCCCAGTCCACCGTCAGTTCGCCAAGCCGCCAGCGGGCAGGACCGTCCTGCACCGGCCAGCCGGCGTCCCGCAATGACCGGCACATGCCCTGCCACCGCTGCCGGTTGCCGAACGACGCCAGGGGAGCGGCTTCCAGCCAGGCGCGGTCCATCGCCTGCAGCAGCCCGTGCACCCGTTCGCCGGGCACGTTGCGGTGTATGAGCGCCTTTGGCAGGCGTTCGGCCACATCCGAGGGCAGGTTGAAGCTGCCGAAGCGGACGGAAATGCTCAGTGACAGGGGCCGTTCGGCGTCGAGCGCCACCCACGTCACCCGCCGGCCGATCTCATCGCAGGTCCCGTCAATGAAGAGGCCGTCGTCGGAGAGACGGTCCTGGACAAGCCGCCAGATGCCTGCGACGTCCGCCTCCTCATACTGCCGCAGCACGTTGAAGGCACGCACCAGGACCGGGCGGCCGGGGACGGGAAGTTCAAAACCGCCCACGTGGAAGCTCAGGCCCGGCCGCTGAAGGGGCAAGGCGGCACTGACGCGCGAGGGTTCTATCTCGATGCCGCAGACCTGTACATCCGGCCGGACGGCGGCCAGCCGTTCATAGAGTTCGACGGCGGTGGCCGGCGTGGCCCCATAGCCCAGGTCCACCACCAGCGGGTCAGCCGCAGAGCGGAGGCGCCAGGCCTGAGGCCCGGCCAGCCAGCGGTCGAGGCGGCGCATGCGGTTGGGATTGGTAGTGCCGCGGGTCACGTTGCCCACGGGCCTGCCCTGCCTGCCCGCCGCGCTCCTGCCGGTGATCTGCGGGGCGGCCACCCGTTCAGCCTTTTGAACCACCGCCCCACCTTACCGTTGCCACGGCAGCGGCGGCTCCCCGCCGTCGGCTTGTAACGCTGGGCGGTCGGCAACGGCGCTCGGCTAGGATGAAAATCATGACTTACAAGCTGATTCTGCTGCGCCACGGCCACAGCGAATGGAACGCCAAGAACCTGTTCACCGGCTGGGTGGACGTTGACCTGAACGACCAGGGCCGCGAGGAAGCAGCGCGGGGCGGTGAGCTCCTGGTGGAGAACAACGTGCTCCCGGATGTGCTCTACACCTCCCTGCTGAAGCGGGCCATCAACACGGCCAACATCGCCCTGGACAAGGCCGACCGCGGCTGGATCCCGGTGAAGCGCGACTGGCGCCTGAACGAGCGCCACTACGGTGCGCTGCAGGGCAAGGACAAGGCGCAGACCCTGGCCGAGTACGGCGAGGACCAGTTCATGGAATGGCGCCGTTCCTACGACACCCCGCCGCCGCCCCTGGACGATAACTCCGAATTCTCCCAGGCCCACGACCCGCGCTACGCCGGACTCGGTGCCGCGCTTCCCCGCACCGAGTGCCTGAAGGACGTGTTGGTCCGCCTGCTCCCGTACTGGGAATCGGACATCAAGGAAGACCTGAAGGCCGGCAAGACCGTCCTGGTCACCGCGCACGGCAACTCCCTCCGCGCACTGGTCAAGCACCTGGACGGCATCAGCGACGAAGCTATCGCCAGCCTGAACATCCCCACCGGCATCCCGCTGGTGTACGACCTGGATGAGAACTTCCAGCCCATCAAGCGGGGCGGAACCTACCTCGATCCTGAAGCTGCCGAGGAAGCCATCCTCGCGGTCGCCAACCAGGGCAAGAAGTAGGGCATCAAACACCGACGGCGGGCTGGTCACCTTTGGTGACCAGCCCGCCGTCGTTTCCCCCCAGCAGTTTTTGTCCAGATATGGTGACCTCAGCGGCGGGGAAGCCGCCGTATTTGGACGAAAACTCTGCGCGGGGTCAGCTGTGCTCGATGCCGTTCGGCTGCCATGCACCGGTCACCAGGTAGGTAACCTTCTGGGCGACGGAAACGCCGTGGTCCGCGAACCGTTCAAAGTAGCGGCTGGCAAGGGCCACGTCCACGGTGGTGGCGGGCGACTCGTTCCACTCGGGCGCGGCGATCGCCTTGAAAACGCTCAGGTGCAGGTCATTGATGGCCGTGTTGGCCTTCAGGATGTCCCGGGCAACTTCCAGGTCGCGGGTCTCCAGCAGCACGGTGAGCTTGGCCGCGATTTCCTTGTCCAGCTCGGCCATCTGCTTGAACGTCTCCGTCATGGACGCCGGAATCACCGTCGACGGGAAGCGGAGGCGGGCCAGCTGTGCGATATGGCGGGCGAGGTCGCCCATTCGCTCCAGCGATGCGCTCATACGCAGGGAGCCCACGATCATGCGCAGGTCGCTGGCGACCGGACCCTGCAGAGCCAGGATGTCGATGGCCCGCTCATCCAGGCTGTTCTGCAGGAAGTCGATGCGCGCATCCGCGGCAATGACGTCCTGGGCGAGGTCCACGTCCGCCACTTCGAACGAAGTAGTGGCCTTTTCCATCGCTTCGGTGACCAGCCGGGAGATCTGAACCAGCTCCTCACCCACGTGGGTGAGTTCTTCCTGAAAAACCTTACGCACGTAGGCGTCCTTTCCTTGAAATCCCTGCCGGGCCCGCTTCCGGGCAGCAGGAATCGTGTGGCCGTTCGGCACTCCAACTCGTTACTCTGCCAGTATCCGGTAAACGGTTGGTCCCTTGAAGGTGAACGTTAGTTGAACCGTGGGCGCAGGGGGTCCGGACGCGCCGGGTGGGCCCCGGCAAGAGCATAAGGTGGACCTGTGGATCCTATGCTCATCGGTCTGGTCGCAGGCCTCGTCGGCCTGGCGCTCGGCACCTTTGGCGTGCTCGCCTTCCGGGTCAGCGAGAAGCAGCGCCAGTTGCTGGACATCGACGCCGAGGAACTGGCTCTACCCGCCGGCGCAGCGGAAGTGCTTGCCATCGTCGGGCGGGCCTTTGTGGTGGTCGACGCGGTGGACGGCGTGGTCCGTGCCAGCCCCGCCGCCTACGCCTACGGCCTGGTGCGTGGACATACCGTGGTCCACAAGGAACTGCTGGACATGACGGCAGGTGTCCGGCGCGACGGCGTCATCCTGGAAAAGCAGCTGGAACTGCCCCGCGGCCCGCTGGGACAGGGAACCATCATTGTCCAGGTGCGGGCAGCCATGCTCGGCGAGGAATACATCCTCCTGCTTGCGGACGACCGCACGGAGATCACCCGGACCGAGGAGATCCGGAACGACTTCGTCGCCAACGTCTCCCATGAACTCAAGACTCCGGTGGGCGCCATCTCGCTGCTCGCCGAAGCCCTCGAATCCTCCGCGGACGACGAGGAGGCCGTCCGCCGTTTCGCCAAGCGGATGCACAAGGAATCCGCCCGGCTTGCCGCGCTGGTGCAGGACATCATCGAACTGTCGCGCCTGCAGGGAGCCAGCGTCACCCAGCAGGGCGGCCCCGTGGACGTCAATGCGGTGATCGCCGAAGCGGTGGACCGGTCCCAGCTGCCCGCGGAAAGCAAGAACATCACGATCGTGGTGGGCGGCCGGACCGAGGGCAAAGTGTTCGGCGACCAGGACCTGCTGGTCACGGCCCTGCGAAACCTCATCGACAACGCCATCCGGTACTCGCCGGCCAACACCCGGGTGGGCATCGGAGTCCGGTCCCGGGAAGGGCTCGTCTCCATCTCCGTAACAGACCAGGGTGAGGGCCTTACCCCGGAAGAACAGGAACGCGTCTTCGAACGCTTCTACCGGGTGGATGCGGCACGGTCCCGCCACACCGGCGGTACCGGCCTGGGCCTGAGCATCGTCAAGCACGTTGCCTCCAACCATGGCGGTGAGGTGACCGTGTGGTCCCAGCCCGGCCAGGGATCCACCTTCACCCTCCGCCTGCCTGAGATGGAAGGGCACGACGGCGACGACGACGTTCCGTCCGCGGCCGCCGCCCGGCAGGAGCCGGCAGGGCATCGAGCCGACCAGCCAACACTTACCCAGGTACCCCGCGCCGCCGGCGCAAAAGAACGAGGAGCTAGCGCTTGAGCAGGATCTTGATTGTGGAGGACGAGGATTCGTTCAGTGATCCCTTGTCCTATTTGTTGGGCAAAGAGGGCTTCGAAGTTGAGGTGGTGGACAACGGCCTGGACGCCATCACCGAATTCGACCGCAACGGTGCCGACCTGGTGCTCCTGGATCTGCAGCTCCCGGGCCTGTCCGGCACTGAGGTCTGCCGCCAGCTCCGCCAGCGTTCAAGCGTCCCGGTGATCATGCTGACAGCCAAGGACTCGGAAATCGATAAAGTCGTGGGGCTGGAACTGGGGGCTGACGACTACGTCACCAAACCCTATTCTTCCCGCGAGCTGGTGGCCCGGGTCCGGGCGGTGCTGCGGCGCCAGGGCGAGCCGGAGGAGCTGATTTCCTCCACGGTGCAGGCCGGCCCGGTCCGGATGGACATCGAGCGGCACGTGGTCAGCGTGGACGGCGAGCAGGTCCTGCTTCCGCTGAAGGAGTTCGAGTTGCTCGAGATGCTCCTGCGCAACTCCGGCCGGGTATTGACCCGCGGCCAGCTCATCGACCGGGTGTGGGGTTCCGATTATGTGGGCGATACCAAGACCTTGGACGTCCACGTGAAGCGGCTGCGCGGCAAGATCGAACCCGACCCCTCCGCGCCGCGGTACCTGGTGACGGTGCGCGGGCTCGGCTACAAGTTCGAGCCGTAAAGGCGCCCGGGGATCCACGGAAGCCGGGACGGCAGCATTACGGGACATGCAAAAGGGAGGGGCCGGCCGGCCCCTCCCTTTTGCATGTGGCTTGCTGCGCCGCTGGCTAGTGGCCGGTGCCGCCGCCAAGTTCGGAGGCGGTGGGCGACGGCGTGGGGGAAGGCGACGGGGTGCTTCCGGCCGGCAGGTACTCCTTGTACTCCGGCAGGGTGGCGTCCAGGACGGGAACCTTGACGGTGTTGCTGACGTTGGTGCCGCTTTCGGTGATCTTGATATCCACCAGCGACCCCGGGATACCGCCGGTGGTGCTCAGGACGGCTTCATCCGTGTCATTGTTCAGCAGGACGTAGGAGTTGGCCTTGACCGGAACCTCGGTCTCCGAGCCCTCGGCGCCGTTGACCGTGAGCTTCACGTCCTGGGACGAGGAGTTGTAGACGGCACCGATGACCCGGCCCGGCTCGTCCTCGCCGTTGGAGACGATGAGGAAGTTGCTCAGCTTGAGGGGGCCGAGATCGGTGACAATGCCGTCCGACGCCTGGTACTGCTCGCTTGTCTGCTGGGAATTGATGTACCCGCAGCCCGACGTCAGCAGTCCGATGCCAAGGGCGGCAGCCGTCAGTGCCAGTTTGCCGCGCTGGGCCCGGTTCGTCGCAGTGAAACGCACGTCACGTACTCCTCGAGAGTCTTGAAACAGATTTAGGCATAGCCTATCCGGAAAGCCGCCAAAACGAGGATTCGGCGGCGTCACATCGCCCTTGGCAGGGCCACGGCGATGCACTATTATCCGCATCCGTCAAGGGGTCCAAGGGGGTCGATTTGGGCCAATTTCCGCGTATTTTCGCGGTTCCGGGCCCTTTCCGCGGCCGGTCATATGCCTGAATCGTGATAAACTGGTCTGCGGGAAAGGGGAAATGTCCACATGGTATTTGAGGTCGGCGAGACAGTAGTTTACCCTCACCACGGTGCTGCGAAGATTGAAGAAATTAAGATGCGCACCATCAAGGGCGAAGAGAAAATGTATCTCAAGCTCAAGGTGGCTCAGGGTGATCTGACCATTGAAGTTCCAGCAGAAAACGTTGACCTTGTTGGGGTCCGGGACGTAGTGGGCAAGGATGGCTTGGAGCACGTGTTTGATGTGCTCCGTGCCGAGTTCACCGAGGAGCCCACCAACTGGTCACGCAGGTACAAGGCAAATCTGGAGAAGCTTGCTTCCGGTGACGTCATCAAGGTAGCAGAGGTCGTCCGCGACCTGTGGCGCCGGGATCACGACCGGGGCCTTTCCGCAGGCGAGAAGCGAATGCTGGCCAAGGCCCGGCAGATTCTGATCTCAGAACTGGCGCTGGCCGAAAAGACCGATGAAGAGAAGGCGGCAAGCGTTCTCGACGAGGTTTTGGCTTCCTAAGAATTAAGCCCCGGCGGCACGAAAGTGCGCCGGGGCTTCTTTTTTGTTCCGGATTTTTCCGGGCCAACACACGGCAGCGCCCCGCCGGACGCTGCGGCCCGCGGCGACGTAGGCTAGTCCGCATGAGCGAAACACCTAACCGCCTCGTGACCGCGGTGATCCTGGTGGCCGCAGGTTCGGGGCAACGGCTTGGTTATGGCATGCCCAAGGCTGCAGTGCCGCTGGGTGGAGAACCCATCCTGATGCATGCCCTGCGCGGCATCGTCGCGTCCGGAATCAGCAGCCAAGTGTGCATTGCGCTGCCCGCCGGAAATGACGGGCTGCGCAGGCTGTGTGAGGACTTCCGCGAAGAGCTTGCCGACGGCGGTCCGCTCCTGACGATCGTTGACGGCGGAGCAACGCGTGCAGAGTCCGTTCGTGCCGGTCTGGGCGCCCTTATGGAGGGCACGGACGCCGTCATGGTCCACGACGCCGCCCGCGCGCTGACGCCCGACTCCGTCTTCCATCGCATCGCCGACGCCCTCGCTGCCGGCGCTGAGGCGGTCATTCCCGCGATCGCCGTCGTGGACACCGTCAAGACAGTCAGGGCCACCGCCGACGGTGACGGTTCACCGGCGCCGGAGGTTGTCACCGGAACTGCTCCCCGTGAGGACCTGCGCGCCGTGCAGACGCCCCAGGGGTTCCGGTTGGCCACGCTCCAACGGGCCCACCAGGCCGCCCAGTCGCTGGACTCGCAGCAGGCGGCAGCGGTCACGGACGATGCCATGCTGGTGGAAATGACCGGAACCACGGTCCATGTGGTCCGTGGTTCTACCCAGTCGCTGAAAATCACCACGCCGCTGGACCTAATCCTGGCCGAAGGGCTGCTGGAAGGCCCGCTTGGCGCGCGCTGGGTGGAAGGCTAGGGATGGCAGACCCGCAGATGATCATTCCCCGGACGGGCATCGGCCTGGACGTCCACGCTTATGCAGCAGACGATTCAGCGCGCCCCCTATGGCTCGGCGGACTGTTATGGCCCGGCGAGCGCGGCCTTGCCGGGCACTCCGACGGGGACCCGGTGGCACATGCGGCGGCGGATGCCCTGTTCTCCGCAGCCGGAATCGGGGACCTCGGCACCCACTTCGGCACTGACCGCCCCGAATTCGCCGGCGCCTCGGGCGTAACGCTCCTGGCCGAAGCGGCGCGGATCGTTCGTGCCGCAGGATTCGAGATCGGCAACGTGGCAGTCCAGTTCGTGGCCAACCGGCCCAAGTTCGGGCCCCGGCGGGAGGAATCGCAGCAGGTCCTCAGCGACGCCGCGGACGCACCCGTCAGCGTCACCGCCACCACCAGCGACCGGCTAGGATTCACCGGACGCGGCGAGGGCATCTCCGCCGTGGCAACCGCCCTGGTCTACCCCCGGCCCGCCAGCGCCATCGGCTAGTCTGGAGCGGTGACCCTGCGCTTCTATGACACTGCCTCCGCTGAAGTCCGGAACTTCGTCCCCCTCGTCGAAGGAAAGGCCAGCCTGTACTACTGCGGGGCCACAGTGCAGGGCATGCCCCACGTGGGCCACATCCGTTCCGCCATCGCCTTCGACCAGCTCACCCGCTGGCTGACGTTCCGGGGGTACCGGGTAACGGTGGTCCGGAACGTTACAGACATCGACGACAAAATCCTCGCGAAGTCGGAGGCGTCCTTCGCTCCGGGCTTCGTGCCGGAGCCGGGGGAAGTGGCCCAGGAGGAATGGTGGGCGCTGGCGTACCGCTACGAGCAGGAGTTCCTGCGGGCCTACGACACCCTCGGCGTTTCCCGGCCCACCTACGAGCCGCGGGCCACTGGCCACATCCCCGAGATGCACGCCCTGATCCAGCAGCTGATCGACCGCGGCCACGCCTACCCCGCACTGGATGACTCCGGTGACGTGTACTTCGACGTGCGTTCGTGGAGCAAGTACGGCGCCCTGACCCGGCAGAACATTGACGACATGCAGGCGGCACCGGACGCCGATCCGCGCGGGAAGAAGGACCCCCGCGACTTCGCCCTGTGGAAAGGCTCCAAGGAGGGCGAACCCGCCACCGCCTCCTGGGCGTCACCATGGGGGGCAGGCCGTCCCGGCTGGCACCTGGAGTGCTCCGCAATGGTCACCAAGTACCTGGGCACGGAGTTTGACTTCCATGGCGGCGGGCTGGACCTGCGCTTCCCGCACCATGAGAACGAGATGGCGCAGTCGCAGGCGGCAGGGCATCCTTTCGCCAGTTTCTGGATGCACAACGGCATGGTGACCTATGAGGGCGAAAAGATGTCCAAGTCCATCGGCAACACCATCAGCCCCGCAGAAATGCTGGAACTCGCCCCGCCCCGGGTGGTCCGCTACTACCTCGGCCAGGCCCACTACCGCTCCGTCCTGGACTACCGTCCCACGTCGCTCCAGGAGGCTGCGGCCGCCGTCGAACGCATCGACGGGTTCCTTGCCAAAGCCGCGGCCCGCCTGGGGCATGATGCCGGGCACGCCAGCGCCCGCACGCCCGTAAGCCTGGAGGCATTTTCCGAGGCAATGGACGACGACCTGAACGTGCCGCGCGCGCTGGCTGCCCTGCACGAGGCCGTCCGGGCAGGCAATACCGCCCTGGCGGAGGGCGACGACGACGCTGCCGGTGAGGCGATGCACGCCGTCACCGTCATGACGGGCGTGCTGGGGCTCGACGCCGTTGCCGGTGCCGACACCCGGAACAGCCGGGAATCGGATGCGCTCGGTGTCCTGGTGGAGGCTCAGCTCGCTGCCCGGGCCGCGGCGCGGGCCAACAAGGACTGGGCTGCCTCGGACTCCATCCGCGACATGCTCAACGAAGCCGGCGTGGTGGTCGAGGACGGCCCCGACGGCGCCACCTGGAGCCTGAAGCGCGACTGACCCAAGGGATTCCCGCAGCGGTCCGGCGATTTTTCTTCGGTCAGTAGACTTGTATGCAGACTCAGTCAACACAATCAAGGGTGGAACATCATGGCCAACAATGGTCGCCGATCGGTTAAAGCGAAAAAGGGCCCAACCATCGGAACCGGTGGCCATGGCCGAAAGGCCCTGGAAGGCAAGGGGCCAACGCCCAAGGCGGAAGACCGGCCGTACCACAAGGCCCACAAGGCCAAGCAGCTTGCCGAGCGGTCCGCCGCCAAGCGCGGCACCGGTGCCCGCAGTGCGGGGGCAGCGAAGTCCGGGCCCAAGGGACGTGCCACCGAGGAAGTGGTCACCGGCCGCAACTCGGTGGTGGAGGCGCTCCGCGCCGGCATCCCCGCCAAGGCGCTGCACGTCGCCATCCGGATCGAGATGGATGACCGCGTCAAGGAGTCCCTGAAGCTCGCTGCCGAGCGCGGCATCCCGCTCCTGGAAACGGGCAAGCCGGAGCTGGACCGGATGACCGATGACGCCGTCCACCAGGGGCTGGTCCTGCAGATCCCGCCGTATGACTACGCGGATGCCTATGAACTGGCCGAAGAAACGGTGGACAAGTGGAAGAAGGGGCACGTCCCCAACGCACCGCTCTTTGTCGCCCTTGACGGCATCACCGATCCCCGCAACCTCGGCGCCATCATCCGCTCCGTGTCAGCCTTCAGCGGCCACGGCGTCATCGTTCCCGAACGCCGTTCCGTCGGAGTCACCGCCTCCGCCTGGAAGACCAGCGCAGGCGCCGCAGTCCGCGTTCCCGTGGCACGCGCTTCCAACCTCAACAACGCCCTCAAGCAGTTCAAGAACATGGGCATCTTCGTTCTGGGCCTCGACGGCGACGGCGACATCTCGCTGCCGGACCTGACGCTCGCAACGGAACCGGTGTGCATAGTGGTGGGTTCGGAAGGGAAGGGCCTCAGCCGGCTGGTCCGGGAGAACTGCGACCAAATCGTGTCCATCCCCATCGATTCGGCGATGGAATCGCTGAACGCCTCCATGGCAGTGGGTATCTCCCTGTATGAGGTCTCGCGCCAGCGCGCCGCAAAGTAGGAAATATGAGGGGATGGAGCGCGCCTCCCGCAGGCCCTTCCCTCCCCGGCGCCTTGTCTAGCGTCGGGGCAGTTCAAATGCCCGTGGCGGCTATTATTTAGGTGATGGTCATACCGCTTTTCGACACCGCTTCCACCATGGACTCCTCCACGGCAGCTCCCCTCGGTGTCAGCGTTCCGCGCGCGGACTCCGGCGGCACCCAGCACCGTGCCGGGGGCCGGGCCAACGTGGCCTGCTACGCCCCGGGAGTGCCCAGCCTGGAAATCGTCTACATCGCACCCGGCGGGGACTGGCGTGTCCAGGCGCTCCCCAACGTCACGGAGGGGGTCCACCACGGCATCGTGGAGGACCTGCCCTACGGCTCGCGGTACGGGTTCCGCCCCGCGTCGCGGGAACAGTCGCTGCCCCTTTCGATGCCCACGCGGGAGGTTGAGGACGACGGCGGCCAGCCCCTGCTGCTCGATCCGTACGGCCGTGCGGTGGACCAGCGGGACGGCGTGCTCACCAGCGTCCGAATGGCCGGAGACTTCACCTGGGACGGTGACGAACGGCTGCGCCTGAAGTGGCGCGACACCATCATCTACGAAGCCCATGTCCGCGGGCAGACCATGCTCCACCCGGATGTTTCCCGGGAGCTGCGCGGCACCTACGCCGGCATGGCCCACCCCGCCGTGGTGGAGCACCTCACCAGCCTGGGAGTCACTTCGGTGCAACTGCTGCCGGTGCATTTCCACCTCGACGAACCGCACCTGCAGGACCTGGGACTGACCAACTACTGGGGCTACAACACTGCGGCCTTCTTTGCCCCGCACCCGGCATATGCCACCAAGGCGGCGCGGGAGGCCGGGCCGAAGGCTGTGCAGGACGAATTCAAGGGGATGGTCAAGGCCCTTCACGCCGCCGGCCTGGAGGTCATCCTTGACGTCGTCTACAACCACACCGCGGAGGGCGGACCCAACGGCCAGACCGTGAGTTTCCGGGGCCTGGGGGAGGACACGTACTACCGCACGGACGGGCAGGGCAGGTATGTGGACACCACCGGCTGCGGGAACAGCCTTAACTTTGCCGAGCCCCGGGTGGTCCAGCTGGTGGTGGACTCGCTGCGGTACTGGGTGGACGAGTTCCACATTGACGGCTTCCGTTTCGACCTCGCGGTCACCCTGTGCCGCAACGCTGCCAACGACTTCGACCCCCGGCATCCATTCCTGCTGGCCGTCGCGGCGGACCCCGTCCTGTCAGACGTGAAGCTGATCGCCGAACCCTGGGACGTGGGCTACGGGGGCTGGCAGACCGGACGGTTCCCGCTGGGTTGGGTGGACTGGAACGACCACTTCCGGGATTCCCTCCGCTCCTTCTGGCTTGCGGACCGGGCAGCCCTCGAAAACGGCGGCCACGGCGGGTCAGTAGCCAAGCTCGCTGACTCGCTGTCAGGCTCCGCTGCCCTTTTCCAGGCTTCCGGACGCTCCCGCCTGGCATCGGTCAACTACATCACCGCGCACGATGGCTTCACCCTGAACGACCTCGTTTCCTTCGACCGGAAGCACAACGAAGACAACGGTGAGCAGAACCGGGACGGGCACGGCGACAACCGCAGCTACAACCACGGCGTGGAGGGCCCCACCGAGAACGGCGACATTCTTGCCAAGCGGGCCCAGTCCCGCCGCAACCTGATGGCCTCGCTGCTCATTTCCCTCGGCGTGCCCATGATCACCGCCGGTGACGAACTGGCACGGACGCAACTGGGCAACAACAACGCCTATTGCCAGGACAACGCCATCACCTGGCTGGACTGGACCCGCACGCCGGAATCCCACGAGATGCTGCGCAGCACCAAGCGCTACATCCGCCTCCGCAAGGAGTTCCTCGCCGCCCAGCCCCACGACTTCCCCGTCCGCGACGAACAGTCCTACCTTTACTGGTTCGACCAGGACGGCCGGCCAATGTCCACCGAGCGCTGGAACGATCCGCGCCACCGGGTGGTCCAGCTTCTGCTCGGCACTGACGACGGGGAGTTCGCAGGACTGATCGTGGTGAACGGCGGAACCTCGGACGTGCAGATCACGCTCCCGCAGGTTACCGCCGAAGGGACCGCTCCGCGCAGGTTCGAGCTCCGCCTGACCACCTCACCGTTGCACGAACAGCGGCAGGGCGGGGTGGTGGCTGCCGGGGAGACGGACGTGGCCGAGGCCAACTCCATCAGCATCTACCGCACGTAGCCTGGACCGAAGAATGCGCAACCGTTCCCTCCTGCCCCTGCTGCTGGGTGCCCTTGTGGTGCTGGCCCTGGTCATGTTCGGCGGCCCCGGACTCCTGGATCAGCCGAGGGAAAGCACGACGGCGGAGGCCACCTCCCGCGCCACGGCACCGGGTTCCGCCTCACAGTCCGCCCCCGCGGCGCCGGTCGCGGCTGACAACCCTTCAGGGCTGGCATCCATCCGGGAATCGGAACTGCCGCCTGAGGGCCGCAGGGTCCTGGCACTCATCCGCGCGGGAGGCCCGTACCAGTACAGCCAGGATGACCAGACCTTCGGCAACTTCGAGCGCATCCTGCCGCGCCAGGACCGCGGATACTACCGCGAGTACACCGTGCCCACGCCCGGGGAATCAGACCGGGGCGCCCGCCGGATCGTGGCCGGCAGCGGCGGGGACAAGTACTACACCGAAGACCATTACGAGTCGTTCAAGTTCATAGCGGAAGGCAGCTAAGCAAGCCATGAAAATCTACTCTGGCGACACCTGGACCCTCGAGGAACTGCAGGAACAGGTGGCCGATGCCGGACGCCGAATCCTGGTTGTCCCGCCGGCTGACAGCAAACGTGCCGTCCTGGAAACCTTCGGTGAAGTCCTCAGTTTTCCGGAACACTACGGGGTCAACCTCGACGCCCTGAACGACTCCCTGCACGACTTTGCGGACTCGATCACGGACAACGGCAACGCCCCGGTCACCGTCCTCTGGCAGGTGGCCGCCCCGTTCCGGAGCGACAGGTCCTTCGGGATCATCTGTGAGATCCTCCAGGACGCGGAAAGCTACGCAGGCAAGGACCTGGCCGTCACCGCCGTCCTGCTCTAGCCGCAGTCAGCCGCCGGCAGGTTCCTCCTGCGACAGGTAGGTATCGAGCAGTTCGGCGGCCCGGCCGCCGTCGTCCTCCGCAGCCAGCCCCTTGCGCATGCTCTCCGCTTTCTCCCTGCCGGCCGGGAACGGGGGCAGCAGCGGAATTTCCGGATCCGTCAGCACCTCGATCACCACGGGCCGGTCCGCGGCGAAGGCCTGCTCCCACGCTTCACCGAGCAGCTCCGGATCCTCCACCCGGATGCCCCCAAGGCCCAGCAGCTCGGCGTATCCGGCGAAAGGAAAATCGGGAAGCTCCTGGCTGGCCGCGAACCGCGGCTCGCCCTCAGACTCGCGCTGTTCCCAGGTGACCTCCGTCAGCTCCCGGTTGTTGAAGACGCACACCACGAACCGCGGGTCCTCCCACTCCTGCCAGCGGTGCGCCACGGTGGCCAGCTCGGCGACACCCGCCATCTGCATGGCACCGTCCCCGGCCAGGGCCACGAGCGGCCGGTCGGGGTGGGCCAGCTTCGCGGCAATCCCGTAGGGAATGGAGCACCCCATGCTGGCGAGGGTGCCGGAAAGGTGCGCCGGGACCCCGGGCGGCAGCACCAGTTGGCGGGCATACCAGTACACGCAGCTTCCGACGTCGACGCTCACCTGCGCGTTTCCCGGGAGCCTGCCATTAAGCTCGCGGACCACGCGTTCGGGGTTGACGGGCAAGGCAGGCACGGCGGCGCGGTCCGCGGCGAGGATACGCCAGCGGCTGACTTCATATTCCACGTCCGAGCGCCACTGGCTCCGCGGGCGGTGCTCGAGCCTACGGCCCAGGGCGGCGAGGGCGGATGCCGCGTCACCGGGCAGGCCCACCTCCACCGGGTAGCGGTTGCCGATCTTCTTCTCGTCAATATCGATCTGCACGGCGCGCGCCGCCCCGGGCGGCGGATAGAACTCCGTCCACGGATCATTGGACCCCACAATCAGCAGGGCATCGCAGTTGCCCAGCAGGTGGGCGCTGGCAGTGGTGCCCAGGTGGCCCATGGTCCCGACGGCGAAGGGGAGCGTCTCATCGACGTACGGTTTGCCCAGCAGGCTGGTGGCTATGCCGGCACCCAGTTTTTCCGCCACGGCCACCACTTCGTCGAAGGCGTGCCGGGCACCCTGGCCGACAAGCAGCGCCACCCGTTCCGAGGAGTTCAGGAGGGCGGCCGCGGCGTCCAGGTCCTCATCCCGCGGCGTTTTGGCGGCGGAACTCCACGAGGGGCTGGTGACCACGATGCCGTGCTGCTGCTCGAGTTGCGGTGCCGGCGCGGATTGGATGTCGTGCGGGACGATGACGACGCACGGCGAGGACGTGGCCTTCGCCGTGCGGAATGCCCGGTCCAGGACCATGGGCACCTGCTCCGGAGCGCTGACCAGCTGGACGAACTGGGATGCGACGTCCTTGAACAGGGCGCCCAGGTCAATTTCCTGCATGTAGGCCGAGCCCAGCACCGTACGGCTCTGCTGCCCCACGATCGCAACCACCGGCACGCCGTCGAGCTTCGCGTCGTACAGCCCGTTAAGGAGGTGGACGGCGCCCGGGCCCTGGGTTGAGGTCACCACCCCCACGCCGCCCGTATACTTCGCGTGGCCCACGGCCATGAATGCCGCCGTTTCCTCATGCCGGGCCTGGACGAACTCGACGCGCCCGCCGGACCGCCGCAGCGCCCCCATGAAACCGTTGATTCCGTCGCCGCTGTAGCCGAAAACCCGGTCCACGCCCCAGGTGGTGAGCCGGTCAACGATCACGTCGGCCACGGTTTGTTCAGTCATGGATCCTCCTGCGTCGGTTCAGGCCGGTTGGCGAAGGGTCAGGCGTTGACGATCAGGCCCAGCTCAGCCTTGGATGCCAGGGCCTCGTGCCGTGGCAGGACCCTGACGGTATAGCCGAAGGAGCCCGAGCGGTCGATCACCAGCGAGCCGCTGAAAAGGTGGCGGCCGTTGCCAAGGTCCTCCTTCACCTGCAGCTCCATCAGGGTGATGTCCGCCAGGGTGTCGCTTTCCTCGGCACGGCCGTAGGCCACCTCCACGCACACGTCATCCGGGGTAAGGCTGTTCAGGGCCACGTAGGCGTTGACCTGCAGGGTGTCGCCGATCTGCGGATCCTCGGAGACGCCCACCGAATCCACGTGCTCCACGTGGACCTGGGACCAGTTGGAACGTACCTTGGCTGACCACGATGCGAGCGAACGTGCCTGCGAGTACGAGTTGGCGATGGCCTTGCGGCCGGCTTCGGCGGCCGGACGGTAGAGGATGTTCACATAGTCGCGCAGCATACGCTCGGCAGAGACGGCAGGGCCCAGGTGCGACAGGGTGTGCTTGATCATCGAGACCCAGTGCGTGGGGACCTTCTCCGCCGCCGACGTCGACGGCCCGGCGGCCCCCGCCGCCTCCGAGACGGTGCTGCCGTAGAACCTTGGCGCCACCTGGGTTTCGAGCAGCTCGTACAGCGCTGCCGCCTCGATGTCGTCGCGTTCTTCCGGTGATGCCCCGTTATTGGCGGTGGGAATCGCCCAGCCGTTCTCGCCGTCGTACATCTCGTCCCACCAGCCGTCCAGGACGGACAGGTTCAGTGAACCGTTCAGCGCCGCCTTCATGCCGGATGTCCCGCAGGCTTCCAGCGGACGCAGCGGATTGTTCAGCCACACGTCGCAGCCCGGGAACAGGGTGCGCGCCATGGCGATGTCGTAGTTGGGCAGGAACGCGATCCGGTGCCGGACCTCGGGGTCGTCGGTGAAACGGACCAGGTCCTGGATCATCTTCTTGCCGGCATCGTCGGCAGGGTGGGACTTGCCGGCGATGACCAGCTGGATGGGGTGGTCCTTGTGCAGGAGCAGTGCCTTCA
This sequence comes from Arthrobacter sp. Y3221159, assembly GCF_059089885.1. Taxonomy (NCBI): domain Bacteria; kingdom Bacillati; phylum Actinomycetota; class Actinomycetes; order Micrococcales; family Micrococcaceae; genus Arthrobacter; species Arthrobacter sp. Y3221159. The sequence goes on from NZ_JBNHFC010000027.1 coordinate 23,302, forward strand.
GCCGTTCCGGTTCGCGCAGCATGAGCGTCAGCCGCTTGTAGGTGGGAACGCGCCGGGCGAAGCCGATGGTCAGCACATCGGGGTCCAGGACGTTGTCCGTCCAGCCCAGTTCGGCGTCGGCAGCGCCGCGCTTCTTCCAGGCTGCACGGAGCCGTTTGCGGACGTCGTCCACCAGCGCGGACCGCATCTCCCGCCGCAGCGCCCACACGTCGGCGTCGCTGACGTTGTAAGCCAGATCCCAGCGGCCATTGGCCTCGGCCTCGCTGCCGAACTGGTCGCGGGCCAGCTTGGCTATCCGGCTGTCCACCCAGGTGGGCACGTGCACGCCGTTGGTTACCGAGGTAATGGGTACCTCGGAGGGGTCGAAGCCGGGCCACAGAGCGGAGAACATGCCGCGCGACACTTCGCCGTGCAGCTTGGCCACGCCGTTGGCGCGCTGGGCCAGGCGCAGGCCCATTACCGCCATGTTGAACACGGCCGGGTTGCCGTCGGTGTAGTTCTCGCGGCCCAGTTCCAGGATCCGGTCCACCGGCACGGCGGGCGCCAGTCCGGCCTGGAAGAAGTGGCTGATCTGCGAGATCTCGAACCGGTCGATGCCGGCCGGAACAGGAGTGTGGGTGGTGAACACGGTGGAGGCGCGGCCGGCCGCCAGCGCTTCATCGAAGGTGAGCGCCTGGTCCCCGGACATGAGCTCCTGGATGCGTTCAATGCCCAGGAAGCCGGCGTGGCCCTCGTTCGTGTGGAACACTTCCGGCGCGGGGCAACCGGTGAGCTGCTGGAAGGCGCGCAGCGCCTTGACCCCGCCCATGCCGAGCAGCAGTTCCTGCTGCAGCCTGTGGTCACCGCCGCCGCCGTACAGCCGGTCCGTGATGCTGCGCGCCGCGTCATCGTTGCCGGGCACATTCGAGTCAAGGAGCAGCAGGGGGACGCGTCCGACGTCGGCCCGCCAGATGTGTGCCAGCAGCCGGCGGCCGTTGGGCAGCGGCAGGGTGATCTGCAGGGGCTTGCCGTTGCCGTCGGGGGAGGGTTCGCGAAGCAGGGTGAGGGGCAGGCCGTCCGGGTCCAGGACGGGGTAGGTCTCCTGCTGCCAGGCGTCCCGGGACAGCGACTGCTTGAAGTAGCCGGCCTGGTAAAGCAGGCCCACGCCGATGAGCGGCACGCCGAGGTCCGACGCCGCCTTCAGGTGGTCGCCGGCCAGGATACCCAGGCCGCCGGAGTACTGTGGCAGGACCTCGGTGATGCCGAACTCGGGGGAGAAATAGGCGATGGACGCCGGCGCCTCCGGCCCCAGGCCCTGGTACCAGCGCGGTTCCTCAAGGTACCGGTCAAGGTCTTGCTCCGCTGCCCGCACCCGCTCCACCACGGACTGGTCGGCGGCAAGCCGCTGGAATTCTTCCCTGCTGACCATGCCCAGGAAGCCGACGGGGTCCTGCTCGCTTTCTTCCCAGATGCGGGGGTTCAACCCCGCAAAGAGTTCCCGGGTGGGGCGGTGCCAGGACCAGCGCAAATTGCTTGCAAGCCGCGCCAGCGGGCGGATGGGCTCGGGGAGGACTGTACGGACCGTAAACCTGCGGATTGCCTTCACCTGCGTCACACTAACGGACAACATGGGCGGCAGGAACCAGCTTTGGGTTTCTTTTGGGTAAATGACAGGGGCGTGCAGGAAATGACGTGCGGCACGACGAGATTAGTGAGCAGGCTTAGCAATCTTGGACTTTTCTCGCTAACGTCGAGCCTGTGACGACTAACTCAGGAATCAGTGCCGTAACAGAGAAAATGCCAAGGGGATCCATCACGGAGGGGCTGCGGTTCGGACGGTTTCCGATCACGGCCGTGCAGCCCGTCGTCGAGGGTGGAAAGTTCCCGGCCAAGGCCCTGCCGGGCGAAGGAATCGTGGTGGGTGCCACCTGCTTCAGGGAAGGCCACGACCAGCTCGGCGTGAGCGCAGTCCTGCTGGACGCGTCGGGCGCAGAGCGCCAGCGCGTCCGGCTCGCGCCGCCGCGGGGGGAACGCGGCATGGGAACCGACCGCTGGGAAGGCATCCTCACGCCGTCGGAAACCGGGCACTGGTCCTTTGTCATTGAAGCCTGGCATGACCGCTACGGCACCTGGCACCACAACGCCGAGGTGAAGATCGCCGCCGGGATTGATGTTGAACTTATGCTCGCTGAGGGCGCTGCGCTGTTGTCCGAAGCGTCCGACGACGACTCCCGGAACGAGGCGGACAGGGCAACATTGCGCTGGGTCGCCGAGAGGCTGGCGGACCGGTCGCTGAGTCCGGAGGAGCGCCTCGCCGCCGGCTTCAGTCACGGAGTGGCGGACATCGTCGCCCGCCAGCCCATCCGCGAACTCGTGACGGTCTCCGAAAAGTACCCGCTCAATGTCGAGCGTGACCGTGCCGGCCGCGGTGCATGGTACGAGTTCTTTCCCCGTTCGGAGGGCGCCGTCAAGGACCACACCACCGGCACGTGGACTTCCGGTAACTTCCGCACTGCCGCCAGGCGGCTGGACGCCGTCGCGGCCATGGGCTTCGACGTCCTGTACATGCCGCCCATCCATCCCATCGGCGTGAAGCACCGCAAGGGGCCCAACAACACCCTGGTTGCCGGTCCGCATGACCCCGGCTCGCCCTGGGCCATTGGTGCCGAGGAAGGCGGGCACGATGCCATCCATCCCGACCTCGGCACGTTCGAGGACTTTGACGCTTTCGTGGCCCGGGCCAATGAGCTGGGCCTGGAAGTTGCCCTGGACCTCGCCCTGCAGGCCGCTCCGGACCACCCGTGGGTAACGTCGAACCCGGAATGGTTCACTACCCGCGTGGACGGCAGTATTGCCTACGCCGAAAATCCGCCCAAGAAGTACCAGGACATTTATCCGCTCAATTTCGATAATGACCCTGAGGGCCTTTCCAATGAAATTCTCCGGATTGTCCTGCTCTGGGTCAGCCACGGCGTAAAGATTTTCCGGGTTGATAACCCGCACACCAAACCTGTTTGGTTCTGGGAATGGCTTATTGCCGAAGTCAACAAAGCAGTGCCGGGCGTGGTGTTCCTTGCCGAGGCGTTCACCCGGCCCGCAATGATGCACGCCCTGGGCCGGGCCGGCTTCCAGCAGTCCTACACCTACTTCACCTGGCGCAACACGAAGAAGGAGATTGAGGACTACTTCCACGAGGTGAGCCACGATTCGCCGGCGTTCTTCCGGCCCAACTTCTTCGTCAACACCCCGGACATCCTCACCCCCTACCTGCAGTTTGGCGGCCCGCCGGCGTTCCGGATCCGAGCAGTCCTGGCCGCCACGGCCAGCCCGCTGTGGGGGGTTTACGCAGGCTACGAGCTTTACGAGCACGTTGCCCGCCCGGGCGCCGAGGAGTACATCGACAACGAGAAGTTCGAATACAAGGCACGCGACTGGGATGCGGCAGCCGAATCCGGACGCACCCTGGCGCCGTTCATCACCCGGCTGAACCACCTGCGCCGGGACCACCCTGCGCTCCAGGACCTGCAGAACCTGACAATCCACCAGAGCACGGACGACGCCACGGTGGTGTACTCCAAGCACAAGACATTGCCTGACGGTTCCAAGGACACCCTCATCGTGGTGGTCAACGTGGACCCGCATGTCACTCGGGAATCCACCGTGACACTGGACCTCGCCGCGCTTGAACTGGATCCGCAGGACCTGACGGCCAATGGCGGGTTCCACGTGGACGACCTCATCTCCGGGGAAAGCTGGGAGTGGGGCGAGTACAACTACGTGCGCCTGGACCCGCATGTTGAGCCCGCACACATCCTCAGCGTGAGGAGAATGCATCAGTGAGTTTTACTGCGCAAAGTTCGGGCCAACACTTCACTCCCAAGAGCACATTCGAGCTCAACGCCCCGGGCCTCCAGCATGATCCGCTGTGGTACCGGAAGGCCGTGTTCTACGAAGTACTGGTCCGGGCTTTCGCGGATGCCAACGGCGACGGGTCCGGAGACTTCTCCGGCCTGATCGACCGGTTGGACTACCTGCAGTGGCTGGGCGTGGACTGCCTCTGGCTGCCGCCCTTCTTCCAGTCACCGCTGCGGGACGGCGGCTACGACATTTCGGACTACAACTCCGTGCTGGACGAGTTCGGCACCATCAGCGACTTCAAGCGCCTGGTGGCCGAGGCGCATGCCCGGGGCGTGCGCGTGATCATCGACCTGCCGCTGAACCACACCTCGGACCAGCACCCCTGGTTCCAGGAGTCCCGCAAGGACCCCGAGGGGCCTTACGGGGACTTCTACGTATGGAGTGACACGGACGAGAAGTACCAGGATGCCCGCATCATCTTCGTGGACACCGAGGAATCGAACTGGACGTTCGACCCCATCAGGCGGCAGTTCTTTTGGCACCGATTCTTCAGCCACCAGCCGGACCTGAACTTCGAAAACCCCAGGGTGATCGAGGCGCTGTTCGATGTGGTGCGGTTCTGGCTGGACCAGGGCATCGATGGTTTCAGGGCCGACGCCATCCCCTACCTGTACGAGGAGGAAGGGACCAACTGCGAGAACCTGCCGGCCACCCACGAGTTCCTCCGGAAACTGCGGGCCATGGTGGACGAAAGCTACCCCGGCCGGGTGATCATCGCCGAGGCCAACCAGCCACCCAACGAGGTGGTGGAGTACTTCGGCACGGAAGCGGAACCGGAGTGCCACATGGCCTTCCACTTCCCGATCATGCCGCGGCTGTACTACGCGCTCCGGGACCAGAAGGCAGCGCCCATCATCGAGACCATGAGGGACACCCCGGACATTCCGGAGGGCGCCCAGTGGGGCACCTTCCTGCGCAACCATGACGAGCTGACCCTCGAAATGGTCACCGCCGACGAACGCGCGGCCATGCTCGGCTGGTATGCCCCCGATCCCCGGATGCGGGCCAACATCGGCATCCGGCGCCGGCTGGCGCCGCTGCTGGACAACTCCCGTGCCGAGATCGAACTGATCAACGCGCTGCTCCTGTCCCTGCCCGGCAGCCCGTTCCTGTACTACGGCGACGAAATCGGTATGGGCGACAACATCTGGCTCGAGGATCGGGACGCCGTCCGTACCCCCATGCAGTGGAACCCCGACCGGAATGCCGGTTTCTCCCACGCGGACCCGGGCAAGCTGTACCTGCCTCCCATCCAGTCGCTGGTGTACAACTACAGCATGGCGAACGTGGAGGCCGAGTCCGCCCATTCCGGTTCCCTGCTCCGGTGGACCCGGCAGATCCTGAGCGTCCGCAAGAACCATGCCGCGTTCGGCCTGGGCGTTTACAAGCACGTGGAGGCCGACCACGACGCCGTCCTTGCCTACCTCCGCGAACTGCCCCATGGCAACCCCGCGGGACTGAACGGCGAAACCGTCCTGTGCGTCTTCAACCTTTCCCAGCACCCCGTGGCAGCCCGGCTGCGGGTACCGGAGTACGCCGGCCGCGGACTGCGGGATGTCTTCGGGGGACAGATGTTCCCCGGAATCAATGACGACGGCACGCTGACGTTGACCCTGGGCAGCCACGATTTCTTCTGGTTGCGCGTCCGGTCTGCGGCATCCAACCCGTCATCGCCCTACACCCAGGCCATGCCCATCCTGTCGATAGAGGAGTGACATGAACCAGCCTATTCTCACGCCCGCCCTGACCGCGCTGCTCCAGGAATGGCTCCCGAAGCAACGCTGGTTTCCCATCAAGTCGCCTGACTTCGAAATGTCCCAGGCCGGGAGCCTGGGGCTTGAAGACCCGGCCAGGCACGCAGCCCTGTCCGTGTTCCTGCTGAACGTCAGCACGCAGGGCTCCGACGGCGGCAGGCGGACTGCCGTGGTCCAGGTTCCGCTGAGCTTCCGGCCCGCACCCGCAGCAGGAATGGAACGGGCGCTTGTTGGCCAGGCGGCCGGCACGGATCCGTCCCGTCCGTGGGTCTACGACGCCGTCCACGATCCCGACTTCGTGGGCTCCTGGCTGCAGCTGATCCGGAATGAAGAGAAGGCTGCCAGCGGCACGGCAGCGGGCTTCAAGGTCCCCGGGAGCTACCGGCTGCCTACCGCGCACGGTGTTGTGAAGGTCCTGTCCGGGGAGCAGTCCAACAGTTCAGTGATTGTGGACGACGGCGAATCGGCAGCGATTGTGAAATTCTTCCGGGTGTTGTCCGAGGGCGCCAACCCCGAAGTTGAGGTGGGGTCCGCCCTGACCTCCGCCGGGACGTCCGAGGTGCCCGCAACCCTTGGCTGGGTGCGGGGGGAGTGGCTGGCCCAAGGCAGGACCCCGTCTGACGGAAAGGGGACCCGCCAGGTGCAGGGCGAGCTGGCCGTGGCACACGAGTTCCTGGCCGGCGGCCGGGATGCCTGGCGCCTCGCGGTGGACGCCGCCCGTTCCGGCACTGATTTCACCACAGAAGCTCGGGCCCTCGGAGCCGCCACCGCAACAGTGCACCGCCGCCTTGCCGAAGCGCTGGGACAGTCCGCCGAAAGCGAACCGGGCAAGGTGATCGGACCGGGAGTAGCCCAGCGCGTCCGCCAGGCATGGGCGGAAGCCGGTCCCGCCGTCGGGCCCTTTGACAAAGAACTGGACGCGCTGCTGGAAGGCCTCGACGGCGTACCCACCGGGCCGCTCCAGCGGATCCACGGCGACCTTCACCTTGGCCAGATCCTGCAGGTCCCGGCACAGGCCGGCCCTGACCGGTGGGCCATCCTCGACTTCGAAGGCGAGCCCCTCCGGCCCATCGCCGAACGGAACGTCCCCGATGTTCCCCTGCGCGACGTCGTCGGAATGCTCCGCTCCTTCGACTACGCGGCGGGAGCTGCCCAGCGCGAACAGGAAGGCGCCCAGGTGCCCGCAGCCTGGGTGGACGACTGCGCGGAAGCATTCCTTGACGGCTACGCCAGCGTCACGCCCGGAACCGTGGACCGGAACGCGCCCCTCTTTGTGGCATTGTGGCTGGACAAAGCACTGTACGAAGTAGTTTATGAAATGCGTAACAGGCCCGACTGGCTGGCGATCCCGGTGAACGCCTCCAGGCGGCTCCTTAGCGGTAACAGCGCCGGCGACCATGCCGGGGCAGCATCGGAAGGTAACGAAATGACAGGCTCAGCACGAACTGACCGCCCGGGCGCACCGCTGCAGGTGGACGACGGCACCTTGGGCAGGATCGCAAACGGTGAACACCACGCCCCGCACTCTGTCCTGGGTGCGCACCTGGACGACTACGGGCACGTCACCATCCGCACGGTGAAGCACCTGGCCGAAGCAGTCAACGTCATCACCTCCGCAGGCGAAACTCCCATGCAGCACGAGGCGCACGGCGTATGGGTGGCGGTCCTGGAACCGCTGCAGCACGGACATGTGCCGGACTACCGGCTCTCGGTCACCTACCCGGGGGCTGAACCAGTGACGGTCGACGAACCGTACCGGTACCTGCCCACCGTCGGCGAGGTGGACCTGCACCTGATTGGCGAAGGCCGGCACGAAAAGCTGTGGGAGGTCCTGGGCGCCCATGCCCGGCACTACAAGTCCTCCCTGGGCGACGTGGACGGCGTTTCTTTCTCCGTCTGGGCTCCCAATGCGCAGGCTGTCCGGGTCAAGGGCGACTTCAACGCCTGGGATGGGCGCGAACACTCCCTCCGCTCCCTTGGCTCCTCAGGGGTGTGGGAACTCTTCATCCCCGGCGTTTCAGCCGGCGCTTGCTACAAGTTCGAAATCCGGACTAGGGCCGGTCACTGGGTGGAGAAAGCTGATCCCCTGGCATTCGGAACCGAGGTTCCACCGCTGACGGCCTCAAGGGTGGTGGAATCCTCCTACGCCTTCAAGGACGACGAGTGGATGGAAGCACGTGCCCAGCGTGATCCGCACAATTCCCCGATGAGCGTCTACGAAGTACACCTCGGGTCCTGGCGGCTGGGGCTGGGCTACCGCGAGCTCGCCAAGGAACTGGTGGACTACGTCAAATGGCTCGGCTTCACCCACGTGGAGTTCATGCCTGTGGCGGAGCACCCGTTCGGTGGCTCCTGGGGCTACCAGGTCACCTCCTACTTTGCGCCGACGTCCCGCTTTGGCCACCCGGACGAATTCCGGTACCTGGTGGACACGCTGCACCAGGCCGGCATCGGCGTGCTGCTCGACTGGGTTCCGGCCCACTTCCCCAAGGACGCCTGGGCCCTTGCCCAGTTCGACGGCGAGCCACTCTACGAGCACGCCGACCCGAACCTTGGCGAGCACCCGGACTGGGGAACCCTGATCTTCGACTTTGGCCGTACCGAGGTACGCAACTTCCTGGTGGCCAACGCCCTCTACTGGCTCGACGAGTTCCACATTGACGGACTGCGCGTGGATGCCGTTGCCTCCATGCTCTACCTGGACTACTCCCGACAGGACGGCCAGTGGCAGCCCAACCGCTTCGGCGGACGGGAAAACCTGGAGGCCATCTCCTTCCTGCAGGAAGTCAACGCCACCGTCTACAAGACGCACCCGGGTGCCGTGATGATCGCGGAAGAGTCCACAGCGTTCCCGGGCGTCACGGCGCCCACCAGCCACGGCGGGCTGGGCTTCGGGCTCAAATGGAACATGGGCTGGATGCACGACTCCCTCAAGTACGCCTCCGAGGATCCCGTCAACCGTAAATGGCACCACGGCACCGTCACGTTCTCCATGGTGTACGCGTTCACGGAAAACTTCCTGCTGCCCATCAGCCACGATGAGGTTGTCCACGGCAAGGGTTCCATGCTGCGCAAGATGCCGGGCGACCGCTGGCAGCAGCTCGCCAACCTGCGCACTTTCCTGGCCTACCAGTGGGCGCACCCCGGCAAGCAGCTGATCTTCATGGGCACCGAATTCGGCCAGGAAGCCGAATGGTCCGAGCAGCACGGGCTCGACTGGTGGCTTGCGGACATCCCCGCGCACAAGGGTCTGCAGCTCCTGACCAAGGACTTGAACGAGCTGTACAAGACCACACCGGCGCTCTACACCCGGGACAACGAGCCCGGCGGGTTCCAGTGGATCAACGGCGGCGACGCCGACCGCAACGTCCTGTCCTTCATCCGCTGGGACAAGGACGGTAACCCGCTGGTGTGCGCCATCAACTTCTCCGGCGGCCCGCACGTCGGCTACACCCTGGGCGTACCGGCGGCGGGGCCGTGGATGGAAGTCCTCAACACGGACCATGAAACTTACGGCGGGTCCGGTGTCCTGAACAAGGAAGGACTCAAGGCCGTCGACGAAGGCCAGGACGGCCAGCCCGCCACGCTGACCGTTACCCTGCCGCCGCTCGGCGCGGCCTACTTCAAGCCAGGAGTTGCAGCACCGAAGGTATCGGGGCGTGGGACAGCAGCCTCCGCGTAGCCTGCCGGCGTGAACCGCATGGAACAGCCCGGAATCCCTGTGATTCCGGGCTTTTCCGTGCCCCGTCACCTTGGTGGCGGGAACCGGCGTCCGGGAGAGTTGGCCATCGCGGCCAAGTGGTGGTAGAGTTTATTTCCGCGCTGGTCCACAGAGTCAGCCGGAAAACCCGACCAAAAAGCTTCACGCTGATGAAGGTCGCGACCGCCGGTTTGACAAGAGTGAAGCCAGCCGGTAAGTTTGAAAAGTTGCTCCGGAGCGATCCTGAATGTTTGGTTTGGGTGGTGCCGGGTGTGTCTGTTGTTTGAGAACTCAATAGTGTGCCAA
>NZ_JBNHFC010000028.1:0-32543 GCF_059089885.1 Arthrobacter sp. Y3221159
CCTCTTTGAGTGCACAGCCACCGTACTTGCGTGCACAGACAATAAAAAAGCCCCGGAAATCCGGGGCTTTTTTGGTGGAGATGGGGGGAATTGAACCACCCCAGCCACCAAGAATAGCGCCGAAGTTCCGCATGTTTCCGGGGTTTCGTGCGACTTGAAACTACCATTAAAGACTGCGTAATACCTTTTCTGTGCACGCAGTGCACAGGCTAAACGTGGCACTCGAAGCGCATCTGGAGAACCTCCCGGGCATCCGCGGGGAGGGTGGCGATCCAGTCCGACAGGACGCTCCTGGTCACCATGACATCCTCGGCCAACTCGTCCAGGGAGTGCGCCCACGGAGCGTGTTCCCACACCGCCTGCCAGGACACGAGACGGTCCGCTGCCACTGCCCGAACCTTCTTCTCAACGGCCGGGGACTGGCACTCCTTGTGGCCCAGCTCGATGTGGACCAACTCGTGGTAGATCGCGCAACGCCGCTCCCGGAACGTGAGCCGGTCATCGAGGTAGATGGTCCGGCCGTCTGTTGCCGCGACGAGGAGTCCGGGCAGCCGATGGGTGACGATACGCACGCCCATCGCTTCTGCCAACCGTTCCCCCGACTCCATGCCGCCCACCATAGGGGACGGCACCGACAGCGTGGGTCTTTGTTACTCGCGCTCCTGGGATTCTTCCCCACGCTTTGACGAGCGTGCCGCTTCGTGCTTTCCCTCGGATTCCTGCTCCGTCATGCCTGCCATCTTGGCGAAATCGAGGCGGGCGGGTTCGGACTTGGATGTGGGGAATTGCACAACATTGTCCGGCCCGCCGGTCTCGGGCTTGCGCCGGCTGCCGTCCATCCAATTCATGAGTTCCCCGGCCGTGTTGCGGAGGACGTCCTGCGACTCCTGCGGGAGGCGTCCGGCTCCCCAGAGGACCAGGTCGGAGTCCCGGTCGTCTCCGACGTCGATGCCCAGGGTACGGGCCGCCGCCAGGACGAGCTCGCGGGGGCTGATGCTGAATGCTTTGGAGAGTCCGGCGAAGGTCTCGGGCGAGGGCATGCGGGTGAACCCGTCCTTGACGATGGACTGGAGTGCCCGTGCTTTCGGGACGCCGCCGGCGCGTTTGGAGATGGCCTCGTAGGAGTCGTCCCGCTTGTGCAGTAGGACGAGCTGCTGGAAGTTGGGGCTTGCGTTCGTGGTCATGCTCTGAGCTTTCCTGTGGGTGCTGTGGAGCGCAACGCCGCCGGTGGGCACTATGCCTACCGGTAGGCGGTACACCTAATTCTAGGGACCTGCCTACCAAAAAACTCCCCCCATCCCCCTACTGATTAGTACCAGCGCGGAAGCCGCGCACTGTCGGTGCTTGACTTACCGCCTACCGGTAGGCAATACTCAGAGGGCAGCAGATAACAGGCGAACCGCCTACCGACCAAAGAAGGAGAGCTCATGTCACCCTGGCGCACTAAGGCCCGCTGGCCGAAAGGAACGTACATGCGACTGGTCTCAAAGGAAGCGCTCCGCGCCTTCCTCATCACGCAAAAAGACATCGAAGCGCACAAGGCAGGCACACCGATCCCACACAAGATGACCCAGCGGGGGCTGGCAGATCGAGTGGGTGTGCACCCGAGCTTCATCAACCACCTCACCAGCGGCCGCCGCCGATGCCTGGAACCCGAAACCGCAACCCGCATCGCGGAGGTCCTCAACGTCCCCGTCGAGGTCCTTTTCGAGCCCATTGCACCGTCTGCCAAGCGGCAAACTACCCGCCAACAGCGTCTACAAGTCGCCTAAGAAAGGACACGCCGACATGACACAGCCACTGGCCCTGGAGGACACCACATGGACCGAGGAAGCAGTCGCCACCATCGCTGACCTTGCCCGCCGAGGAGGAACTGTCACTGCCGACGACCTGCGCCGACACCACCGGCCCGCGCCCCACCCGAACAAGGTCGGCTCGGCTTTCAAGATCGCCAGGTCCCGCGGACTCATCCAGCAGGCAGGGATCTCCACCTCCAAGCAGCGCTCCCGCCACGGCGGAGTCCTCCGCGAATGGGTGGCGGCATGAGCACCTTCTACACCGTCCCCGAAGTAGCCCAGATGTTCCGGGTCTGCGAGGAGACAGTCCGCCGCCGGGTCCGGAACAACAAGTGGCCGGCATGGAGGGACGGACCGCAGATCCGCTTCGGAGAGGAAGACATCGCAGCGATCCGCAGGCAGGGAGCGAAAGCCCCGGCCCCCAGCAAGGGAGACAAGCGGGAGCGGAACAAGCAGCTCCGCAACCTCCCCGTCTTCGCCCAATAAAAAAGGGCCCCGCTGCCGGCCAAAGCAACGCGGGACCCATGAACAAGCAAGAAGCTCATCTACCGGAAGGATACCCGATGTACACGTACCACTTCACGAAGCGGCAAGCCGAGACCGCCGCCCGCGCCACCATCGTCAACTACTTCGAGCGGTACCCGAACGAGTGGCAGGACGAAGAGAAGCTCGCGTTCGACGTCTCCGCCCTCCTCGGCATCCGCCCGGAGCCGAACTACACGGCCGCGGCCCTGCAGGCACTGGACGAACTCCGCAAGGTCGAGAACGGCACCCACATGGACCTCGACGCCGTCGAGCGGGAAGACCTGATCGAGCAGTTCGAAGGTGACCTGCTCACCGCCATCCGCGACGTGATCTCCACCTTCCCCGCCGCAGGTCAGCAGGTCTTCATCCCCCCGATGGAGCTCGCAGCGTGAGCGCCGGCCAGATCCGGGTCCGGGCCGTGGTCCGTTTCGCCGTCCTCACCACCGGCATAGCCCTTGCACTCGTCATGCCACACCTCGCCGTGGCCGTCGTCGCGTCGGCGGTGGGACTGTGACCGACTGCTACTGCCGCGGCGCCGGCATCTGCCCCAAAGGCCACCACACCTGCACCGACTGCACCTGCGACGACATCGACTTCCGAAAGGACCCAGACCAATGAGCTATGAACCCATCGATGACCTGCCCGAGGGCCAATGGATCGTCTACGGCGAGACCGGCGCCGTGATCGGCACCTTCGGCCTGGACGAGTTCCGCGCCAAGGAATGCGCCCGGGCCTGCGGCGGCAAGGACCGCGGCATCAGCGCAGTCTTCAAGGAGGCCTCCCGATGAGCCCGAAGACCAAGGAGCCGGTGAAGGGACTGACCTTCACCCACAACGGCCACCGGTACAAGCTCGACGGGCTGCCCGTCACCGGCGTGACCACCATCCTCAACGGCGGCATCCCCAAGCCCGCCCTCATCCGATGGGCCCCTCGCGTCGTCGCTGAATGGGTCACGGACCCAGATAACCGCGCACGCCTCGAAGAGCTCCTATCAGGCAACCCCGAATCGGCCATGTACGAACTGAAGGAACTTCCCACAAAGGTCCGGGACGACGCCGGCGTCCGCGGCACGGCCGTGCACGACTTCGCGGAAGTCCTTGCCACCACCGGAACCGTCGAGGATGTCCCGGAGGAACTGGCCGGCTACGTGGAGGGCTACGCGGACTTCCTGGACCGCTTCCAGATCACCCCCCTGCTGATGGAGCGGCCCTGTGCCAGCCGGAAGGACTGGTACGCGGGCAAGTTCGACATGATCGGCACCTCTCCCCTGCTCAACGACGGCAAGCCGGTCATGATCGACCTCAAGACCTCCAAGTACGTCTACGGCGAGACAGGCCTGCAGTGCGCAGCGTACTCACTGGCCGAGTTCTACATGGACGAGGACGGCAACGAGCAGCCCCTCCCGGAGATCGTGGCCACCTACGTCGCCCACGTGACCCCGATGGACCGTGACGGCGAGAACGCACGCTACGGTGACGCGCCCCTCGGCACCACCCTCTACCCGCTGGCCAAGAACCGCGACGAGATGCGCGGCCACTACGCCATGTTCCTGGCCGCGGCCTACACCCACAAGACCACCAAACTCCGGGAAGCCATCGTTGGCGCCCCGGTCACCACCACCACACAGGAAGCAGTAGCAGCATGAGCGAAGTAGCAATCCCCCAGGCCGCACCCGTGGCCGCCTTCAACCCCACCGGCCTGCCGGCCACCGCCGCGACCGTGTCCCTCATGGAATGGGCGCAGGAACTCTCCGCAGCCCACCAGCTCGGCACGGCACTGTGCAGCACCGAGTTCGTCCCGGCGTCCTTCCGCGGCAAGCCCGAAGCGGCGGCAGCGGCGATCCTCGCGGGCAAGTCCCTGGGCCTGGATCCGATGAACGCCCTGGCGAACATCTTTGTGGTCTCCGGCCGCCCTTCCATGTACGCCCGGACCATGGCCGCCCTCGTCATGCAGGCAGGGCACACCATCCGGCGAGTCGAGGCGACCGACCAGCGCGTGGTCTACGAAGGCCGCCGCAAGGGCGAAACCACCTTCACCCGCGTTGAGTGGACCATCGCCCGCGCCCAGAAGGCCGGGTACACCTCGAACAAGAAGTACCAGACGGACCCCATCGGCATGCTCACCGCCAAGTGCCAGGCCGAGATCTGCCGCGTCATCGCCCCCGACGTCCTCACCGGCATCGCCGCGACCTCCGTCGAAGAGGTGGAGCTGGACGACCTCGGCGAGCAGCCGGCCGCACCTGCTGCGGAGGCGCCGAAGACGAAGCGGACCATCCAGAGGGCGAAGGCCCCAACCCCGGACCTCCCGGACGTCGTCCACGAGGCCCCGCAGGACGAGGTCACGCCGGAACCTGAACCGCAGGCCCCGGCCGAGCCGTTGGCCACGACCGCGCAGCTCACCAAGATCCACGTGATCCTCGGCAAGCTCGGCGCCAACGACCGTGAGTCCGGCCTGGCCGAGCTCTCCCAGTTCACCGGCCGCACCCTCGAGTCCTCCAAGGAACTGACCAAGGCTGAGGCCTCCCGGTTTATCGAAGAGGCCGAGACTCCTCCGGCGGATGCTGACGGCGTCCTGCCCGATGTTGACGCCGAGTGGGGCCTCGCACAGGCAGGTGCGAAGTAATGGCGGGCGAGACGACCCTGACGGTCATCGGCAACCTGACCTCGGATCCAGAGCTCCGCTTCACACCCAGCGGATCCGCCGTGGCGAACTTCACCATCGCCAGCACCCCGCGGACGTTCGACCGCCAGGCCAACGAGTGGAAGGACGGCGAGACCCTGTTCCTCCGCGCCGGTGTCTGGCGGGAAGCAGCGGAGAACGTGGCCGAGTCCCTGACCAAGGGCATGCGCGTCATCGTCACCGGCCGCCTCAAGTCCCGGTCCTACGAGACCAAAGAGGGCGAGAAGCGGACCGTGATCGAACTGGAGGTGGACGAGATCGGGCCCTCCCTCAAGACGGCGACGGCGAAGGTCAACCGCACCCAGCGCAGCGGCAACGGCGGCGGTAGCCAAGCTTCCTCCGGCAGTTGGGGTGGCGATAACACCAACAGCGCATGGGGCGCCGGCACCGAATCCGAGCCCCCGTTCTAACAACCCCTGGTGGCGGGCGCTCAGGCCCGCCACCCCGCCCCCGAAAGGAAACCCCGCTTTGACCATCACCGACCTCACACCCCGCATCGAAGCCCGCGACGGCGTAGCAGTCACCATCTACACCAAGGAAGAGTGCTGGGGCTGCGGCAAGACCAAGGAGCTCCTGCAACGGGCCGGTGTCGAGTACACCGAAGTTGATATGGAGAAGGACCCGGCCGCCTATGCGTACGTGACCGAGACCCTTGGCTACCGGCAGGCGCCCACCGTCGTCGTCTCCACCCCCGAAGGCGAACGCCACTGGTCCGGGCTGCAGCCCCACAACATCCGCAAACACATCACCCACCGTGAAGAGGTCGCGGCGTGAGCCCGGTGCGCGTGCAGCGGAGGCGCACCAAAGGGTGGCGAATGCCGGAGAGCACCGTCTACGTCGGCCGCCCCACGAAGTGGGGCAACCCGTACGCCGTCGGCGATGAGTCCGCATTCATTGGAGCGAACCCGGTCCATGGCATCGAAGACCCCCTCACGGCCGAGGATGTGGCACAGCTGTTCCGACTGGCGCTTGCTTCAGGCGATCTCGACATCACGACAAACGATGCACGCGCACAACTCGCAGGTATGAACCTGGCGTGCTGGTGCCCATTGAACGAGCCATGCCATGCCGATGTCCTGCTGGAACTGGCCAATGCGGCATCGCTGGAGGTTGCCGCGTGAAGACCATTGCTCTCATTCCGCCCAAGCCGCCACTGGCTAAGCCCCGCCGGCAGACGGACGTCATCCTCTGCTCCTCGTGCGACAAGCCACTGAACCGCACCGAAGAGTGCGCCGGCTGCACCAAGTAAACCCCGTAGCCCTGTCAGCGCCTGCAGCACCGGGCCACGCGCAGGAACACACCCGGGGCTCCCACACCACCCGTGGGAGCCCCACCAACCCCTTGGAAGGAACCACCTCATGAGCGTCCGGTACTTCTCGATGTTTTCGGGAATAGGCGGATTCGAGCTCGGCATCAAGCGGGCCGCGAAGAAGCGAGCCATCAGCACGGAATGCGTGGGCTACTCCGAAATCGACAAGGCAGCAATCAAGACCTACGAAAGGCACTTCAACCATGACAACTACGGAGACGCAAGCCGAATCGACCCGCATACCATTCCAGAGTTCGATCTTCTCGCTGCTGGCTTTCCCTGCCAGCCCTTCTCCATCGCCGGCCTCCTGGCAGGCTTCAACGACACCAGAGGCACTCTCTTCTTCGACATCGCCCGAGTCCTGCAGGTCCGAGAACCGCGATTCTTCATCCTCGAAAACGTCAAGGGACTCGTCAGCCACGACCGCGGGCAGACTTTCCGAACCATCATCCGGGCCCTTGATGACCTGGGGTATGACGTCCAGTGGAAGGTACTCAACAGCAAGGACTACGGCGTCCCCCAGCACCGAGAACGCGTCTACATTGTCGGAAATCTTGGAGGAACACCCCGACCCGAAGTATTTGCTCCCACCGGACCGAGTAACCCGTATTCGACAGTCGGCCTCACAACAGAAACCGCAGTTGCTCGAACACTCACAGCCGGCGGAAACAGCGGCGGAAACCATAGCGGCATGACCATCCTTCGAACCCCGCAGGGGGACCGGCGCCTGACCCCCATCGAATGGGAGCGGCTACAAGGCTTCCCCGACAACTGGACCATAGGCAGCGACACCCAGCGATACAAGCAGTGCGGGAACGCTGTCACCGTCAATGTCGTGGAGGACGTCGCCAGCCGTGTCTTGGAGGCACTGTGAGCACGCGGCAGGAGTACCGGACCCAGCACCGAAAACCCAGTCTCTTCACCTGCGGGTGCGGGAAGGTCTACTCCTCCACCCGGGACGAGGCAAGACGATTACGCAGGGAGATCGCAGGACCCGGAGCGCTGCTGGAGGTGTGCCGGTTCTATGAATGCGATCACGGCGGGTGGCACTGGACCCGAAGAGTACCTGGATGGAGCGAATAATGGCGTGGTTCAACGCTGACGACAAGATGCACTCACACCCGAAGTCACGGGCAGCTGGGCTGGAAGCGATCGGGCTGTGGACCCTGGCCGGGACCTACTGCACCGACTACCTGACGGACGGGGCAGTGCCGGAATGGTTCGTGGACTCCTGGCCGAGGGGCAAGACCCTCGCCGCGAAGCTGGTCAAGGCCGGGTTCTGGGACGTCACGGAGCAAGGGTGGCAGTTCCGGGCCTGGGCCGAGTACCAGCGCACCAAGGAACAGGTCATGGCCGACAAGAAGAAGGCCGCGGACCGCAAACGAAAGTGGCAGGAAGAACACGCCAAGAACGGGTAAGGAACGCCGTTCCGTCACCGTTCCGAACGCCAAACGAACGGCGGCGGAACAAGTGCCCAAGACCAAGACCAAGACCAAGTACTTAACTCACCTAGGTGCCAGCCCAGTTTTAAAGACCTTGGGGTAAAGAAATCGTCGATCGTCACTTAGGTGATAGGGCCGCCGGGACGCACGACGATTCACATTTGATCAAGGAGAAATCCATGTACAAGCTCACGGACCAGGAAGGCGCGAGGCTCACGGCGATGATGGTCGCGGCCCGCCCGGACTGGATCCCGAACAAGCCCGGCACGGTGCTCAAGGAAGCGAACGAGGGTGAAGGGTTCCCGGGTAGGGACTTCGGTCATTGTGTCCGGGCCCTCGCCCACTACGCCACCCAGGTAGACGCCAGTGGGGCTCATGCGAAGCGGACCCCGAACTTCTACCCCCAGGACGGCAAGCACTGGTCCTCCACAGCACCGGAGGACTGGCAAGCACCACGGAACTGGACGCCATGCGAGGACCACCCGACCTTTGAAAGCCACTGCTGCCGGGCCTGCTGGGGTGACGTGAAGGCAGGCATCAGACCCGAGACCCACGTAGGCAAACACCACAACCCAGAAAGCGAAGACACACCATGAAGCAAGCCAGCCTCCACGGCACATGCCGAATCTGCAAAGGCGCCGTAGGCCTCGTCAATGGCCGCTGGGTCCACGGGGACCTCGCCGCTGACCTCATCCACGGCATCATCGCCACCATCACCAAACCCAGCACCAAGAACGACTACGCCCTCGCCGGGCCCAGCAAAGGCAACTGACCATGACCACCACCCGCACCCGCCGGCCCAAGATCGACCGGGAAGAGTTCCGCAGCCTCAACGAACACGGCTGGACCATCGCCGCGCTGGCCGAGCACTACGAATGCCACCCCCGCACCATCAGCCGCATCCGCACCGAACTCGGCATCAGCCATGAATACCTCGGCCGCCCAATGACCCCCGAACGGAAAGCCAACATCCAACGCATGCTCGAAGACGGCTGGTCACACGCCGAGATCCACCGCACCGAAGGCGTAGAAGTGAAGACCCTCCGCAAGCACTTCCCCGGCACCGCCTGGACCAAACAACAGCACGCCGAATACATGGCCATCAACCTCGTGGAGAACCCACGCTTCAACCGCAGACCCCGAACCTACAACCACGCCAAATACGCCAACACCACCCACGAAGCCACAGACGCCCGTCAGAACCCCGCAAACACCCCCGAACGTCTCCACGCCCACGGAAGGCACTGAGAGTGCGTCAGGCGGGCACTGAGCGCGTTACCGGACGTTCGGAACAACGCGCATATGGGTTTCATTTGCGGCCGGGGATGCTGGAATCGGAGTTCCAGGCGATCGTGATGGAGGTGGCCCAGTTGCATGGGTATGAGCTGGGCTACCACACGCACGACAGCCGGCGTTCGCAGCCTGGGTTCCCGGACCTGGTCCTCGTCAGCAGCAGACGGGCCCGGGTCCTGTTCCGGGAACTCAAGACGGACAAGGGCCGGGTGTCGCCGGATCAGCGGACCTGGATCGAGGGTTTGACGGCGGCGGGTGCTGATGCTGGTGTGTGGCGGCCGGCGGATCTTGTGTCCGGGCGGATCGTTGCCGAACTCACGGGCAAAACCTGAGTACTTCACGCACTGTCAGTGCTTGTTTCGAGTACCGGCAGGCGGTACTCTAGGTAGAGCAGCAGACAACGGCCAGGGATGGCCCACCCAAAGGAGGAAACACACAATGAGCGCAGTAGCCATAGTCCAAGCCAAACTGGCCGACAAGACCGACGCCGAACTTCTCACCATGGGTCAGATCGTCAAGACGAAGACCGACGAGAACCAACGCATCATCTCCGCCGCGATCACCGAAGAGCTCGTGGCCCGTCACCCTGAGCTGATGGAAGCCGTCAACGAGTGGGGCGAGGACCTCGAAACCGAACTGGATCTCATTGACGTCATCGCAGACGGGCTCGCAGCATGAGTGTCAGGACGTACAACGTAGGCGTGACCGAGTGCGCCGGCACCTGCGGCCGGCTCCTCCGCTCCTCACGCACCACCCTCGCGGACTTCCCCGGCACCGTTTGCCGGCACGCGAACAACATGTGCCGGCTCTGCAACGCCGCAGCAGGCGCCAAAGCCAAAGAACAGGGCGAAGCGATCCGCCCCTGCCGGAACTGCGACCACCCCACCAGGCCGCAGCGCATGACATCCAGCGACGCACCCGGCACGAGGAAGCGGATCGGGGAACTTTGCCAGCGCTGCGACTCGTCCTGCGAATGGGTGGCCCCCGAAGTCGTGACCGCTGCCGTCGAATCCCTGAACGCGTACATCCGGGCCCGCAGGGCTCGTGGTGTCCCACCGCAGGGCCTCGGCCACCAGGACGACATGGACCTCGCATCATGACCCCGGAACAGAGGAACCATCTCCTCACCCTCCACCGGGCCGCGATAAAGGCACTGAATGCCGTGCACCTCGGCGGACGCTCAGAGGAATACGACGCCTACTATGCCGCGGACGATGCTTTCCGCGACTACCTATTCACCCTCCCAACACAGGACCAGCCATGACCGCAGCAGAACTCATCAACCTCGGCAAAGACGCCCAGCAGTGCACCCAGCTCGTGCAGGGCATGACAGACCAGGCCCGGCTCCTCGGGATCGTCGCCGCTGCTGAGAACCGGGCCCGCCTCGCGACCGCGCTGGAGGCGGCCGACGCGGCATACACCGAAGCAGTCCAAGCAGCTGTAGGACGCCGGGGCGACTGGCAGACGGTCCAGGTTGCTGGTGAACGGGTCCGGGAATGCCGCGCCGCACTCAAGGCCGTGGCATGAGCGATCTTCAGCTTGGCCAGCCTGTCCGCTACACGGCCCACCTCCGGCGCCGGCACGCCCGGCCCGGAGAGTTCGGCGGCCCCAACAGACTCTGGTCCACGCATGCCGGACCCGGTCTGGAGAACCAGCCTTGGGAGGGCGGCACCGGCATCATCATCGGCAAACGCACCCTCTCCAACGGCAACTCCCACTGGATGTACAGCGAGTCCAGCGAGTACATCCAGTCGGAGACCTTCACCGCCTACCTGGTCGCCTACGACCTGCACCGCAAGCCCGTCCACGTCCTACCCGAACACATCGAGGTAATCCCGTGACCGCCTCGGCTGCCCTGACCGCTGTCCCGTCCGCTGAGACGTTCGGCCTCCCGGAGTGCGACGAGCACCTGATCGCGAAGCTCCGCCGCCTCGACCCCCAACTACTCGCCATCATCACCACGCCCAGGAAGGCACCATGAGCACCGAAGAGATCCGCGTAGAGCTGGGCGAACTGATGCACCAGAACATCACCGACAGCCTGCCCGTTGACCCAACGAAGCGGGAGATCGGCGCGCAGGTAGACACCACCATCGACGCGATCCTGGCCGCTGGTTACCGGAAGCCGCAGCAGGTCACCACCGTCCGAGAGCTGCACGCACTGCCCACCGACACCGTCATTCGAAGCGTATTCGGCGCAGTGTTCGTAAAAGACGGCGGGTGGTGGGCAGAAACCGGAACGCGAGACAAGTCATTGTCCGTGGACCTCGATCTCCCCGCGACGGTGCTGCATGTCGGAGGCAGCAATGACTGAGTGCAGTTTCGAAGGATGCCGCCGCGACATAAGGGCACGGGAGCTTTGCGTGGTCCACTATAACCAGCGGCGGCTAGGCAAGCCCCTGACGCCGCTCCATGACGGGGATGGCTACCTCCAGGCGAAGTTCTGGGAGTTGGTGGACAAGTCCGGCGACTGCTGGGTTTGGACGGCGAAACTCCATGACACCGGCTACGGCGTATTCCAGCATGCGGGCACACGGCACCGGGCGCACCGGCTCTCCCATGAGTGGGCGCACGGTCCGATCCCGGAAGGCATGGTCATTGACCACCGCTGCTTCAACCGCGCATGCGTCCGGCCTGACCATTTGCGGACAGTGACGCAGAGGCAGAACTCCGAACACAGGTCCGGGGCGAACACTCGCAACCCATCTGGCATCCGTGGCGTCACCTTCCACGCCCATACAGGCAAATGGCGGGCGCAGGTCCGGCAGGGCAAGAAGAACCACTACTGCGGGGTATACCCGACTATCGAGGAAGCAGAGGCTGCGGCCATCGCAAAGCGCAATGAACTGTTCACCTGCAACGACCGGGACCGTGTTGGGGGTGCCGAGTGGCGGCCCCGGACCCGCGCCTGGTCGAGATCGAAGCCATCCCCGCGGAGGCTGTCGAAGCGGCGGCGAAGGCGTTTCTCACTGGTGGCAGCATGTTGGATGCCCTCGAAGTCGCGGCGCTGTACATGCACCCCGTCCTGCTGGCCGAGCTGCGGAAACGCGACGAAGCCCTCGCCCGGGTGGAATCGCTGCACAAGCGGGAAGTGATTGCCGTCCACGAGGGCTACGGCGAGGAAGCGATCTGCACGGAATGTGGACACCGCTGGCCCTGCGATACGACCGCTGCTGTAACGGGTGCCGAGTGAGGTTCACGCGCCGCACGTACCGGCAAGCGATCCAGCGGTCCTTCCGGAAAGAGTTCGAACTGTTCCGGGGCGGCGTCGTCACCACCAGCCGCTGGTACCGGCAGATGCAACACACCAGGGCGCTCCGACGCCGGCAAATGCGGGAGGGGAAGGCATGAGCGACTGCACGTGTACCGTCACGGACCCGAAGACCTGGACTAGGTACGGGGACGCCGTCGAACCCGGATCGATGATGGAGCCGAACTCGGAGTGCGAGGCGCACTTCCCTGACCGGCCCGGCTGCCCGGAGTGCAAGGTCCAGTCGGATCACACGTGGTGGTGCAGCATCGCCCCGGCGGTCCTTCCTGACGGCACCCGGCCCTACTACTGGCGAGACTGACCCGAGGGAGCCTCAACGATGCGGTACTGCCCCACCTGCGGCCACCACCACATGGCCAACCCAACACCCCGCTGCGGGGCCTACACCGAAGACCACACCGGCTTCCACAAATGCGGATGCACCGGGGAACCGATAGAGCAGGAGCAAGCCGCATGAGCCAGAGAGCGCACCGCGAACCGGGCAGGCACATGCCAGCCATGCACAACGTATGCGGATTCGATGGCGGCGACAACGACCGCCCAGGTTGCGGGCAGCCCGCCATCCTGCACCTGTTCGCGGGCGCACCTCCGGCCACAATCGGGGACTACGCGATGCTGGCCTGCGAGGGCCATATTGAGGCTGCCAAGGAGCTGGCCATCGACTGGCATCCAGTCGCTCCCGTCTGCGGCGTCCCGGACACCATGTGGCACTTCGAGGGCGAGCAAGGCAGCGGGTTCTGCTACTGGCCCGCCGCCGAGGCAGCGATCCACGAGGCTGTCAGGGAGCCAGTATCGGCTGATCTTGAAAGATCAACCTCTTTTGTCTCACCCGCCACATAGCATCACAGGATGCTCACTGACACCCAGAAGGCCATGCTCGACCTCGCCGGCCAGTCCTTCAAATACGCTGGTTCCCTCGAAGACCAGGCGAAGCAGCAGTTCGGCCTGACACCCACCCGGTATTGGCAGGAGGTCAACCGGCTCATCCGCACGGAACCAGCCATCCGATACCGTCCGGCGCTCGTCCAACGTCTCAACGACCGCCGCCAACCACAACAACGACTCAGAACACGCATCATCTAGGGGGAAGATAGCAAGATGAAGATCACCGAATTCCTTGAGGCCCGCATGTCCGAAGACGAGGCCGAGGCTCGGCAGGCGGTTACGGAGCGGGAACGAGCCACATCGCACGAGGGGGCTGACACTGGTCTGCAATGCTGGCCGGACAGCCCAGTTCCCGCGGTCCTCGTCGGTCCAGAGCGTATCCTGGCCGAGTGCGCGGCGAAACGGGCGATCATCAAAGCATTCGACCCTCAGTGCCCAGACCTCGACCCCTACGTAGGCAGGGACGTGATAGCGATGCTCGCCGCCGTCTACAAGGATCACGAGGACTACCGGCAGGAGTGGGCACTTTGACCAGCTTCGCCGTCAACGTCCACACACTCACCCAGGAACACCTCTCGAACGGCGAGTACCAGGCGCCGCTCCTCACGAGGCTGCGTAATGCCAGCACTCCCGGTTCCGACGGCGGGAAGGCCGGCGGCGACTCCGGGAAGCCCGTCCCCGTGAACCTGTCCGCGGTGGACCTGTTCTGCAAGATCGAAACAGCGGCCCGGAACGAGTACCGCCTCTACCGCGGCTTCGTGTACATCGGGACGCTGGAGAACCTGCTCCGGGACCTCACCGGCACGCCCTGGGCCGAGATGCCCGAAGACTGGGAGCAGTACCTCACCGGCGTCTCCTCGGAGTGGATTGATGAGATAACGGCCCTGCTGCACCCCAAGAAGCCCCGCCGCCGCCTCCACCGCCCCTGCCCGGCCTGCGGGATCAAGTACCACGGCCCCGAACGCGAACCAGCGCTGACTGTGAACTGCTGGGATGAGCACGAGGACCTGATGCACCCGTCACTGTGGGACGCGTCCTGCCTGGCGTGTGGTGCGGAGTGGCACGGTGACAACGTACAGTGGCTTTCCCATGCCCTCGTCAACGTCTGACAGGCGGCGTGTTGAGTAGTGCCAGTACCTGGATTCGTGTACTCTAAGTGGTGTCTGCGGAGTACTGTCTCCTCAGACGTTTTGGTTTCTACCCCCTAGTGCGGGTAGGCATGAACGTGGTGGCGGGTGTCTGCTGCACAGATCTCCACCCGGCGAGCCAGGCCCATCCAGCCAGCGCAAAGACCCGGACGGGCCCGCCACCACCACCCCCCTGACCCATAACTGAATAGCCCGCCGGAACATGAGCCGGCGGGTCCCGGGCTGAATGGTTGACGGTTTCCCCCAGTACCGTCGCGGTGTTCGATCCACCGCCAGCCCACGGACACCGCATAGCCGGGCCCTCACGGGTGAATTGCGGAGTACCCACCCTGTTGACACCGCCATCTGACGTCGTGGCGGCCGAGGGGTGGACTACAAGGGTCTCTAGTCCAACGGCAGAGACAGCAGCTTCAAAACCTGCACAGTCCCGGTTCGAATCCGGGGAGACCCACTGAGTGTGAAAGCCGCCGGGCAACAACCGAAACCGCGGACGAGCCAGCAACACTCCCCCAACCACAGGAGGAACCCATGAGCGCCAAGCCAGAGCCCACAGTGCTGATGGAGTACCGGACAACCGCCCGAGTGCCCGTATCCACTGCGAAGGCATGGCTTGACGATGGGTGGCGCGTCGTCGGTGCCGACTGCCCCACATGCTCCGGACCAAGCCGGGAGACAACAAACCTCGTCTGCCAAACCTGCGGGCGCGACTTCAGCGCAGAATAACCGCAGCCCCCATCATGACCCCGAAGGCGGTGACTAACCTCTTGTGCCCAACCCGAAACGCACACAAGCGGACAAAGACATCGTCCTCGCCCTCCACGCCCAAGACATCAGCCGCAACGACATCGCCAGGCAGACCGGATACTCCACAGCCTGGATAAGCAACGTCGTCAAAGAAGCCGGCCTCACCTTCGCCCGATCCGACAGGGTGAAGGCGGCCACCGAAGCGAAGCAGCAGGACAACAAAGCCCGCCGCGCTGACATTGTGGGCCGCCTCTACAAACAGGCGGAGGACATCCTCACGAGGCTAGAAGCCGGAACATTCAGCACCCTAGTGCCCACCGGGCCGGGCATTCACTCAGCCCGGGACCTATCCTTCATCCCGCCAGGGGATCACCGGAACCTCGCCACCGCCATCGCCATCTTCATGGACAAGGCGCTTGTGCTCGAAAAGGCAGACACCGACACCTCCGGCACGGCCGCTGTCGATAAGTGGCTTGAGTTCATGACCAGCGCACCACTACCCAACAAGGACTCCGGAGGTGGGGAAGCATCGACGCCAAACCACTCACCGGAAAGTCCCTCCTAGCCCTCGCCAACCCCTCACCCTCCATCGAGGCCTACGAAGGCGCGGTCCGCTCCGGGAAGACCATCACCAGCCTCATCGACTGGCTCCGGTACATCCGCACCGGCCCATCCGGTGCCCTCGCCATGTGTGGCCGCACCGAGCGCACCATCATCAACAACCTGCTGCTTCCACTGCAGGAGATGCTCGGCAAGGAACGGGTGAAGGTCAACTACGGCACCGGCACGGCCATCATCCTCGGCCGGGAAGTCCACATCTACGGCGCGAACAACGAGCAGGCCCGCACCAAGATCCAGGGCCTCACCCTCGCCGGCGCGTACCTGGACGAGGCCGAGACCATTCCGGAATCGTTCTTCACCATGCTCTACACCCGCCTCTCAGTGCCCGGGGCGAAGTTCTGGTTCACGTCCAACCCTGGCGGTCCAAACCACTGGCTGAAAGTGGACTGGCTCGACAAGGCACGGTTCTGGATCGACGGGGCGGGGAAGATCCACCGGAACACCTCCCCTGATGCCAAAGACCTCCACCGGTACACGTTCCTCATGGACGACAACAAGACCCTGGACCCGGCCTACGTGGAACGGCAGAAGAAGTCCTACAGTGGACTCTTCTACCGCCGTTACATCCTCGCTGAATGGGTGGCCGCGGACGGTGCAGTGTTCGACTCCTGGAACCCCGAGACCCATGTGGTGAAGCACGAGGACCTCCCGCGCATGCGGCGCATCCTCGGCGCCGGCGTGGACTACGGAACAACCAACGCGACCTCCATGATCGTCCTCGGCGTCGGTGAGGACGGCATCCTCTACGCCATGGACGAATGGCGGTACGACTCCCGCCAGGCACAGATCCGGCTCACTGACGGGCAGCTGTCCGCGTCCATCAAGTCATGGATCACGGACACCTTGGCCAAGGAAGGCATGAGCCCTGAATGGGTGATCGTTGACCCGGCCGCCGCCTCCTTCAAAGTCCAGCTCGCCGCTGACGGCATCAACAACGTCATCAACGGCGACAACAACGTGCTGTACGGCATCCGCACCGTGGCCTCCCTGCTCACCGCCGGGAAGCTCAAGGTATCGGACCGCTGCAAGGGCCTCATCAACGAGATGCCGGGCTATTCATGGGACAAGAAAGCGACCGAGAAGGGCGAGGATCAGCCCATCAAGGTAGCTGACCACTCCATCGATGCTTTCCGCTATGCCATCACGACGACTGAAACGAACTGGCGCTCCCTCGTGGACCTCGCCGCCTAACCTGCACCACCAACCCTTGGAGAACAACATGGCCTATCGCTACCATCCGCCCACTGTGGACTCGCTCGACATCGAACCATCCAGCGACGGGCACGCCGTCCGAATCGGGATCTTCAACACCACGGACAGCGGCACATACACCTCTATCGAGGTCATGAACCGGGACATCGAAGAAGTTATTACCGCGCTGCGTGTCGCGGCGAAAGCCCCGCAGGTGTTCGATCACCTGCCGGGCGTCACCTATTCCGCACGCTAACCAAACCCTTTAGGAGGCCACATTGGCACTGCCCGACAACGGCATCGCGTGGCCGCCCAAGGAACTCAGCAACATCCTCCCCCGCCTCCGCGCCTACAGTGCCTGGTACAGCAATGAGACAGCCACCCTGTCCAGCATCTACGCCCAGTCCACCAGCCGCCCCGGCCTGCTGGAGCGGATCCGGACATGGTTCGTCGGGGCGAAGGCATCCGGCACCCCGGACCTGTCCACCATCCACATCAGCCTCGCTCAGGAGATCTGCCGGACCTCGGCTAACCTTCTGTTCTCCGAACCGGCGTCAGCGGTCATCGACGTTGAAGAGGGCACTGCTGAGGACAAGGTCACCGCAGCCCAGGAACGCCTGGACCTCATCACCGGGCCCGAGTTCGAACAGACCATCGTGGCCGGCGCCGAGATCTCCGCCGCCCTCGGGGGCGTGTTCCTCCGAGCCACCTGGGACAAGGCCACCGCCGAGCACGTCTTCATCACCAAGGTGGACGCAGACATGGCATGGCCGGTGTTCCGCTGGGGCCGCCTCCACACCGTCACCTTCTGGCGCACGGTCAAGACCGAGGGGCAGCAGGTCACCCGCCATCTCGAGCACCATTGGAAAGACGCGCAGGGCATCGGGATGATCTCCCACGGCCTCTACGTCGGCACCGCGGACAAGCTCGGCCAGCGGACCACGTTCGACGCGGACGAGGCCACCGCATGGCTGGCAGCGCCGGGCAACGTGGAACTGCTCATCGACGGGGACACACTCTCCACCCTGACCCCCGGCCTCGCCGTCGAGTACGCCCCGAACATCACCCCCTCCGCACTGTGGAGGAATGACCCGGTGGGGGCGCACCTCGGCCGGTCCGACCTCGAAGGGATCGAGCAGAAACTCGACGCCCTGGACGAGCTCTACAGCGCATGGTTGCGCGACATCCGCCTCGGCAAGGGCCGCCTGATCGTTGGCGAGTCCATGCTGAAGGACCTCGGAGCAGGTCTTGGTACCGGCTTCGACCTCGACACCGCGATCTTCACCCCGATCAAGGCGGCACCCTCGTCCATGGGTGACTCGAAGATGGCCATTGAGCAGGTCCAGTTCGAGATCCGCACCGAGGACTTCCTCGCCGCCATCGACCACTTCCGCCGCATCATCCTCACCGCCGCCGGCTACTCCCCCGCAACCTTCGGGATGCAGGACTCCTCCGGCGCCGCGGTCACCGCCACCGAGGTCGCAGCCAAAGCCCAAACCAGCTACACCACGAGGAAGCGGAAGATCCTCGGCCTCAAACCGGCCATGGAACGCATCCTCACCAAGGCCCTGGCAGTGGACGCGCAGATCTTCGCCAGCGGTGTGACGCCCTACCCCGTACGGGTGGACTTCACGGACGGTGTCGCGGAGGACGCTGAGGCTGTGGCACGTCAGAACCAACTGGACTACACCAGCCAGTCCGCTTCCATCGAGGAGCGGGTACGC
The DNA here is from genome assembly GCF_059089885.1 of Arthrobacter sp. Y3221159. Lineage (NCBI taxonomy): Bacteria > Bacillati > Actinomycetota > Actinomycetes > Micrococcales > Micrococcaceae > Arthrobacter > Arthrobacter sp. Y3221159. Next base: position 18,628 of record NZ_JBNHFC010000028.1, read on the forward strand.
AGGAGGAACCCGGACTTCGATGATGATCAAGTCAAGGAAGAGGTGGACCGGATCAGGCAGGACTTCAACCTCGGGGAACTAGAAGACCCGGCCACGTTCGGAACCGATGGGGCAGGGGTAGTTCCGGCGGAAACCTTGACCCCGACAGAGTAGGATGCGGCCATGGCGATCCGCCCGGACGACGCCACCACCCTGGCGAAAGGGCTGAGGGAACAGTTCTCAGAAGCTGAAACCCTCCTCCTCCAGAGGATCGCTAAGGCACTGGCAGACGGTAAGGACGGGCCTGACTGGGCGGAACGGAAGCTCCGCAACATTCAGGCACTGCGCGCCCAGACGGACAGCATCATCGCCCGCCTCCAGATGGGCATCCCCGGCGCCGTAGAGGAGGCCGTAGGGCTCGCCTACAACCGAGGCATAGCTACCGCCGGCGGGGACCTGACCAAAGCGGGCCTGATCCACGGGGCCTTCGCTGAGGTGCAGCCCACCGGCGCCGTCGTGGCCATCGTCTCGGACATGCTCGAACTGCTCCGGCCGATGAAGTTCCAGATTGTCCGCGCAGTGAATGACATCTACCAGCAGGTAGTCCGCCAAGCAGTGGCTCAGGCCGCGCTCGGCGTCGTCACGCGGCGGGAAGCATCCGGGATCATCCTGGAGCGGCTCGGCAAGGCAGGGATCAACGGTTTCCGGGACAACAGCGGCCGGAACTGGAACATGGTCTCCTACGCTGAGATGGCGGCCAGAACCTCCACCTCGAAGGCGATGCTCCAGGGCCACACGGACCGGATCACAGAGCTCGGCGTGGACACCGTCATCGTGTCCAACGCACCCGAGGAGTGCGAGATCTGCCGGCCATTCGAGGGCAAGGTCCTCTCCCTCTCAGGGCAGACCACCGGGCAGCTCAGGGATGGCAAGACGGTCATGGCCTCCCTCGCTGAAGCGAAAGCTCGGGGCCTCTACCACCCGAACTGCCGGCACTCACACAGCATCTACCTCCCCGGCATCACAAAGGGCCCGCAGACAGACACGGCGGACCCTGAGGGTGACGCTCTCCGGCAGCAGCAACGCGCTTTCGAGCGGCGTATCCGGGAACTGAAGCGGCAGGTAGCCATCGCGGACGAGTTCGGCGGTAACAACGCCGCACAGGCCCGGGCGAAGCTCCGCGCCAAGCAGGCAGAGTTCAAAGCTTGGCGCGAAGACAACGGCCGGAAGAACCTCAGCTACCGGACCTCACTGACCGTCCGTTAGAGGACCAGCACCGGAGTCGGTTCCTTCGACGGCTGCGGAGCGAATCCGTCAGCTCCCTGAAGGCGGTCTGTCTCCTTGATGAACCGCGTTCCCTCCACCTTGTGCCAGGCCGCGGGCGCGTACTCCGCCGAAATTGACCAGGTCTTCTTGTCCTGCCCATTGGTCAGGAGCTGAAGCACACCCGAAGCCAGTACCTTGTAGGCCCAGTGGCCATTCTCGCCATCGTCCTCCTGCACGCGCACCGCGTGTTCACTGCTGTAAATCTTGACCGCCATCCGCGGTTCCCCCTTATCACTATCGGTCGCTGCCCAGTGCAGCGAACCACCCTCCAGCGTACCCACCAGCACCGACAAAAACCTGACCCTTGGAGACCACCATGAACAAGCGGAAGACCATCCACGGTATCGACCCCTACACCCCCGGCGGCATCGAAGCCCTCCTGGCACACCACCGGCTCACCTTCGGGGACGCCGTCATGGAAGCAGGCGCCGGCGACCCAGCACCCGCTGGAGAGCCTGCAGGCGACCCGACTCCAGCCGGTGATCCCGCCCCGCAGGGTGACACCAAGCCCGCGGAGGACCCTAAGCCGGCGGAGTGGGACGGCAAGGTGGAGTCCCTGCCGGCAGGCGCGCAGAAGATCATCAACGACCTCCGCAAGGCTGACGGGGACGAACGGGTAGCCAAGAAGACCCTGGACGCCATCCAGAAGGCCCTCAACCCCGACGCTAAGGGCGGCGAGAAGCCCGACCCGGACGCCCTCACCCGGTCCCTGACCGAACAGCAGGCCGAAGCGAAACAGGCCAAGACCGAACTGGCTGTCTACAAGGCCGCCGGCAAGCACGGCGCCGACGCTGACGCCCTCCTAGACTCCCGCGGCTTCCTGGCGAAGCTCGGAGGCATTGACCCGTCCGACACGAAGGCCATCGAAAAGGCCATCCAGGACGCGGTCAAAGACAACCCCAAGCTCAAGGCGGCCCGGGCGGCCGGCACGAGCGGCGGCGACTTCACCGGCGGGACCGGGGAAAAGCCTGCGAAACCCTCCACCCTCGAAGACGCCATCGCTAAGAAGATGGCCCGCTAACCCCTTAGGAGCATGCAATGCCCGTAACCCTCGCCCAGGCGAAGCTCAACGTAACGGACGACGTCGATGTGCAGATCATCGATGAGTTCCAGAAGTCCAACGACATCCTGAACCGCATCACGTTCGATAACGTGGTGTCCCCCGCAGGTGGCGGCGCGACCCTCACCTACTCGTACACCCGGCAGCTCACCCAGCGTGGCGCCGCGTTCCGTGCGATCAACTCGGAGTACGCGCCGCAGGAAGCCACCAAGGTCCGCGCCAGCGTGGACCTGAAGCCCCTCGGTGGCTCGTTCCAGATTGACCGTGTCCTCGATGGCATCGGTCAGGCCCGCGAGACCGCGTTCCAGATGCGCGAACTCCTGAAGGGCACCTCGGCCAAGTTCAACGACGCCGTGTTCAACGGTGACACCGCCGTGGACGCCAACGGCTTCGACGGCCTGTCCAAGATCCTCACCGGATCCACCACGGAGTACCTGCCGCTGGCCAACGGCACCTCCACCGGCTACCGCGACTGGACCGGTGTGGACACCAAGGCCGAAGCCATCGCTGAGATCGAGCAGATCGACGCCTGGCTGTCCCTCCTGGACTCCACGCCGGACGCCATCTACGGACCCAAGAAGGTCCTGTCGATGTTCAAGCGTCTCGCCATGTGGGCTGACCAGTACGAGAAGACCACGGACGCCTTCGGCCGCACCGTGGGCTCGTACAACGGCATCCCGCTGATCGACCCGGGCACCAAGGACGGGTCCAACACGGATGTCCTCGCCACGGCTGCCCGTGACACTGACGGCGGCGGCGCCGGCGGTTCCATCACCGGCCTCGGTGACCTGTACGCGGTCCGGTTCGGCCTGGACGGCTTCCACGCCGTGTCCACCACGGGCTCCCTGGTCCGTTCCTGGATGCCGGACTTCTCCACCGCCGGTGCTGTGAAGACCGGTGAGGCCGAGCTCGGCCCGGCCGCCGTGGTCCTGAAGAAGACCAAGGCTGCGGGCGTCTTCCGCAACATCAAGGTTGCCTAACCTCTGACCCGTACGACCGGCGCGGGGCTGCCCACTGGGTGGCCCTGCGTTGGGCTACAGCCCTAGGAGGGCAGCATGAAAATCACCAGCCCAGACAAGACGTACACCGGTACCTCGGTGTACGGGTCCACCAGCCTGGCTTTCACCGATGGCGTGGCCGAACATGACGGCGACCTTCCCGCGGGTGTGCGGCTGTACCTGCAGGGCGCCGGCTACGGCCTCGACAGCGAAGCCACACCGCCTGCCACGCCGGAACTCGTGGACCCCCGCGACGTCGACGGCCGGCAGCAGCTCGGCACCGCCCTGCGGGACGCTGCAGTTGACCCCAAGCCGGAGGACTACCTCGTTCCCACGAACGCGGGCAAGGCCAACCCCCATGGCCCGGAAGTCATCGCCCCCGAGATCCACGCATCCGAGGGCGTCCGGCCGGTCAAGCCCGGGGACGTGCACGTGGACGACACGGCCAAGCAGGACAAGGCCGAGACCGAACACGTCAGCGACCCGACCGCCGTCCCTTCCGCTCCGGCGGGGAACGCGTCCAAGGCCGACTGGCACGCCTACGCATTGTCCATCGGCATCGCTGAGGAGTCCCTGGAGGACCTCACCCGCGATGAAATCCGCGAGGCCGTCACCAACGTCACTGCCGAATAAGTAGGAGGGCCGCCGTGAAGCTCTACGCCACCGAGGCTGAACTGACCGAATGGTTGGAACCAGATACCGCCCCGAGCAACGCGGCGGCCCTCCTCCGCTCAGCTTCGTCCATGATGCGGGCGGAGACCCGGTCCGCCCGGTACGCCACGGACGCGGACGGGTACCCGACTGACACGGCTCTGCGGCAAGCGTTCCGTGAGGCCGTGTGCGCGCAGGTCAAGTTCTGGGCGGACCTCGGGGTTGACCCCGCCCTTGGTGCTGCTGGTGTGAAGCCGGCGGCAGCGTCGAAGTCCATCGGCGGGGCATCGATCACGTACGAGCAGGGTTCGACGGCGGCGAAGGTGGAAGCGGTTGGGGTGCTCGCCCCGGACGCCTACTATCACCTCGCTGACGCTGGCCTGTTGGGCGGGACGGTGCAGCTGCTGTGATGGTTACCAACGACACAGTCCGTCCGGAGCCAATCCTCACACTCGCCCAATGGCAGGCCCTGGAGGACGACCGTGAGTGAGTTCTCCGAGTTCTGGGTCCACGAGGTCAGCGTCACCACCCTCACTGGTGCGGGCGCCTTCGGCAACGCGTACAGCGACCCGGTAACCGTCAAGGGCCTCGTGGCTGAGGGCAACACCCTCGTCCGCGGCGACGACGGCTCAGAAGTGGTCAGCTCCACCCGCTTCACCACGGACACTGTGGGCCCAGACGCGTTCACCTCCGGATCCCAGGTCACGTACCGGGGAAAGACCATGGACGTCATCAGCGTGGAGGTCTCCGACTCCGGGCCACTTGAACTGCCGGACCACATCACAGTGAACCTCGCATGAGCAAGAACTGGAAGCTCAAGCTCGACAAGAAACTGGTCAAGCAGTTCCACGATGAAGCGGCACGGGGCCTCGCGCTGGGCGCCGAGCACGTCCTCGGTGAGGCCAAGAAGCGGGTGCCCATCGAGGAACACATCCTCGAAGAATCCGGCACCACCTCAGTGGACAAGACGGACCTCAAGGCAGCCATCGTCTTCGACACCCCTTACGCCGTGTATCAGCACGAGGAACTTCACCTCAAGCACGACGAGGGACGCCAAGCCAAGTACCTCGAAACCGCGATCAACTCCGAGATAGACACCGTCCGGGACATCATCGCCATGACCATCCGAGGGGAGCTGTAGATGACCGTTGTTTACGGCTCCACCGGGTTCCGGCTGAGGCTCCTCACAGCGCTCGGCCAGTATCTCGGCACCGCCCAGGTGGGCCGGTGGATGACCTCCGGCACCTACCTTTCCACGGACACCGCGATCACCATCGACGTGCTGCCGGCCACCCCGGACAAGGCCATCGCCATGACCCTCTACCCCGTGGACGACTCCATGGGGACGGACTCAGTCATCGGCCTGCAGCTACGGATCCGGGGGAAGCCCAACGACCGGATCAGTGACAAGGACATCGTGGACCGGGCCTTCGACGCGCTCCACGGCCTCAACGGCATAGACCTCGGAGGCATCCCCATAGTCCTGATCGAACACAAATCAGGGGCCGCACTCGGGCCGGACGGTAACAACCGGCTCGAACACACGGCCAACTACTACATCACCCTCACAAGAACCGGCCCCAACCGGGACGACTAACCACCAAGGAGAGCCAGCATGGCAACCATTACCCCGGGCATCGTCTCGGACTGGACCCTGTTCGTAGCCCCGTACACGGACGGCACGACCCCCACCACCTTCACCCAGGTCTTCGGCATCACTGACTTCACTCCCCCGGGCGTGACGAAGAACCTCGAAGACGACTCGGACTTCGACTCCGGCGCTTGGGGCTCGCAGACCGGCACCGGCCTGGACTACGAACTGTCCGGCACCGTCAAGGTCCCCCGCGCCACCGCCACCGCCGACCCCGGCCAGGCGATCCTCCGGGCCGCCGGCAAGTCCGTTGGCGAGGACGGATACGTGCACTTCCGTGCCATCAAGAAGGGCGCCACCACCGGTTACACCGGCATCGGTGACGCGACCTTCACCGAGGGCGGCGGTTCCCGCACAGACCTGACCAAGGCCGAGTTCACCATCGCCGGCCGCGGCGAGCTGGCCGACTACACCCCCGCCCCGTAACCCCCTAGACCCCCGTGCCTGCCTGTTTCCAAGGGCGGGCAGGCACGGGCCCCCACCTTCCTATCAGCCCTTGGACACAACACACCTTGGAGCCCACCTTGACCGAACTCAAAGAACTCAACGACTTCCTCTCCCCCACCCTCGTCGTCCCCGCCGGCGGCAAGGAATACCACTTCAAAGCGGTATCCGCCCAGACCGGCCTCCGGATCCAGCACATGATGACCCTCGGTTTCAAAGCCCAGGCAGGGCAGGAATTCACCGAACGCGACATCGAACTCGTCAGCGACGACGAAGAGACGGACTTCTTCCGCACAGTCCTTGGTGACACCTACGACGAACTCCTCGAAGACGGGGTCCCCTACGCCGGCCTCCGCCAGTTGGCCTCCCTCATCACCATCTGGACGACACAGTCCTTCGATGCCGCGCAGCAGTATTTTTTAGCGGGCGGCAAGGCACCGGAGCCCAACAGGGCGGCGCGCCGAACGGCGACCCGGACGTCTACGGCCGCGGCAAATACAACCCGGAAACGCAACTCAGCGAGTGGTACGAGTACCCCGAAGCGGGCAAAGGCCACACCTGGCAGCAAATCCTCACCCACTGGCGCCTGATCGAGCAGGACTTCCAAGACACCTACGCCATTGACCTCTCCTGCGGTGTGCTGCGGGAGAGGTCATGGGCGTGGTTCGCAACCCGCGTGTCCGGGCTGCTGAACAAGACCCCTGTTTTGGATCCGCATAACCCGCGCCGGTCCATCCCTCAAACCCGTCTGGGTATGGTGCTGAACCCTCCGGGGGCGGCCCGATAACTAAACATTGGAGGCCCCGGTGGCGCTGACCCTCGGTGAACTGTCCGGCATCATCAGCTTGAACGAAAAGCCGGCGCTGCTGTCTCTCGGCAAGGTTCAGAAGGGCATGGCGGACACCGCCAAGGCGGGCCAAGCCTCCACGGACAAGATGCAGGCGCAGGTCAAGCAGTACGAGGCCGCTGTGGAGACGGCGTCCGCGAACGTGGCGAAGTCCAAGCGCCGCGAACAGGACGCCGCCGACCGGGTCCGTGCCGCCGAAGCCAGCCTTGCTGAGGCGCGGAAGAGGGGCGCCGACGATTCCAAGATCGTTATCGCCGCCCAGGACCGGCTGGCCCAGGCGCACCGCCGGGCGAAGGACGCCCAGGACGACACCGCACGCTCCACCCGGAACCTCGAAGCAGCGCAGGACCGGCTCGCCGCGTCCATGTCCAAGGGCTCCCAGAAGATACGCGAGAACTTCAGCAAGATGTCCCAGGACATCAACCGTGAAGGGTCCCGTGTCGGCAGCGCCTTCGCCCGGTCTTTCGCCGGCGTCGTTGGCGGCCTGGCAGCCATCACCCCAGCAGCCGGGGCCGCTGGTGCTTCCGTGCTGGCGGCGTCCGGGAACGCCATCACGTTCGCTGCGTCCCTCTCTTCCCTCGCGGGAGTCGCTGCACTGGTCCCCGCCGGGCTGATGTCCATCGGCGCCGGCGCTGGTACGCTCATTGCTGCTTTCTCCGGCGTGGGCGAAGCACTGAAGGCCGCGACCGACGCCGCCGGCACAGTCTCCACTACCAACCCCCGACTGGCCGCCATGGCTGTCGAGGACGCCATGATGGCGATCACCGTGGCCGAGGAGAACGCCGCCGAAGCGCAGGAGAACGCCGCCCGCCGGGTAGCGGACGCCAAGCGCGGGCTGCAGGAGATCACCCTCGCCGTGGCCGAGGCGCAGAAGGCCGCCGCTAAGGCTGTGGAGATGGCCGAGCGGGACGAGGCGAAAGCCGCCCGTGATGTCATCGAAGCGCAGAAGGATCTGGTCAAGGCCCGGGAAGACGCCGCCGCGAAGGTTGGCAGCGTCGGCCGGGAGCTGGAGGCCGCGAACCTCAAGGCCGTGGACACTGCACTGGCGTACAAGGACGCCACGGAAGCCTACAACAAGGCCCTGGCGGACCCGAAGGCCAGCGATGACCAGCTGGCCCGGCTTGAGAACAACATGGCGAAGGCCGAGCTGGCTGACGAGAACGCCAAGCGGTCCGTCCTTGACCTCCGGGACGAGCAGGCCAAGGCGACGAAGGAAGCCGAGACCAGCAACGAGAAGGTCCTCGACGCTGAGCAGCGGCTTGCGGACGCCCGGCAGGCCCAGACGGACGCAATCCAGGCCCGCAAGGACGCCCAGGCTGACGTCTTGAAGCAGGAGCAGGAGGGCGCGCAGCGGATCGCTGATGCGCAGCAGGCGGTTACGGACGCCACGGAGCAGGCAGCGCGGTCCCAGCGGGACTCTGCCCGCGCTGTGGAGCAGGCGCACCGAAACCTCGAACGGGTCCAGATGCAGCAGGCCGACGCCGCCGCGCAGGCCGGGTCCAAGTCCGCAGAGGCCATGGACAAGCTCACCCCCTCAGCTCAGGAAGCCGTCCGGGCGCTCCTGAAGGTCAAGGACCAGCTGACCGGGATCCGGCAGATCGCCCAGGAGAACTTCTTCAAGGGCTTCGCTTCCCCGCTGCTGTCACTCGCGGACACCCTCATGCCGCAGCTTGCTGTGGGTGTTGGGGCCATCGCAACACAGATGGGCGCGGGCGCGCAGATCTTCATGCGCTCACTCGAGAAGGCTCTCGGGGGCGGAGTGCTGGAGAAGCTCCTCACCGGGGTGGCGGACACCATTGGGATCCTGAACAAAGCCATAGACCCGTTCGTGCAGGCGTTCACCGCCCTGGGCATTGTGGGCATGAAGTACATGCCCCGGATGGCTGACTTCATCGTACAGATCGCTGACAGGTTCAACGCCTTCATTCAGACGGCGGCGGCGGACGGCAGCCTGGATCGGTGGATCGAAGACGGCATCCAGGCCCTCAAGGATCTGTGGTCCATTGCTGACTCCATTGGCGGGATCTTCCGGGCGCTCAATGACGCGGCTGAGGCGGGCGGCTTTGCTGCCACCCTGAGTGGCATGGCCGGCTGGCTCCGTGATGTCGAGAGCGTCATGAAGGGCGATGTCTTCCAGACCACCATGGCGACGGTGTTCTCCGGCGCCGCGGCAGGCGCGAAGGGCTTGCTGGACGCCATCGGCCCTATTGGGGATGCTTTCGAGCGCGGGGCGCCCGCCCTGGCGACCTTCCTGCGGCTCGGTGGGGAGATCGCCGGGACGTTCATCGGCGGGATCTTCACGGCGTTCTCCGACCCCGCTTTCGGGGCCGGGCTGGTGACCTTCATGGAGGGGCTACAGGCCGGTGTAGAAGCGATGGCTCCGCTCATGCCGGGCCTGGCCGGAGCCTTCGGCAGGCTGCTCGAGGCGCTCGGCCCGATCGTGGCCGAACTCGGACCCACCCTGATCACGGTGCTTACCTGGATGGCAGACGGCATAGCGAACGTCCTGAAGTTCTTCGGGCCCCTGCTGGAAGCCTTCGCGGGCAGCCCTGTCGCCATCGGCATCCTGATTGGCATCCTCGGTGCCGCTGCTGTCGCGGCGGGGGTTATGTCGGCGGCGATGGTTGTCAGCCGGATCATTGTCGTTGGCGCTTGGGCTGTGATGAGTGCACAGGCACTGATTCATGGCGCCCGCATGGCGTTGGCCTGGGTTATCGCGTTCTGGCCTATCGCGTTGGTTATCGCTGCAGTCGTTGGACTGGCGGCGATCATCATCGCGAACTGGGACAAGATCAGCGGCTGGACCAAGGATATGTGGGTCAAGCACATCCTGCCGATCCTCGCTAAGCTCACCACCTTCATCACGAAGGACGTTCCTGACGCGTTCGAGCAGGGCGTGAAGTGGATCGGTGAGGCGTGGGCGAAGCTGCAGGATCTGGCCAAGCAACCCGTGAAATTCGTTGTGGACCAAGTCATCAACAAGGGACTCATCGACGGGTTGAACGGTATCGGGAACTTCCTGAGCCTCCCAGACATCCCGCATGTGAAACTCCCGGAGGGGTTCTCCCACGGCGGCGTGCTGCCCGGGTACGAGGCGCGGAAGCGTGACACCGTCCTCACGCCCATGCGTCCCGGTGAGGGTGTCCTCGTCCCGGAGGTTGTCCGGGGCGCCGGGCGTGGTTTCATCGACACTCTCAACGCCGCGGGTAACCGTGGTGTCGGGGCTGTCCGGAACCTCATCGCCAACGGCTTCCACCCGGGCCGGGCTGAGGGTGGTCTCATCCACCCCCTGCCGGGCGCCCCGGTGTCCTCCGGGTATGGGCCTCGTGCTGGCGGGCTGCACAACGGTATCGACTTCGCGGCAGCCGCCGGGACGCCGGTGCGTGCTGCTGGTCCGGGCCTGGTGTCCATGGCGGGCTGGTCCGGGGGTGGTGGCGGTAACGAAGTCCATGTCGATCACCCGAACGGGTTGCAGACGTGGTACTCGCACCTGTCATCGTTCGCGGTGAAGCTGGGCGACATGGTCCGTGGCGGGCAGACGCTCGGCGGTGTTGGCACCACGGGTAACTCCACGGGCAATCACCTCCACTACATGGTCCTCAAGGGCGGTTGGCCGAACCACGTCAACCCGGCCGCGTACCTCGAAGGAGGCGGCGAGGCCGGGACCGGTGGTGGCGGGTGGAACCCCATCGCCGGGATCGTGGACGGCCTGGTGGACAGCTTCAAGGCTGCCTTCCCGGCCGCCGGGTTCATCGCGGACATTGCCATCGGTATCGGTAAGAAGATCCTGGACGGCGCGGTCGCTTTCGTGACCGGGCAGGCCGGGACCGATAAGAACGCCACCGGCAATGTCGTGACGCCCACGTTGTATGACGGCGGCGGGTGGCTGGAGAACACCGGCGGCCCGCAGATCATCGATCACCGCCGGTCCAAGCCGGATGCCGTCCTCACCTATGAGGAACTGCAGATGTTCAAGGCCGCGGCCAAGAACAACCTTGCAGGCGGCATGAACTACTCACCCACCTATCAGTACATGGGTGAGGACCCGGAGACCGTGATGCGCCGTGACAAGGCCCGTGCCATGGACCTCTGGAACGCCCTCACCCCTGTCGGATAACCAAAGGAGCCACTGTGGCCAACATTGTGTACGGCGCCCCCCACATCCCGCCGGTAGACCCGGCGCCGGCGTGGTCAGGGATGCCGATGACATGGACAGCCAAAGGGGTCACCTGGCCGCTGACGGACCGCTCCACCGGGATTTTCCTCAAGCCGAACGTTAGGGGCTTGGGGACGATCACGGTGGAGCACCACTCCTCGAAATCGCCGGCCCTCCCTGGCTCCCGCCATGAGGGTACGTCGGTGCTGGACAGGGATGTGACGTGGCCGTTGCGGATCTACTCCCAGGAGGGCTCGGTCGCGTGGATGCTGCGCGACCGGGCCTTCTGGGCGGGCATGGACCCTGACGACACCGGTATCTGGGAGGTCACCCACCCGGACGGGGCGAAACGCTCCCTGCGGCTGCGGTTCGTGGATGACGGGGACCACCTGAGGCGGAAGAACCCGCTGAAGCTCGGCTGGGATGACTACACGATCACCCTTGTGGCTGAGCAGCCCTACTGGGTGGGTGAGCCGGAGGTGCAGGCGTTCAAGGCCCCGCCGCCCCCGGAACCGTTCTTTGAGCCCAACGGTCCGGCGCTGGTGAATATCTCCTCCAGCTACTCGGTGGAGAACGCCACGATCGACAACCTTGGCGACGTCGAGTCCTTCCCGCGCTGGTACATCGACGGGGAGACCACCTCAGCGTCGGTGGGTGTGAACGGGGTGGTGGTGACTGTGCCGTTCACTGTTCCTTACGGCCAGTGCCTGGTGATCGATTCGGATCCGGAGAACCTCGGCGCGACCCTCTACGACATCACGGTGGGCGGGATGTCCAAGAAGCCGGCGGAGCGTGTCTTCGGTGTAGACCTGATCAACCCCGTGGACAAGTCCCGTGACCTGGGTGAGAACGACTTCGCCCCGATCCCTGCCGGGAAGCAGGTCCCCCTCTCCCTGACCCTCACGGGCACGGGCGTGGTGGAGTGCCTGCTTCCTTCCCTGTACCGGAGGCCATGGTGAGTGCAGAACCGCTGTTCCGAATCAGCGTCTACGACAAGGACCGGGCCTTCCAGTGCAACATCGGCAACCCTTCCTCGCTTGAGGCTGTGATCCGGTGGGACGCCGTTTCCACGCTGACCATGACCCTGCCCCTGGGGCACAAGCGGGTTCCGACGTTGCAGGAGGACGGGGCCCGGCTGCGGGTCCTGTTCAAGGGTGAGCACCTTATCTCCGGCCCGATCGTGGCGGACGGGCTGGACTCCAACGGGGGCAAGAACGACACCTACACGGTGACTGTGGAGGACGACTGGCGGGTGCTGAAGGAGATCTTCGGATGGCCCGTCCCGACGTCGGGGATTATCTCCCAGGACTCAGCCGAGTACCGGACTTACACCGGGAACGCGGAGACCATCGTCAAGACAGCGGTCACCGAGAACGGGGTCAACCGCCTGGCCGTCCCAGGGCTGACGGTAGCCCCCAACCTCAACCGCGGGGCCACCGTGCCCGGGGGTGTGCCGTTCCGCTTCCACTCCCTCGCTGAGCAACTGTTCCCGGCCGTCACGGACGCCGGGATCGGGGTCACCGTGCGCCAGCAGGGCGCCTCCCTCGTCCTCGACGTCCACGAACCCGCCGAGCTGAACACCAAGCTCTCCGTCAGGGGCAGGACCCTCAAAAAGGTATCCATGACCCGCACGCGGCCCACGGCTTCCCGCGTCATCATCGGAGGCCAAGGCGAAGGGACCCTCCGGAAGTTCCGCCTCATCCCCGACCCGCTCCGGGAAACCCAGTACGGGATGCGGGCCGAGACGTTCCGGGATGCCCGGGACGACGACACCGACTCGGTCCTTGAAGCCCGGGCCCAGGAAACCCTCCGCGAACAAGGGCCCAAGAACGGGGTGGCGATCACCCTTGCAGGGTCCGGGATCTTCCAGTACGGGCCCGGTGGGTACCACGTCGGGGACCGCGTCCCCATCGAAGTGGCCGAGGGCATGGTCCTCACCGAGGTCATCCGCGAATGCACCCTCAAATGGGTATCGCCTACGCACGCAAGCATTGATCCCGCCATCGGGGAAATCACCAACCAGCCAGAGCGGGCCATGGCGAAAAGATTCGCCGCTATGTTCCGGCGCCTAAAAAATCAGGAGACACGCTAATGGCCGTTGAATTCATTTCCTACGGGTACGACACCGCCCCCGGTGAGGGCCTCGGGGAGCTGGTCTGGCAGGAGATGTTCCCGCAGATCGGCTCCGCCACCTACGGTGTCCGGTCCGCCACGGACTGGAAGGTGACCGCAGTCTCCGGCGCGGACCGTACCGTGTCCATCGCTGCCGGCCGCGGCTGGGGCCTCGGCGTCATCGATAAGACGGTGGCAAACGACACGATCCAGCTTGACCCGATCGCTTCCGGCTCCCGCTGGGACCTGATCGCCTGCCGTCGGGACCCCACCCCCACCAAGGGCAAGTCTGAGTTCGTCAAGATCAACGGCGGCGCGACGCAGGTCATCCCGGGAGGGCGCCTGTCCGGCCCGGGGATCCACGACCAGCCCCTTGCGCTGGTGCAGGTAACAGCTGGGCAGACACAGCCCACCGGGTTCATTGACCTGCGGACCTGGGCCGGTGACGGCGGCGGGCTCGTCGCCAACCACGACCTGGTCAGGACCTTCCTCAACCAGTCCGGGACCCGGATCAACATCAACGGGATCGACTGGCTGCGCCGCGTGGGAGCGAACGACACCCCGGAATGGGTCAAGAACAGCGAAGCGGGCAGGGTGCCGCTGCACGCCACGGGAAGCCCACTGTTCGGCAGCCTCGGCGTGGGCCAGAACTTCCTGGTCCAGGCCGGTTCGTTCGTTGGCAAGACGGACGG
>NZ_JBNHFC010000029.1:0-25020 GCF_059089885.1 Arthrobacter sp. Y3221159
GGCCTGGGTGAGGGCGAGCAGAACCCCTGCCGCCGTGGAGGCCACGGGGCCTCCACGGCGGCACGGGTTCTTGGGTGTCACTGTATTAATCCGATCAGCTGGTGCTTAGGCTGCTGCGGAGGTGCGGCGGCGGACGACGTAGGCTCCGCCGGCGAGGGCGACAAGTGCCAGGCCCGAGCCGATAGCGAGGGCTCCGGTGTCGGTGCCGGTTTCGGTGGCAATGCCGGTTGCTGCGCCGCCTGCGGGCATTTTCATCTGCCCGGCCGTCAATGTCCCGCACAGGGCCGGGGAAGTGGCGGCCAGCGGAAGGGTCGGGGCCAGGTCGGACTTGGCAGCCTGACCGGCAGCGTTCAATGTGGCCGGGTCAAGGCCGTGAACGACAACCACTGCGGTACCTGCTTCCAGGGCTGCCTTGGTTTCGGCGTTCAGTTCGAACGTCCGGTCTACGGTGTAGGCAGCGCCTTGGCCACCGACCTTCAGGTCAAGGCCTGCAGCCGGGCTGGTGTCACCACTGGTGGACAGGGTGGTCACGATACCGCCATAAGACGGGGCGCCTTCGGTGGTGGAGATGACCTGGTCGCCGTCCTTGTCAGCGGACGGGTCCGGGCAGACGCCCTGGGCTCCGCCGTGAATGTGCTGGACGTGCGGGTACGGGGCGTCCATGAACGTCGCGGGCATGCCAGAAACGTTCAGAACGACGTGTGCCTGGTTCCCGGTGACATCAACAGTGATGGTGCCTTTGCCGGAGCTGCCGTTGAGCTGGCCCAAGGTGGACTGGTAGTGATCGGCGCCGTCGTGGGCCATGGCCGGGACGGCCGAGAGGGCAAGAGCGCCCAAAGCGAGAGTAGGTACTGCCATAAAGCGGAGTGTCTTATTCATTCGAAAAATCTCCTCATACACGCGCGTGCGATGTTGATGCCCCCAAGAAGGGACACCAGTACTTCGCAACCGCTCCAGGAAAGGATGGGTGCGGATGTGGCCGGGTTCACATATTTCTGCAGGCCACCGCCGTACGGGCACCCGGATGCGCCCTTCCGGACCGTCACCAAGGACGGGTCAGGCATCCGGAGCGCTGCCGCGGCGGCCCCGGGCAACCCGCCCTGATCCAGCCTGGCTCTTGTGCTTGTGCCGCAGGGCGTACCCGGCCACCGCCAGCGCCCCCGCTACTGCTTCGGCGGTAGCCGTTATGGTCTTGGCGGTGTACCAGACCGGTTCATACATCGAAGGCAACGGACCGATAGCAGGGACCTGAACATACCGGTAAAGGACGACCGCGGCCAGGGACGACAACGCCACCACGGCAGCGGCCGTGAAAGCCATCCGGGATCCTTTGAGCAGCACGAACACCGCTGCCAGGGCCAGCGGTCCCGGCCTGAACCTGAAACAGCGTCCCTTGGCCGATACCGCCCGGCGCCGCCTGCTGATAACCCGGGGCGAGCTGGACATGGATTACGGCACTGACCACCAGGGACACCGCGACACCAACCCGCGACACCCACAAAGAACGCGCCGGCCGGTTCACTTCCTGACCGCTCATTTCACGACCAGCGTCCCGGTCATCTGCGGATGGAAGGCGCAGATAATGACGTACTCACCCTGGGCGTCCGGTGCTTGGAAAATCACCGTTCCGCCACCCGGGACCTCGATATCGAACCCGCCCTCGTCCTTGGCCGTGAGGGTGTGTGGGGCGCTGTCCGCGTTCGTGACCGTCACCATCGACCCAAGCTTCACCGACGACGGAACCTCATACTTGAAACCCTTAATGGTGATGACAGCTGGGGCTGCCTGGGCTGATCCATCAGCTGACGGGGCAGCGGAGCCCGCCGCGGGCGGGGCGGACGAGTCCCCGCTCTGGGCTGCGCACCCCGTGATAACCGCCAACGAGACAGCGGTAACCAGGGTCAGAATGCGGTTCATCGATGTCATGACAATCCCCTTCAAGGCATCTTGTCCTGCACCCGCCGGACGGCGCGCCGATCAGGAACTACCCCACACGCTATTCGTTACCCCCGCCCTTACGGACTGGACCAAAAGTGAAGCTGTCACGGCTGAGTGTGGCGGGAATTTTAGGACAGCCCAAAGGACAACAAGATAACGCGATGTTCCGCAGATACGGGTTGGCGCGGGAGTGCCGTCAGGAGTATCCCGGTTCCAAGGAAGCGGGACGGCTGGTTGAAGCCTGCGCGCAGCAGCTCGATGAAAGGACGATTCCGCAGGTCTAAGCGAGCAACCATTTCATGGCTTCGGTTCTGGATGTAAAGAAGCGCGTTGGGCAGGGAAGGTTTTGTACGCCAAGTGACCAGTTGGCGATCATCCGATCTACTTGGCTGGTGCCCAGCAACGCAATGCGCGAGGCGGCGCACCGGGTGGTAAAGACGGAACGAGCTTGGCGGCTCAGAGATTCGGTGGTGGTCATGTCGACCAGCATTGGGTATTGCGATTCCTGGGCGATGGTGTTTACGGCTGCCATGGCGGCTCTGGCGTCCGCGGCGTCGATTCTGGCTCTGGGTGTCCAGAGAAGATGAATAAATTCCTGATTCTCGAGTGTCACAGTGGCTTTGCCGCCATTGACCACGATCGGTTCCACAGACTTTCCCCAGGTTCGTCTTTCGACGATCCTAATGGGACTGGGAGGGAACTGCAGGTCACACGGTGCCAGCCAGGCATGCGGGCCCGTAGGAGCTTGCATTGACCGGAGCTCCTTCCTGCCGGAGGATTTGCGTTGTCGGGTGTTCGAACATTCCTTGTTGGGGAACATCCGGCCGGGAGCTGGCTGCGGTTTTAAGACCGCGTGAGGGGAGTCAGCTCCCGTCTTGTGGAAGCTGTATGTACACGTCTTCGTCGGTGCCACGCTGCATTAATGAGCATCGAGTGGTGGCCACTGGTTGAGGCCGAAACCCGCAACTGGCTCACCGAGCACAACGTTGAGCCGCTGACGCCCCCTGTTAAGGCCGATGTCCTCGCGGTTGCGGGCGGTACGACTGATTCCGTGGTGGGCTGGGGAATCAGCGGATACTCTCCAGCTTTCTGACGAGGCTTTGGACTCGGATCGAGGGAGTCGCTAATGACGAGGAGCCGACTGCGAGCTGAGGTCTCCGCCCCTATGACGGACTCACAACTTTCAAGGATCATGGGCGATTCCAGAGGACCGGCCGCGATCACTTCCAGCTTGTCGGATGAAGAACTGGCCCGACTGCTGGATGCTCTTTATCGAAACCTTGATACTCGCGCGCCGGAACCGGATGCAATCTTCTGGTACGAAAAATGCGTTGAAGAAAGCCGCCGCAGGGCGAACTGAGCTGAGATATGCCGACCGAAGCGGCGGGTCCGCCGCCAGCATCGCGCATTAGTGCAGCCAGCGGCGGACCACCTGGGTCCGGGTGCTTCCGGTCTGCTACAGAAGTTCCGTGAATAGTCCCCTGCGCCGCATCTGCTTCACGGGCAGACCTATCATCGCTTCTGCTCCTCGGGACTTTCAACACCGGCCGCCCTGAGGCAAACACGTAAAAGTTGCCGGTTAGAAAAAGGGAGACGGCAAGGGGAGGACATGGCAAGGGCCCGGGCGTGGCCCGGGCCCCTTACGCAGAATCCCGCTTAGCGCCGGGTACCGTCAGTGTCTGTTTCGATGTTTTCCTTGCGCACTTCTTCGTTGACGGTGACGTTCTCGGTCACGGTGTCCTTGTCCAGGCGGACCCGTTCGACCGGGACTGCTTCCTTTTCCACGACGGGGCGTTCTTCGTGGAGGGTGACCTCGTGTTCTTCCTCGCTGATCGCGGGGCCGTCCATCGCGGCGTCACGGTTCGCGTCGGTGATGGGTTCGCGTTCGATCCGGACTTCTTCACGCTGCACCGGGACCGTCTTGGTGACGTTTTCGGTGGTGACGTACTTACGAAGCCGGGCGCGGCCGGCGGCCTGCTTCTCGGTACCAACGCGGAGCTGCTCTTCGGAGCGGGTCATCGCATCATCAGTGTTAGGCCCGGACGTGTCGCGCCCGACGGTGCCGGACCGTTCACCCGCGTCCACGGTGCCGGTCCTGGAGGTGGTGTCGGTGTAGGAAGTGCCGCCGCCGAGGTTGTAGTGGGCGTACAGCCGGTCTTCCTCAGCCGGCTCCAGGTGGCCGTCTTCGGCGACCCGGGGCGCGTCCTTGACCTGGTCCTTGGTATAGGGGACCACGATGTCGTTACCCTCGGTCCGTGCTCCTTCGAGCGGGACGAACGATTCGGAGGTGCCGAACAACCCGGTTTTCACGGTGACGAAGGTGGGCTGGCCCGTGTCGTCGTCGGCGTAGACCTGGCCGATGGAACCGATCTTGTCCCCATCAGTGCTCAGGACGTTTCCGCCGGCGTTGACCAGAGTGTCAATGTTTTCCTTGGCAAACATGCTGCCTCCTTGGATCTTATTGGGGGGTCGAGACCGTTTGGGTTGTCCCTAAACTCATAGTAAGCACACTTACTAATGTGTTGGCAACCATGATCCGGGCCGGGGCCTGCCTCATCTCTGGCTTGCCTACCGCCCGTGCTTCGCGCAGTTGGCCCACTGTGAAAGGATCCTAGGCGTCGTGCTTGCGGGCGAGGATCCGGTAGACGACGCCGCCTGGTCCGCCGCGATGGACTTCGGTGATGGTAAACCCTGCGCTGGTCAGAAATGGCACAGGATCGCGGGTGATGTGGTCAGCGCTGAGCCGGATGCACAGTGGCTCGATCGCCCGCATGGCCGCCCGGCCGAGGGCGCGGGTGGAGCGTCCGTGTTCTGCCAGGACGAACACTCCGCCGGGGCGGAGTACACGGTAGGCCTCACGGCTGGCAGCCAGGGGGTCGGGGATGGTGCAGAACGTGAAGGTGGAAATGAAGGTGTCGGCGCTTTCAGACGGCAGGTCCAAAGCCTGCGCATCGCCCTGATGCAAGTCGACGCGGTCAATGCGGTTTTCCGCTGCGCGTCTGCGGGCGATAGTGAGCATTTCCTCGGAAAGCTCAATCCCCGTCACGTGCTCCACACCAGGACCGTAGAGCGGGAGGTTCAAACCCGAACCCGCCCCGATCTCAACTACCTTCCCGCGAGCCACCGACACCGCCCAATCCCGGGCTCCAGCAGCGATGTAGCGTTCGAAGAGGACCATCCACCCGTCATAAATACGGGCGTCTTTACTGAAGGCTTTCGTAATGTCCGCATTACTGGTCTGGTACATATAACCCTCCCGCGAAGTTGGTTCTGCTGCTGAACCTGTACCGCTAGTTGCCCTCGTGACAGGCGATTGTGACCCGAGTTTTGGAACAACTTACGAGACAGTTAGATTACGCGGACTTCACCGGATTCAGGCACGTAGGGCAGCGTCCTGCTAAAGGTGTCCCAGTTCTAAGGAAGTGGGACGCCCGAGATGGGATCACCGGAAGTGCTCAAGTTCCCGTACCTCCCTGGAATGCACGTGGATTGCGTTTTCCGGGCACTCGAGACCGCGCCTAACCGTCACTATGTAGTAGTCGCCCCGCCTGGTGCATGGCCCGAAAATACCCATGACGAACTTTTCTCCCCGGTGCTCTGCGTCGCCTACCTTGGCGGTACGGGGAAGACCATCCTGGATATACCTCAACCGTTGGATGCGTAAGTCGGAAAAAGGACGGCCACGAAGTGCACCATGAAGGAATCCGTACACCTCGTCGGCTGAGGGCCCCTCAAACCCTGGCATAAAGAACGTCTGCGTGGCGAAGTCTGTGTAGGGAAACTGGGGATCTGGTGGTCTCATGCAAGGGACCATAGAACCGCGGCAGGGCGAGGGGTGGGACCCGTACACGTGGCGGAATCTGGGACGGCATGGGCCTGTTGCTATTTACGCGCCGACCCTAAGTTGGCTCGGCCTAGAGGTCGCTCAGCTCCTCAACTGGTTGCTGGGTGAGTTTCAGGCGGCGGGGGAGTGGGCGCCCAGGACGAACTGAGCGCCGCTGGACCTCAGCATCTCGTACGGGCTGATCCACGACACTCCGAAGGCTTCGCATGCATCAGGAATGAGGATCCGGCGCTTGGACAGAGGATTCGGACGTTCATGAGTGACGACAGTATGGCCGTGCGCATGGGCGTAAGCGACGAGCTCGAAATCGGCCACGCTGAGGAACTCCGCCACGGCAGCTGGCGTGAAATCTCTTGAGGTAGCCCACTGACTGACAGCCTGAAGACTTGGCAGGGTCTCAGCAACGGGTGAGAGGAAGAAAGCGCTGCGTTTCCCTACCCAAGTGCTAAGTTCATCCGCACCAGCTGCCAGTTCCTGGCGTACTTTGTCAGTGCTGCAGAGAATGCCCGCTGTGTGGCCCTGATCGATCCATTCCCAGAATGCGGGCACGAAATCAAAGCCGTAATGCAGATTCTTCGCGGTGATGAATATGTTGGCATCCAGCAGGTACACCTAGGCCACCCCTACTTGTTTTCCCAGTTTTACGAACGTTTCATACTTTCTTGTTCCAAGCAGGCGGAAGGCGTCTCGATGTAGCGTTCTACCTGTGCCGGCATC
Source organism: Arthrobacter sp. Y3221159 (assembly GCF_059089885.1). NCBI lineage: Bacteria > Bacillati > Actinomycetota > Actinomycetes > Micrococcales > Micrococcaceae > Arthrobacter > Arthrobacter sp. Y3221159. The sequence continues at coordinate 6,500 of NZ_JBNHFC010000029.1, forward strand.
ACTAATGATCGCGCGTGCAAACCGCCTACTGACACGAAGAGGCTGCGTGTAGTAGTAATTTCCACCGGAACTGTCCCCGCGGCCGAGCAGCCCCAGAACTCTCCGGAGTTCCTCCTGATAGGCGGTCTGGTAGACGTCCCATGGCACTCTGCCCAGATCGTAGATCCTTTTGAGGACTACCAGCGTGCTCACCTTGTACAGCTTCGCGAGTCTGTCCAATTCTTCGGTGTCAATCCGCCCTCGGAACTCAGCCCGGAGGGAATCCAGTGGCATCAGAACCTCAGCTGCCACCCTGTTGCACCACAATTCGGTCTCGTTTCCGCCTGTACTATCCAGGGACACATCCGAAAGGGCGGTCTGCCCAAGCCAGAGGTGGGCGACCTCATGGATAAGAGTAAATATCTGTGCGGCCTTCGTGTCTGCGCCGTTGATGAAGATCAGTGGCGCCAAAGCGTCGGACAGCGCGAAGCCCCTGAATTCATCTGGATCCAGTCCGCGGTGAGTGTTGTTCCCTACGATGCCGCTGACCATTACCAGTATTCCCGCGTCCTCGGCACAGTCTATGAGCCTCCGCAAGGCGTCAGCCCAAGTGGGATCCTGCCGCCTGTCAGCCGAGGAAAACCTCAACTGCTCCCGGATCCGCTGAGCTGTTTCGGGTACAGAGTCGCGAAGACTGGCGGAGGCTATGAAGCCCAACGGTTCGGCCCCGCTCACCAATGCATGGTTTCGGTACCATTCCTGGCGTTGTTGGCAGATGAATATAGTTTCGAGGAGATCAGGACTTGGGGTCGAAACGCCGGCGTTCGCTATCGTTCTGAAGTCGGGAATCGGGACATCATCAACCGGTGGCGTATTGAGGAAGAAAGTCCCGAAGGGGGTATGGGTGGTGTGCGCCAGGTTCTCCAATTGGTTGAACGTGGGTTGCCGAGTGCCCTGACGCCAAGCCTCCAGATCTGGGAACTTGTGGTGAATATCGTCTAAGGGCACGCCGGAGCGCTGTATGGCCCAGTCAAGCACCGCAGGGGAAACGGGCACGCGAAACGTTGGCATATCCGTCCTCCCCACTGGTCACCTTGCTGACCATAAGTTTGCCTGACCGATGGATAAATCGTCTCATTGAGTGGCTGAGAATTACCCCAGTGCGTCGTGGTCGATGATGAAGGGAGCGCCCCTTCGGCAGGGTCTGCGCTCCACGGATGTACCGCGTCCAAGGAAGTGGGACGGGTTCCTAGGGGAGTGAAACCACTTCACATTTTCAACCGCCGGCACGTTTGACGCGTCGGTACTGTTGCACGGCGGCTACGGCACCAATAGCAGCCATTAACAGGCCAGCTAATAGGGATGGAACGTTGAGGTTGAGGATCGCAAGAACTAGCCCGGCGGCCACAACACTGTACAGGACAACATTAATCACAGATTGCTCCAGTCGTAGCAGCTAAAAAGGACTAGGCGGAGGTCGCGATAATCCCAATGCCGATGATCATCACAGCAATCCCAAAAATAGCCATAGCGATACTCCATATCCGTCTAAGGTGCTCTGAGGACCTGTCGGTCTTGAATCCTCGAAGCATGTCCATCAATGAGTCAGCAAACCAGTTGCGACCCCAAATAATTAAACAGCCGGAAATGAAACACGTCGCCGCAATTAAGTAAGTGTCTGCTTGTGTCCGCATTCTCCTGCTACTTTCCGCCCATCAGACCGTAGAGCAGGATCGCAGCACCAACGAACGTGACAATCCCGGCGTATACACGTTTGTAGCGAATTTGGCCTCGCATGTACTGGTCCACGTCCTTGTTCGGGTACTTCCGGGCGTAGCTTCTGGCCAGGTTGCCCTCGATCAGACGGCCAAGTCCGAGTATTCCTAGACCTACACTGACCAGGAAAAGTCCACCCAACACAGTCTCAGACATGAATTCTCCTATCCTAATAGGAAGTAAACATTATCGAGCACCCATAGCCATATCCATAACCTGGGCCTGCATAAGCGTCAAATGAGGATATTCCGGCTCCATAGGTCCAGCCGTTACCCGTTATATTGACACACTCGGCACTAGTGGAATCTCCGCCGCCGGCTGTTCCAAAAAGACTGCCTACGGCACTGAAACCGGCCTCTATTCTGGTCCCAACGCCGGTTGTTTGAGCAAAATAAAACCCGTTGGTCGCGTCTAATCCAAAGTGGAGTCCGAAGCAAAAGCCGAGACACAGTGTTCCCCCAATTTGACCGTAAAGGAGACCGCTGGGGTCTGTGCTGTTGATAGGGTTGGCGCCTGCATAGAGATAAGGGTTGGCTTCTTGTCCGGATGGGTCGGGTTGGGTGAAGCGGCCGCGGGCGGGGTGGTAGTAGCGGGCACCGAATTTGATGCGGTTGCTGGTGGTGTCGTTGTAGCCGCCGGCGTAGGTCCAGGGGTTGGTGGCTGCTTTGCTTCCGGTCGTTGCGGTGCTCTGTCCCCAGGAGTCGTAGGCGTACGTGGCGGCTTTGGCTTGGGCGCTGTCGGTGAGCAGGATGGTCGAGCCGAGGGCGTCGGTGGTGTAGTAGTAGCTGGCGCCGCCACTGTCGCGCATACTGATCAGGCTACCGTCGGGGTCCCGGATGAACGAGGTTGTCCCGCCGGTCCTGGTCAGTTGGGTTATGCCCAGGGAGCCGTTGAGGAACGAAGTGCCGCCGGCGCTGGTGCGTTCATCGTTGCGGGTTCCGGCGTAGGCGTAGTTCGTTGTCGTTGAGCCGTTCGTGCCGGACGTGAATTGGTCGAACACGTTGTAGGTCAGGTTTGTGGCGGAGCCACCATCGGTGAGGTTGCCGTTCGCGTCATAGGAATATTTGGTGGCACCGGTGGTCGGCGTCGCGCAACTACCTGCGTTGGGGCCGTACCAGCAGAGCTGGTCCGCGGCGTTGTACGTGGAGTAGATGGTGGCGGCACCTGTTTTGGCTTCGGTGAGCCGGTTGCTGTTGGCGTCATAGGTCCAGGACTCGGTGACCGTGCCGGTGACGGCTGAGGTGAGCCGGTTGAGTTTGTCGTACCCGTAGGTGGTGACAGCACCCGCCTCGGTGGTCATGGTTTTCCGCTGGCCGCCGTCCTTGGCCCCGTTGAGGGTGTAGGTGTACGCGCGGCTGGCCAGGACAGTGTTGCCGGTGTTGGTGGCGGTGATGCCGGTGATCTTGCCGGCTCCGTCGTACGTGGTGGTGTTTTTGACTCCGTTGGGGTACTTCGTGACGGTGCGCCGGTTGGCGTTGTCGTAATCGAAGCCGGTGCATTTGGTGCTGTTCGGGAACGCCGGGGTGGCGGGGCAGGAGCCGCCGGGTTCTGCCAGGGCGGTCAGCCGGTTCGCCCCGTCGTACCGGTAGGTCACGGTACCAAGCGGATCCACGGACGTGAGGACGTTCGACGCGCCGTCGTAGGTCAGCGTGGTGGTGACCCCGCCGATGGTTTTCCCGGTCGGCCGGTTCTGGGCGTCCCAGGTGTAGGTGGTGGTCCCGGCAGCATCGACCCTAGTGGTGAGGTTCCCGGCCTTGTCGTACGTGTACGCCACGCAGGTCGCCGCGACGCAGGTCAGGGCGTAACGGATCTGGGTGACGCGGTCGTTGTTGTCGTAGGTGTAGGTGGCGGTCTGGTTCTTTCCGTCCTTCGCCGTGGCGATCCTGCCGGCCGCGTCATAGGTGTAGGTGATGGAGCCCAATGGTGCGGGCCGGGTGACGGTCACGGGGTTGCCGGCGGCGTCATAGGCGTAGCTGGTTTCGTTGCCTTTCCCGTCGGTTGACCGGCACAGCGACCCTGGCTTGGCGCCACAGGTCGTGCCCGCAGCGTCGCCCTGGTAGTACTTCCGAGGTGTGCCGCCGAGGTTGTCCGGGGTCAGGAACGCGGAGGGGTTTTTCGTGTTCGCGTCGTACTGGATGGTGCTGGTATTGCCTTCGCTGTTCGTGGAGGTGTCCGGGCGGTAGTTCAGCAGCGGGTCCCCGGCCGCGGTGGGGTAGGTGAAGGACACGTCCCCGGCCGTGCCGGTGGCGCCGGCCAGCGGGGAGGTGATCTTGGTCAGGGAGTTGTTCACGTTGTACGCGGCGGTGGTTGTCTGGCCCAGGCCGTTCGTGGTGGTGAGGCGGTTGTCGTGCCCGTCGAAGGTGGCCGAGGTGTTGTTGCCGTTCGGGTCGGTGCTTGTCAGGACTCGGGTCTTGCTGCCGTCCAGGGTGTAGGTGGTCTGCTTGCTGTTCGGGTTGGTGAGGTAGGTCAGGCTTCCGTCGGCGTTGTGGGTCAGTGTCCAGGTCGCGGCCACGGTCGTGCCTTGGCCGTAGGTGATGGTGTTGACCCAGCCGTCGGCCGCGTAGGCGAGGGCGGTGACGTTGGTGCGTCCGTCGGTGAAGGAGCTGAGTTTGCCGTTGGTGTAGGCGAAGCTGTGGACCGCGCCGGTGGCGTCGGTGATTTTGGACATCCGGCCCTCGCCGCCGCCGTATTCGATGTTCACGGTCCGGTTCAGGGAGTTGTCCGTGATCGCGGAGGGCTGGTTGAGGTTCCGTGAGTCGTTATAGACGTAGGAGACGGTGCGGCCCTGGGTGTCGGTGGTCTGGGTCAGGCGCCCATTGCCGTAGGTGTAGGTCACAGTGTTCGGGTTCGTGGTGTTCGCATCAAAGGACCGGACCAGCGCGAAGTTGGTCCCATCGTCCTGGTACACGTTGGTAATGCCGGAGTCGTTAAACCGCAGCCGGTACTCACTGACAGAGATCTTCGTCAGCGAGGCGTTCAGTTCGGGCGCCATCGCGTAGGTGCCTGCGGTGAGGGCGAAGGTGTACCAGCCGCCGTCCGGGGCGGTGTAAATCATGTTCCCGGTGGAAGGATCAATTCGCAGCGCTGTTTCCAACCTGCCCGTCGACAGGGTCGGGCGGTGGTCATACCTGGAGTTGTAGCGCCAGGCGACATTCACGTCCTGCCCGATTCCCCGGATATTCATCAGCCGGCCGGTCAGCACAGCGTTGCCGTTGGTCGGGTTCAACTCAAGCTTGGCTGCGTCGGTGAGGGTATGCGGGATCATGGAGGCCTTGCCCCGTGACCCTGATTCGGTTCCGCTGACGGTGACCGGCGGCAGCAGGTTGGCGGTTTTGAACCAGCCCTGCGAATCGAGGATGACGTGGACGGAGCTGGCGCCTTCGTTGTAGATCATGATCTTGCCCGTGGTCGCGCTGGGCCGCACGACGACGGTGTTGGAGACCGAATCCACGTTGTAGTTGACCATGCTGACATCGGACTCTGGCTCGTCTGAGGGCCACAACCGCAAGAAGCCGAAGCCGCCGCTCAAGGGCGTGACGTTCATGGCAACGCCGGCAAGGTTCGTCGATGCGGCAGGGAGCCCTCCGACTCCGGCGATCTGCACCTCGACCCTTCCGCCGGGCGGGATCGGTGTGTTGGTCGCGGGGGTGTCGTAGATCCGGGACTCAACTGTGGTGAAGGCGCTGTTGGAGACCTGCCCGTCAAAGTAGCCCTGGATATCGATCACGACCTGGACCCCTGTCGCGGACAGGGTGTGGCTGATGTCCACCACGCCTGCCGCATTCATGTTCAGGACAGCCGCTACGGCGGTGATTTCATTGCCGCGGAAGTTCAGCGTTGTTCCTGGCCCTCCGCCGCCGTCGAAGCCGCCACCGGGCAGTGTCGCGAAGACAGGGTGCGCTGCGTCGGTGCTGACGACGGTGATGTTCGCGAAGACAGCCGACGCCGTATCCGGCACGCCGCCCTTGCCCTTCAATGTCAGGCTCTTGATGCCCGTGCCCGTCCAGTCACCAGCCGGGTACCCGATACCGACACGGGTGTCGATGACCCGGGAGGCGGCCACGGACACGAAACCGCCCGGTGCCGGGGTGTCGCCGGCCGTGAAGTAGCCCTGCACATCCACAAAGAACTGCTGGGAAGTGGTGGAGTACAAAGCGAGCTTGCCGTCGGTACCAACGGCAATGATGGCCGAGTTCGATACCGTGTCGTTCACACCGGAATACAGAGTCGTGGTCTCATGGTTCCGGGCCGTGTTCGGTTCAAGCAGCGCGGCATTGGCCGACGTACTATTCACGACGGTAAGAGTCACCAGGACCGCGTCGACACCACTGGTCGGAACACCGGCCTTCCCCAGCATCTGAAACGGGTGCCAGGTATTCGCAGCCACGGCACCGCTGATCCCACCCAGGCCAGTGGTCGTGTCCACGACCCTGCCTGTGGCAGGGACAAACACACCCGCCTGCACCGAAGGTGTCCACTGCGTCGGAGCCATCGCGGGAGCCTGCAAAGACGTAGGAGCCACCGCCGCGGGCTTCGACACGGAGGGTGCGGCGAACGCCGGGGCGCTGAACCCTGCGACGGCGACAGTGAAGACAACAAAAGCAGCAATAAGCGCTCTTACCGCGGAAAAACCAGGCCGAATGAGCCGAAAAATGGCAGGCCGAATAGGGCTTCGAAATGTAGACATCCCCCACAGACTTTCTACGAAAAGATCCGCGGCAATCCCCAATTACCGAAAGCCCGAACCCCCAACGAGTGATGACCCGACGCTAGACCCCCTCGCCCGCCCCCAGCAACGATTTTGATCCAAACCTTGGGTAAACCTGCGCAAACCATTCAGATCAACAGTGAGCAGATGCACTTCCAGCTACCCAATCCGGCGTTGCGAGGGACGCCGTATGGCTGGAAGGGGCGTCCCGACGAAAGCAAGGGGCGGTGGTATCGCGGAGACTATCTGAAGACCACAAGCACCGGACTGAACATCGATGCCGAGGCCCGGCTCGGCACCTTGGTCACCGCCACCGTCTCCATCGTGATCCGAAACGGCCGTCCCGGTTCCAAGGGAGTGGGACGGTGCTCGAAACGGGCTCAAAGTTTTAGAACTGCTGTTCCCGGTGTTGGACAGGTGTTGGGCTTACTGGCTGGGTCCCAGGGCACGGGGGCTAGGGTCCGCTCCACGAGCGGCATTTGCGAGCCCTTCGCGTACACCATCACATGCACAGCTTGGATCTCAGGCAGCACCCCGACCGAGTTCTCAGTCACGGCATCAAACCGCACGTCGGCAGGCTTGTCTGAGCAAGAAGTTTTACCAGGGCAATCGATCACGAATTCAAGACCAGCGCCGGAATTTGGGAGCGAAGAAAAGTCCACCGTAAGGGTGCTCAGCCGCAGAGCGGTGTCACAGGTTGGGGTATAGCAAGCCGACAGGCTCAAAACCGCAGCTGTCAGAACTCCCAAACATGAGACGGGCAGTATACGGAACATACACTCACGATAGCCCAGTGCATTCAATTGCTATCGAATGGATTTAATGGTTGGCTGAGCTCGCGCCCGGGGGCGCGGTCACAGTATCTACTTGGGGGAATTTGTGAAGAAAACTAACTTTGCAGCAGTGTTCGCGGCGTCCGCCGCGCTTATGTTCGCATGTATGTCGCCGGCATCGGCACAGCCTCCCTCACCGCCACCGGCGCAGGATCCGTGGCTGGTGTCGCTGGCGATGCTGGAAAAGGAGGTCAGTAAGCAACCTGGCTATAGTCAAATAGTAGTAAACGGCCCGGGTGATGTAACGGTTCACGTTAAGGCAGGTACGCCGGCAGCTGAATTGAAGCTGAATAAATTGCCTTCCTTGGCTGCCCAATTGAAGACCACCGCGTTCAGCCTTGAAGAACTTACGGCGGAAAGAGATCGCATCACAGAACAAGTGAAAAGGGCTACCACCAAGGTTAGCCAAATTGGTCCTCTCCCCGACTCCAGCGGGATACTCATAGAGGTGTTACCTGATGCCTCGAAAGATGGGCAGAAAGACGTACCACCAACGGCCATGGACTTAGGAATCACAGTCACTGATATTCCGGTTTCAGTACGGACCAGTGCCGGAAGTGCATCTCCAACTGCTTATACGCGGTTCGATAGCGGCGGCGCGTCGGGGCAAGCCCTTCATATCGGAGGCCAGCGTTTGGTTGCTGGCCCATACTTCTGCACGGCCGGCGTGCCGGTCTACGATTATGGAGCAGGCAAGCACGCTGTCCTCACGGCTGGTCATTGTGGCGGAGTAGGGACTTATTGGAGAGACGGTGTCGGGTATGGCTACGGCACTGTGTATCACAACCTTAGTTCGAAGACCACGGCCTCGTACGATTATGCGCTCATCGAGAACCCCGGCTCTGTCATCAACATTGGCAGCATCTTTCGTGGACGAACGTACGAAAACAGCGCTTCGAGCATGACTCCTCAACGTGTTAACGCCGGTCTCGGAATGCGTCTTTGCGCAAGCGGTAGTTTCAGTGGGGAAGTCTGCGAACTCGGAGTGGTCGCCGTCAACCAGAACGTTTACTACGCGTCAACGGACACGTGGTACAACAACCTCACGCAATTGGCGAGCTTCGGGACCTACTCTGGCTGGGGAGTTGGTGACAGTGGCGGGCCCGTCTTTTATCCAAATTCTGATGGCTCGGCGTCAATTGCAGGCATCTCTTCGGGGCAGCGCTCAACAACTCAGATGCCGTGCAGAGAGGCAACTAATAGGACCTGTTATAAGGATCTGTTTATGGCCCCCTTCAGCTTCATTCAAGATACGAGAAATCTCGGAATCAGCCAAGGAATGTAAAATATGGCACAAATAGCAATAGCCTTGGGTCATGTATCCTTTGGCCGCGAAAGTTCTTAGGGCCTAATGTCCCGAAACTGATGCCGACTAGGGTCGTTCTGACAGAAGCGCGGCACGGGGCCGGTACAGGGCTTTGGGGGAGGTCCATGTGTCATCACCTGGGGCACTTTCCATGGGGGTGGGGCTGACTCCAGGTCTCAGTACGTATGGAGTCAGCTCCACGTTCCGGATGGCGCGGAGGCTCCGCCACATAGCTTGGTTCGCGGGACCTTCACAATGGGCATGTCCCATTTCCAAGGAAATGGGACACCCCCATGGTCGCTGCTGCTGCACGGCTATTCTTTGTTCAGCGAAAAAACTTCTTGGGGGATAAATGGAAGACACGGCACCCGTACTGCTTGTTCCTAACCGAATGGAATGGGAGAAGCGATACTGCCAGTACAAGCGCAAAGCTAAGCGCATAAGGGCGATCTATGGGCTTCTCGTAGTTCCATGCATAGTCGCGTTGGCCTACTTGGCCGGGGTGTTTTACCCCCTGCTCAGGGGAGACATCGCATTCGGTCACCCCAGTTATTACGAGTACCGGGCAGCAACCGACACGGCTATCCTCATCTTCTTCGCATCCTTCGTGCCGTACTGCGTGGTTGGCTTCTTCTTTGCACGCTGGATCCGCAAGGCCCACCTTGCCCTAGGCCTGCAAGCAGACGGCAATTTCAAGGAGGTACGTGAGGCTTTCAGCGGAAACAGCGTCAGGGTAGCTGACTCTTCGCAGGAGGATCTTGAGGGCTCGGGCATCGAGACCTCCCGGTGATGTTTCACTTCTAAGGAAGTGGAACACACGGCCCCACTTACAAAAGTTCCTCCCGGGTTAGGGTCCCGGTCACAATCCGCGCTCGTTCCATCGGTAAACCAGGGGTCGGATGTGGAAGTGATCGCCCTCCGTGTGTTGTCCGGGAGAAGAGACGGTCAGCCTGCGGCGAGGGCTGTGTTGACGAGGTTGGCGAGTTCGGGTGCGTCGGCTGCACTGACTGCACCGACGACACCGCTCTTCATTACAGTAACCGCCAGGTTCCCCTTGACTCCAAAGACGGTGAGATTGCAGACCTGCTTCTGCCCCTCGGGGGTGGTCTGGATGGTCAGCGCTGCCATGGACTTATCGGCCTGCACCTCGGCGTTCACAGGCTTCAATTCGCTGGTGATCTTCTTCCCCTTCAACTCAACGGTGAACGTCGAGCAGTCATCCAGCGCCGCTGCGCTCTTCTCGAACTGGGCACTCATCACCGAAGGGTCTTGGACTGCGAACACCGTCATGACCGTCCCCGTTTGGGCTTTCCCCGCAATGCTCGCCCCCGCAGCATAGGTACTGCCCTCGGGAACCTGCGTGTTGTTATCAAACAACACCCCGCAGGCCTCGGGCGTTATAACGGCAGTTTTAAGCATTTCGCGGGCCGCTATTAATCCCTGATCTATTTGGGCGGCCGGGACCAGGGTCAGGGGCTGCCCTTGGGCATCCTTTAGGCCGGCCACAATCGCGCTGAGGTCCTCGTTTGTGTAGGTCTTGGCCGGTTGTGAGGTGACCGGCGCGGATGAGGGCTCGGCCGTGGGCGGCGCGGTTGTGTTTGTCTGGTCGGACCCGCCGCAGCCCGTGAGGCCTATCGCCGATGCGATGGCAAGTGTCGCTGGTGTGATGCTTCGGTGCATGAGTGATTCCCCGTCCCCTTGGGCCGGTCTGCCTGCGGGTTCCGCGGGCGCATCCCGGAACCGCACCCTCGATAGTGAAACGGCCAGGCCTTGACTGGGCCCATCCTTCGGGGCGATTGCTCAGAGCCTACGGCTCGAGGTAAAGCTGGACCAGAGGCGCCACTACCTGTCTTTCCCGGTACCTGACTACCTAACCTACGCAGGGGGACCCCTAAACGCTTGGTCCATCCAGCCCGCCCGGCACGTGCCCCAAGCCGGAACACCCGCGCTGTCTCGTAAAGGGTGGCCCATTGGGGCGTGTTCAGCAGGAATCTTCCGGCTCTAAGGAAGTGGAACACGACGAAGTAGGTCCAGTTGGTTCCTCGTGTCGGGGACTAGAACATTCGGCCCGCCGCGAGATCCCGGCAGTCCTTCGAAAACGGAGAAACTAGTCGCGGTTCGAAGAAGGTTGCTGACCTGATCACATGGTCAGTTGAGGAGTTCAAGCACTTTTTCCCGTCGTTAGCACCAGAATGCCGTATGAAAGGACTGCGACCCCTCCTAAAACTGTGAGGACGATATAAGGCAAACGCTGGGGAGCTAATGGTTCGCCTTTCACGCGCGGGTTCCGAATGGCGAAGATGGACCCGATGGCTATCAGAACCAGGCCGGCGAACAGAAGTAGTAACACGACGCCCCCTTAGAGACAGTTCAGGTATGTGAATGCTCCGGATACGGCGGCGGCCGCCCCAGTAGCCAACGCCGCAGCGCCGAGTACCGCACCTGCCGGCGCTCCGAATATGGTTCCAGTCGCGACTCCAGCCCATAGCCCCGATGCACCCGCGGCGCGACGATTTACCGCGAGATGCCTTTACGAGACGCCGAGTACCCGGCCATTCGGCCCGCTCGCGCGGCCGCCGCTGGCCCTCCCGAGATCGGGGACAGTGTCTTGAAAAGCTGTTCATTAGTGAGATGCTGGCTGCCCTTCACTACTCAGGATGTCGAGCTAACGGCCGAATATCGAGCTTTGAAATGGAGGTCCGGAGGACGCTATGACAAGTAACGAAAGCGTAGACGAGTTATAGGCATTTCTGCCCTGCCCATTATGTGAGTATCCACCAAGAGAACATTAGCGTTTTGTGGCACCTCTTCCCATCGATTTGAGAGTTTGCTTCTGTCACCAGGTGCCACTAGGCCCGGTAACTCAAAATCGACGTATAAGAATCCAGCAACTTCCCATGCTCTGATAGACAAGCGATCCTTAAACTGGAGCGGCTTGCCAACGGGACCAGTCGGAGCGAGAAGCAAAGTTTCTGGGGTCTCGGTGATAACCAGGCTTAGGCTCTCAAGTTCATCCGTTCCTGATCCCAACATGGCTGCATCAGTCGATAACGTGAGCCCCAAGGGGGCTTCCGGAAAAAGAGCTAGGCCGGTAAGCCATGGTGGCCTCTCCATGACTGTGGATGCAACAACAGCATGCATGCTGTTCACGCTGCTAGAGCCGATCAGTATTTGCATTGCCATTCCTAGTACTTCGGTCCGGTGAGATAGTAGTGGAAATCTTGATTGACTCGGAAGGCATTTACAGGGTCGTGAGAACCTGGTCGAGTGCTCGCGCCCAGTCGCACCTGCCCCTTATTCATCGCCCGGGCACTGCTGACGGTCGCCTGATTAACAGAGCGGTTAATAGCGCCGCGACCGATAGAACCCATTGCTCGGATTGTAGTTTGAGCAGCCGACGCACCAAATCTAGTGAATACGAAGCGCGCTGCCGTAAGCGCAAGGGGAGCCAGGAAAGCCAGTTCACCGCTCGGGTCTACGAAGTTGACGGGATTACCGACCGCATACAGGTAAGTGTTGTCTTCCTGATCGCTAGGGTCGGTTTGGGTGAAGCGGCCGCGGGCCGGGTGGTAGTACCGTGCGCCGAATTTGATGCGGTTGCTGGTGGTGTCGTTGTAGCCGCCTGCGTAGGTCCAAGGGTTGGTGGTTGCTTTGGTTCCTGTGGTGCCAGTGCTTTCGCCCCAGGAGTCGTAGCTGTAGGTGGCTGCTTTGGTTTGGGTGCTGTCGGTGAGCAGGATGATGGAGCCGAGGGCATCGGTGGTGTAGTAGTGGCTGGCACCACCGCTGTCTCGCATGCTGATGAGTTCGCCATCGGGGTCACGGACGAACGAGGTTGTTCCGCTGCTCCTGGTGAGTTGTGTGATACCCAGGGATCCGTTGAGGAACGAGGCTGACCCGGCGGTGAGGCGTTCGTCGTTGCGGGTTCCCGCGTAGGTGTAGTTTGTCGTCGTTGATCCGTTCGTGCCGGATATGAACTGGTCGAAAACGTTGTACGTGAGGTTGGAGGCGGAACCGCCGCCGGTGAAATTGCCGTTCGCGTCGTACGTGTATTTGGTGGCTCCGGTGGTCGGCGTTGCGCAGTTACCTGCGTTGGGTCCGTACCAGCAGAGCTGGTCCGCGGCGTTGTAGGTGGAATAGACGGTAGCGGCACCGGTTTTGGCCTCGGTGAGCCGGTTGCTGTTGGCGTCGTAGGTCCAGGACTCGGTGATGCTGCCGGCGACGGCGGAGGTGAGCCGGTTGAGTTTGTCGTAGCCGTAGGTGGTGACGGCGCCGGTCTCGGTGGTCATGGTCTTCCGCTGGCCGCCATCTTTGGCCCCGTTGAGGGTGTAGGTGTAGGTGCGGCTGGCCAGGACGGTGTTGCCGGTGTTGGTGGCGGTGATCCCCGTGATCTTGCCTGCCCCGTCGTACGTCGTGGTGTTTTTGACCCCGTTGGGGTACTTCGTGACGGTGCGGCGGTTGGCGTTGTCGTAGTCGAAGCCGGTGCATTTGGTGCTGTTCGGGAACGCCGGGGTGGCGGGGCAGGATCCACCGGGTTCGGCCAGTGCGGTCAGCCGGTTCGCCCCGTCGTACCGGTAGGTCACGGTACCGAGCGGGTCGACAAAGGTGAGGACGTTCGAGGCGCCGTCGTAGGTCAGCGTGGTGGTGACGCCGCCGATGGTTTTCCCGGTCGGCCGGTTCTGCGCGTCCCAGGTGTAGGTGGTGGTGCCGGCAGCGTCGACCCGGGTGGTGAGGTTTCCGGCATTGTCGTAGGTGTAGGTGACGCAGCTGGCCGCGACGCAGGTCAGGGCGTAGCGGATCTGGGTGACGCGGTCGTTGTTGTCGTAGGTGTAGGTGGCTGTCTGGTTCTTGCCGTCTTTGGCCGTTGCGATCCTGCCGGCCGCGTCGTAGGTGTAGGTGATGGAGCCCAGCGGCGCAGGCCTGTTGACGGTCACCGGGTTGCCCGCAGCATCGTAGGCGTAACTGGTTTCGTTGCCTTTTCCGTCGGTGGACCGGCACAGGGACCCCGGTTTGGCGCCGCAGGTCGTCCCGGCCGCGTCAGGTGGTCGTGACCGTTAATGGCTGCGGCCACCGGGCTCCTTCTTAGCCTAGGTTCTACTCAACGATAAGGAAACCCTCATGGAACCACTGACCATCGTGAACTTCGTGCTCTCGCTGGCAGCGCTTGGCGCTTCCATCACCGCCTACCGCGCCATCTCCAAGGTCCGGAAAGACCAGGAAACCTAGACCCGGCGCAGGCCGGGCCGCCCCCCTAGTAGGGCTGGCCCGGCCCTACCCGGCCGGTTCGGTGCCAGGTGTTGTGTCCTCATCCCGTACGCGGCGCAGCAAGGCCGCCATACTGCGCACGGCCGCAGGATCTTCCTGCCAAGGCTTGCCGTTACGGGTACAGGCGTGAACGCTGTTGACACCCGATCCTTTCGCTGCTTCGGCGAACTCAGCCCAGGCATCCTGCAGCTCTGCCAGCTCCGCAGGGGTTAGCGGCTCTGCCGCCGCCGGCCCGCTCACTACCATCGGGGCAGCAGCATGGCCGGCCCCCGACTGACGTCTGCCGAACAAACTCCTCAAACCCACGGCTAACCCCCTACTTGAAAGAATGAACGTCCCGCCAGGGCAGGCCGCATTGGGGGGACGGCCTGCCCTGGCGGGACCCTTCCACCGTATCAACGCCGGCGAATCCCTTTGACCAAGACAGAAGGCCGGCATTCCAAGGAATGGCGGCCTTCTGCTGGTGTAAACATCCTGCTGCTTACACCTTGAGCTTGCCACACCAGGCTGGTTTCCGCTGCGCTTCAACCAGTTGACGGGCGTCCGCTGGCGCGGCCGGCTGTTGGGTCCAGGGCGCGCCGTCGCAGAGCTCCGGACCCCCTGGCCCTGTCTTGTCTACGACGTTTTTTGGCTGCTGTCCTTCGGATTGTACGTGCCCGTTCCGGCCCCTCTAGCCCCTGTCGTTCCTCCCGGGGCCTGCGCCCCGCAAAAGTCTTCTCCGGCGCTCCTTCGTCGCTTATTTCCTCCGAAGATTTTCCGTGTCTTGCCCTGCGGGTAGACGGGACTCCACGGGCACAGCTCCGCAAGCTTCGCCAGCAGCCAAAAAACAACTGTGAGTCTTGCAGTGGCTGGTCTGGGACTAGCTGGCAGTGTTGATGCCGGTCGTTCTGCCTGGCGCGTGACTCGAAAAAACAATTGCCCCCTTGAGGGTGCATTTCCCCCGACTTGTCCGCGCTGGGTGGAGCGACCGGCGTTGACCTGTCCCACGACGGTGGCTTGATTAGAAGCTTGCCCAGCCCCTGCGGGTTGTGGCTCATCACAGTATTGCCTCGAAGTGACTCTTCCCAGGTCCAGCGCCGGTCGTGATGCGACCAGTCTTGCCCGTTCGAAAGGAAGGAGGGTGGCCGCGTTGACTATCGTTGCGCAGACCCGCCCATTCGTAATCGGCGTGGACTGCCACGCCCGCACACACACTTACGCCATCATCGAGGCCAGCACCAAGCGACAGGTCGCGTGCGAGCAGTTTCCGACCACTTCGGCAGGGATTTCCCGCGCACTTGCCTGGGTAGGCCGACGGACAGACGGCGATATGGCCTGTCTGTGGGCTGTTGAGGGTATCGGCTCTTACGGGGCACGTCTGGCAAAGGCAGTAACCGAAGCCGGCTATGACGTCGCCGAAGCTCCACGGATGAACGCCCGAGGGCGCCGGGCGATCGGCAAATCCGACCCGCTGGACGCCGCAGCCATCGGAACCGCAGTCCTGGCCTTAGAGGAGTCCCAGCTTCGAGCCCCGCGCCGGGATGAAGGAACCCGTGCCGGACTCAGGATCCTGAGCGCAGCCCGGGATCAGTTGACCCGAGACCGAACAATGAATGTCAATGCACTCATCGCCTTACTCCGGGCACACGATCTGGGAATCGACGCTCGTAAACCGCTGGTTCCCGCCCAGATCGCCACGATCACCAGATGGCGGGAACGACAGGAGCAGATCGAACTATCGATCGCGCGCGAGGAAGCAGTTCGGTTGGCGCGCCGCGTTCTAGAAGTGACGACCCAGCTGACGGCGAACCAGAAGCGCATGACAGAGCTGATCCAGCAAAGCCCCGCGGCGCCGCTGTTGGAGATGGTGGGCGCCGGGGCTGTCACAGTCGCCACCGTCCTGACAGCTTGGTCGCATTTAGGAAGGGTTCGCAGCGAAGCTGCCTTCGCCTCGCTGGCCGGGGTGAATCCCTTGCCGGCCTCAAGCGGTAACACTGTCCGGCACAGGCTTAACCGAGGTGGTGATAGGCGCCTCAACCGAGCCTTGCACACCATCACCATGACCCGGATGGCCCACGACCCCGGAACACGGGACTACGTCACCAAACGCACCGAAGAAGGCCGCAGCTACTGCGAAATCCGCAGATCCCTCAAGCGCTACATCGCCCGAACGCTCTACCGCCAGCTCAACACCCTTTACGCCAGCGCGGAACCGAAGGAACTGATAAATCTGCCCGCCACGTGACGCGTCAATACGACCGTAAAATCGGTGGTTGAGGGCCGAGAGGCCAGAGAATGCTTGATGTCGGGGGATTATGGCAGTCAACGGTTACCAGAAACACGATGATGCGGTGCATGCCGAGCATGAAGCGGCTCTTGCTCGCGGGGAACAACGGGTTTTGTACTTAACCAAGGACGGGATGCTGCACAGCTACACCAAAAAGGAGCTGGGAGGTCCACCTAACGGAAGTACACGGTGGTGGCAGAACCTGCCCGGGCTGTTGTTCCTGCTGCCAATGCTGTCCCTCGGCATATACGTATTCATCACGAATCCGGTTGGAAAGGCGAGTGCCCAATGGGCAACCTTGTTCGGTGCAGTGCTGATGGCCCTGGCAGCCGTTTACCTCATCTGGGAAATGGTGGTTGTGTATTGCAGTCGGGAGGAACGCCTTCGACGGGGATCGCCTGATCCACTTCGCATCTCCGGGGCCAAGACCAAGCTTCCCGAGTCGTATACGCAATCACAACCAATGAGGAAGAGCCGATGGTGAACGATCCCTGATCCATGACGGCACGTTTGGGTTGGGTCCCAACAGACTGCGGCATCCCTCGGCATATCGGTCAAAACGACCATTTCTGACGTGTACTCGGCAAGCCTCCAAAATTGTCAGTCGCAGCGATAAATGGCCGTCTTTCCGCAGCGCTATTTGTCACCTTCCAGCACGTAGGGGGATCCCCGACCGGACACGTTGGGGCCCAGCGGGTTTGCAGCTGTACTGACCGGAGAGGTTGATTGAGTGCTTACTCGCCCCGACTGTGCACCGGCCTGGCGTTTGCTGGGGGTTCTCCGACCTCGTGGATGGTATGGCCGCCGCAAGCCGTCTTGGTTACGCTGGCTCGCTCGATGCGCGAGACGGTGAACCATCGCATTGCGTTGCGCAGCCGGCACCACCCAACTAGGTACCACTGGTCGTTAGTGGAGGCGAACAGCACTGGCTCAACGTCGCGGGTGGTCGTGGTCTCGTCTCTCGTTGTGTAGCGAATGCGGATTACTCGCTGCTCGGCCATTGCCTCCTCCAGTGCCGACTTGATTGCCCGCGAAGAGGAGGGAAGGGCGTTGACCCAGACGCGGTGGGCCAGTACGTCGGCTCGTGCTCGGGTTTTGTGATCGACGACGTCCAAAATCTTTTGGATACCTGCTGCTGCCAGATCGGCGTAGGGGGCATCGGGTGCAGCGGACACGGCTGCCATGAGCGCCACGGCCTGCGCTGGGGACAGGCTGACAGGCGGCAGGGACGCGCCGGTAGTCAATCCGTAGCCACCGCCCGGACCTGGGCGGGACCATATAGGCGCGCCGCTGTTCTCTAACGCATCGAGGTCTCTCTTAATTGTGCGCACGGATACCTCGAACTCTCGCGCCAACCGTTCGGCGGAAACCCCCCGCGCGCCGCTGCGGCGCAACATCTCGGATAGAGCATGGAGCCGTTCGACTCGTTTCACAGTTCATACCCCGATGAATTCATGACATAAACAGTGACATACCCTTGTCCGTAGTGCCTGCGAGGGTAGTGACATGACAACTACTACAAGCAGTCCAATCATCATCCTCATCGCCGGCCACTGGCTGGGCGCTTGGGCGTGGGATGAAGTGCTTGGACACCTGACAACCGACCACTCTCGTGCAATCGCGATGACACTGCCCGGCCTCGACGGGGACGATCCCGAGCGCGCGGCGAAGACTCTCCACGATCAAGTTGCAGCGGTCCTAGACGTCATCACCCAACTCGGGGTCTCCGAGGATCAGCCCGCAACTCTCGTCGCTCACAGCGGCGCGAACGCCCCCGTCAGCCTCGTCCTTGACCGACACCCTGAGCTTGTCCATCGAGTGGTGTGGGTCGACTCCGGCCCTGTGGCGACGGGAAGCGCTTTCGGCCCAGACATCCCGGAGGAGTTGGAGGAGCTTCCGCTGCCGTCCTTCGACGTCCTCGCACAGCAGGCGAGCCTCGAAGGCCTGAGCGCAGAAGTCCTCGAGCGTTTTCGGGCCCGGGCCGTCCCTGAACCCGGCCCCGTGCTTCGTCAGCCCGTCGAGCTCACCAACGAGGCCCGCCGCAAGGTCCGGACCACCATGGTGTGCTGCTCGATCCCGAGCGCCCAGGTGCTGGAGCTGGCCCGCGCAGGCCATGCCATGTTTGCCGAGGTCGCGAACATCGAGCACCTCGACGTCGTTGACCTCCCGACGGGGCATTGGCCAATGTGGAGCCGTCCCCGCGACCTCGCCAACGCCCTTCAGTCAGCGGCTTCTCGAACCAACTGAACTGCACGTACAACCTGAAGGGGTCAGCCCAATCTGAACTGGTCCCGGAAAGTTGGACTGGGTAAGTAAGAGCCTAAGCCGCGAGGGCCTGAGCACGGTATTGCACCGGGCTCAGGCCCTCGAGCTTTGTCGAGATTCTTTCGT
>NZ_JBNHFC010000030.1:0-19327 GCF_059089885.1 Arthrobacter sp. Y3221159
CAGTTCTAGCGGGCCAGCGCAGCGGTTGCGATGGCGGCGCCGGACTGTCTGGACGAGGGCATGAGGTGCGCGTACCGGGAGTCCGTGGTCAGGGTGGATTGGTGCCCGAGGCGGTAGGACAGCTGGAAGAGGTCCATGCCGCCTTCGATCATCCATGAGGCGTGGGTGTGCCGGAGGTCGTGGATCCGAGCCCAACGGTCCTTGGGTACGCCGGTCTTCTTCCATGCTGGTTCCCAGGCCCGGTTGTAGGTGGCCCCTGAGCGCATGGGACCGCCGCGCTTGAGGGTGAACACCAGCCCTTCGCCGGCGGCCTCCACGCTGGCGCGCACGAGCTCCGCGGTGGAGTGAGCCATCGGCACGGTACGCCAGGAGCGTTCGGTCTTCGGCGGGCCGATGTAGTAGGCCCCGGACTCGTCTTCCTTCCAGGCCTTGTTGACCCTGACGACGGGTACTTCCGCGTCCAGTTCGAAGTCCTCTGCCCGGAGCGCGGTGGCCTCCCCGAAGCGTAGGCCGGTGTCCACGAGGAAGTTGAAGAACGGCCGGAAGAACGGGTCCATTGCGGCGTCCAGGGCGCGGAACTCTTCCTTGGTCATGAACCGCATCTTGTCGCCGCCCTTGGAGTCTTTCGGGAGCTTGATGCCCTTGGACGGGTTCCCTTGCCGGTACCCCAGCAGCTCGGCCGTGGTGAACGCAGCGGAGAGGAGGCCGTGGTGGTTGGCGATGGTCTTGGCCGCCATGGTCGTGCCGGGCCTCCTGCCGGGCTTGGCCTGCATGCCCTTGACCCAGAGGATGACGTCCTCGTGGGTGACCGAGGCGACGGGCATCCGGCCGAGGGAGGTCCCGGCGAAGTGGTGGCTGATGGACTGTTTGTAGCGGCCCATCTGGTCACCTCCGACGCCGGTGAGAAGGCTGATGTGCTTGTGCAGCAGTTGGAGCACGGTGGGACCGCTGACGTTGGCGTTATCCACCGCCCGTTGGGCGGCAGCAAGGGAATGGTCGTTGGCCTCGAGGAGCGCCTTCCAGAACTCGGCCTTCTCCCTCGTGTCCAGCGTCATGTTGTCCTGCACGCCCTCGTAGCGCCACCGCAGGAGGTAGCTGGTCGAGTTCTTGTTCCTGCGTTCAACGATGCTTGCCATCGGTACTTCCCCCTCTTTGAGTGCACAGCCACCGTACTTGCGTGCACAGACAATAAAAAAGCCCCGGAAATCCGGGGCTTTTTTGGTGGAGATGGGGGGAATTGAACCCCCGTCCGATGTCGTGTTGTCAGGGCTTCTCCGGGCGCAGTTTGCGTCGGATTTTCTCGGCCCCAGCCATGCTGCAAACAGCTGGCTGATCCGGGCCCAGTCATCTAAGAGTCCCGTTTACTCCGATGACGGGAGCAAACAGCAGTGGCTATCTAAATGACGCCAGGAACCGGGGCGATAGCAACCCCGGGCTGACGGACTGTCTTACTGCTTAGGCAGCAAGAGCGAAGTCAGTGCGCGTTTGTTTGGCACTTATTGTTTTGCAGAAAGCGTTAACGAGATAATTCTGCATCCTCGGCCCGCTTCACCTGTCGCGACAAACACCGTCGAAACCGATCATCCCCATATTTTGTTACCAAACCGGCGGGCATCCCACCGGACTATCTATAGTAACGCACGTTCTCCGGGATCCATTCCTACTTGCGCCGGTTGCGTTCCCGCATTTCCCGCTGCGCCTCCCGGTTGTCCTGCTGTTCGCGCAGCGTCTGGCGCTTGTCGTACTCGCGCTTGCCCCGCGCCACACCGATCTCCACCTTGGCGCGGCCGTCCACGAAATACAGCTGCAGCGGCACAATGGTGTAGCCCGATTCGCGCACCTTGTGGGAGATCTTGATGAGCTCCTCGCGGTGCAGCAGCAGCTTCCGGCGCCGCCGTGCGGCATGGTTGGTCCAGCTGCCCTGGTTGTATTCGGGGATGTGGATAGCTTCCATCCACAGCTCGTCGTTGTAGAACGTGCAGAAACCATCCACCATCGAAGCGTGTCCTTCGCGCAGGGACTTCACTTCAGTTCCCATGAGCGCGATGCCAGCCTCGTAGGTGTCCAGCACGTGGTAGTCATGCCGGGCCTTCCGGTTGGTGGCCACCACTTTACGGCCACTTTCTTTAGGCACGGGAGAGCTCCTCAGTTTTCAGGTCCGATGTCCTCCGGGCCGGTCCGGCGCGGAGTCATACCAGTTTACGGCAGGGCCGTGATGCGGCTACAGCAGTCCCATTGGGTCGACGGCGGAGCCGTTGAGCCAGGTTTCAAAGTGGGAGTGGCAGCCGGTTGAGTTGCCGGTGTTGCCGGAGTAGGCAATCAGTTGTCCCTGGGAAACCCGCTGGCCGTTCGACACCACGATGCTTGCGTTGTGGTAGTAGATGGTGTTCAGGGTGTTGCCCTCCACCAATCCATGGGAGATCTTCACCCGCCATCCACCGCCGTCCGCGGAGCTCCAGCCCGAGCCGAAGACTTCGCCTGCCGCTGCGGCATAAACCGGAGTACCGCAGGCCGCACCGAAGTCGATACCGGTATGCAGGTAGCCGCCCTGGCCATAGAAGTCGATGGTTCCGGGAGGCGTCGCCCGCCAGCCGAAGCCGGAGGTGATGGGAACTCCACCGTTAAAGGGGTGGCGGAGTCCGAATGCCGACGGCGATCCCACCGGCGGCATGAATGACTGCACCGGCGGGGGCGGCGGGGGCGCCTGCCCCTTGGCTGCAGCTGCCGCCGCAGCAGCAGCTGCAGCTGCTGCGGCAGCGGCTTCGGCTTTCCTCCGCTGCTCGGCTTCCCAGGCTTCGCGGAGCCTCCGGTCACGTTCCTGGATTTCGGCGGCAACGGCGTTCTGGCTCGCCTGCACGTTTGCCAGCTGCGACTGGATGCCCGGCTTGGCGGCCTGAAGTTCGGCGTCAAGGCGGACAGTGTCAGCAATGAGCTGGTCCACCTGCGCCTTTTTGGCCTCGGCTTCGTCGCGCGCTGCCTTCTCCCGCTCGAGGGCGGCGTCAGCTTTGGCCTTGAGGTCCTTGATCTCCGCCTCCACGGCCTGCAGGCGGGCTTCGGAGTTGACGTTCGATGCGCTCTGCTGCGAGAGCTTGTCCATTGCGGCGTTCTGGCTGCGCATGGCCTGGTCCGCCAAATCCATGGTCTCGGTCAGGCTGCCGCCGTTATTGGAACCGAAGAACAGGGACAGGTTGGACGGCACGCCTCCGGACTTGTAGGCCTGCGTGGCAATCTGCCCGATGAGCTTCTTGGTATCGGCGATCTTCTGCTTGTCTGTCTCCAGCTGCTGGGTGATCTTCGCCTTGTTCTGCTGCGCCATATCTACCCGCGCCGAGAGGGCTTCCACCTCTTTGACTGCACTGGCCACACGGCCCTGCGCTTCAAGGAGGGCCTGCTGGGCGCCGGGCAGCTGGCCCTGGTAAATGACCAGGTCACTCGCTGCCTTCGCAATGCGCGAATCCACGAACTCCAGGGACTGCTGGACCCGTGCCGCTTCGGCCTCAAGGGCTTTTTGGCGATCTTCAAGCTCGCCGGCGAAAGCCGCAGGCGTGGACGATGCCAGTCCTGCGGCGAGAACCACGGCAAGCACGCCGCTGAGGACACCTGTCCGGCGCGCCCTGCCGCGCGCCCTCTTGAGGGAGCGGTGGGACGTCTGATCAGTTGGATTCATGGGCATTCCTTGTTTGGTTTGCATACCTAGACGCGAAGGTATCGGCGCAAGGTCAAGAGAGACGAAATTCCAGCCAAGGATCCGCCAAGGATTAGCAGGGCAGGAGCGAGAATAAGGGTTTGCCCGGACGAGATGAACGCAGTATCCGGGTATTGCTCGGACATGTATTCGCCCAGGAAGAAGTGGGCAACGGCCCACAACGTTCCGGAGGCCAGGGCCGCACCGATTACGGCGGCGATGACACCCTCCAGGATGAAGGGCAACTGGATGACCGTCTTCGAGGCGCCCACCAGCCGCATGATGCCCGTCTCCCGGCGCCGGCTGAACGCGGAAAGCCGGATGGTGGTGGCGATGAGGAGAATGGCGCAGACGATCATGACACCGGCGATGCTGACAGCCACCAAGGAGGCGCCGTTCATGACCGAGAACAGGCGCTCCAGGAGCTGGCGCTGGTCGATGACCGTTTCCACGCCCGGCTGGGACGAGAAGGTTTCGCTGATGATCTGGTACTTCTCCGGGTCCTTCATGTTGATCCGGAACGACGCCGGCAGCTGGTCCGGGGTCACGGAGTCCACAATGGGCGAGTTGGAGAACTGGTCCTTGAAGTGCTTGTAGGCCTCTTCCTTGGACTCGTACTGGAAGTCGTTGATGTACTGCGCAACCGCCGGTGACTCCAGGAGGCTGTTCAGGCTCTCCTGCTGTTCCGGGGTGACGGGCCCGCCCGCGCAACCGGCCGCCGTCGAACCTTCACTGCACAGGAAGATGGCCACCTGGACTTTGTCGTACCAGTAGCCCTTCATCTGGTTGATCTGCATCTGCAGCATGCCGGCGGCGCCCACGAACGTCAGCGACACGAAGGTGACCAGGATGACGGAGACCACCATGGACAGGTTGCGCCGCAGGCCGCTGCCGATCTCGGAGAGGATGAATGCTAGCCTCATCGCTGCGCCCCGCCTTCGCGTCCGTCGCCCGGCAGGCCGGCGCGGGGTTCTTCCCTGCCGCTGGCGTCCTTGAGCCTGCGTGACTGTCCCACGACGGGGATCATTGAGGTGTACAGGGCCTTGGCCTCGTCACGGATGACCACGCCGTTCTGGAGTTCCACCACGCGTTTGCGCATCTCGTTGACGATGTCGTCGTCGTGCGTGGCCATCACAACGGTGGTGCCGTTCTGGTTGATCTTGTCCAGGACGCCCATGATGCCCATGGACGTGGTGGGGTCGAGGTTTCCGGTGGGTTCGTCGGCGAGGAGGATTCCGGGCCGGTTGACGACGGCGCGGGCAATGGCCACGCGCTGCTGCTCACCGCCGGAGAGCTCGTGGGGCATGCGGTGTTCCTTGCCCTCCAGCCCCACGGTCTTGAGCACCTCGGGAACGGTGTCCCGAATAACGCTGCGGCTCTTGCCGATGACCTGCATGGCAAACGCCACGTTGGCGAACACATTCTTTTGGGGCAGGAGCCGGAAGTCCTGGAAGACGACGCCGATGCCGCGCCGGAGCCGAGGTACCCGCCAACTGGAAATCTTGGCCACGTTCTGCCCGGCGACGTAGACGGCGCCGGAGGTGGCACGGTCTTCCTTTAGCACCAGGCGGAGGAACGTGGACTTGCCGGAGCCTGATGCGCCGACGAGGAAGGCGAATTCGCCGCGGTCAATCTCAAGGTTGACCGAGTCCAGCGCAGGCCGGGCTTTCTGGTCGTAGACCTTGGTGACATTTTCGAATCGGATCATGGCCCTAAGTACCCTGCAGGGCATGGCCGATCCTTACGAATGCAGCCCAGTTCTGCAGCCGGTGCACGGGTTTCTGTTGGGGAAATAGGGCCCCGGCCCCTCGACTATACGCAGGAAGGCCCGCGCATTACATCGTTTTCAGGGGGCGTGTCGCTGGATCCGTGGCTCGCGGGGCCCGAGGCACCCCTACTTTGCGGCGTTGCGGTTGTCGGTGCGCCAGCGGATTCCGGCGTCGATGAAGTCATCGATCTCGCCATCGAACACAGCCGACGTGTTGCCGACTTCGTGTTCGGTCCGGAGGTCCTTGACCATCTGGTACGGGTTGAGGACGTAGGAGCGCATCTGGTCGCCCCAGGAGGCCTTGACGTCGCCGGCCAGTGCCTTCTTTTCGGCGTCTTCCTGTTCCTTCTTGAGGAGGAGCAGCCTGGACTGCAGCACGCGCATGGCCGCCGCACGGTTCTGCAGCTGCGACTTTTCATTCTGCATGGACACCACGGTGCCCGTGGGAATGTGCGTGAGGCGCACTGCCGAGTCCGTGGTGTTCACGGACTGGCCGCCCGGGCCGGAAGACCGGAAGACGTCAACACGGATTTCGTTGTCCGGGATCTCGATGGAATCAGTCTGCTCGATCAGCGGGATGACCTCCACGGCCGCGAAGGAGGTCTGCCGCCGGCCCTGGTTGTCGAACGGGCTGATCCGGACCAGGCGGTGGGTTCCGGCCTCGACGCTGAGCGTGCCAAAGGCATACGGCGCCTTCACTTCGAAGGTTGCCGACTTCAGTCCGGCCTCCTCCGCGTAGGACGTGTCCATGACGGTGGTGGGGTATCCGTGGCGTTCGGCCCAACGGAGGTACATCCGGAGCAGCATTTCGGCAAAGTCGGCGGCATCCACGCCGCCGGCACCTGCGCGGATTGAAACGACGGCCTCGCGCTCGTCGTATTCGCCGGACAGCAGTGTCACGACTTCGAGTTCCTTGAGGGCCTTGCGGATTGACTCCAGTTCCGTGGCCGCCTCTCCCATGGAGTCGGCGTCATCCTCGTCCTGGCCCAGTTCCACCAGGACCTCGAGGTCGTCGATACGGGACTCCAGGCTGGTGAGGCGTTCCAGCTCGGACTGGCGGTGGGACAACCTGGAGGTGATTTTCTGCGCCGCGGCGGGGTCGTCCCACAGGTCCGGCTCCCCTGCCCGCTCGCTCAGTTCGGCGATGTCTTCCTTGAGTGCCTCAACGTCAGTGACGCGTTCGATGGAAGCGTAAGTGGCGCGGAGCGCGCGGATTTCAGCGGAAAAATCAATATTGGCCATGGTTGTTTAAGCCTACGCTATCCGTCCCGTGGCCCTTGCCCGGGTGCTGTCCCGTCCCTGAACGCCATGTGGGGATGCCGGGCGGAGGTCATCGAGTCAGCCGGGAGCGCGCCGTCGACGTCGCTTCGATTGGAATGCCGCCGGGGACCAGGAAGTTCACTACTGGCGGGTGCACGGCAGCGGTGAGGACCACGACGGCGGTGGAACCGTCGGGCGATCCCGTTGCCCCGGCTACAGCAAGGTCATCAAAACGTTCCGCTGACGGGGTCCTGGCGACAAAGTCAGCAGCGACATTCCGGACGCGGGCCGGGTTGAGGATGGCAGACGGGCTTTCCCCGTGTGACTCGACTTCGCCGAGTGCGTAGCTGTCTGCTGCCGCGAGGGAGGCACCATCCGCGAGTGACAGGAGCCGTTTGTGCTCCAGGTAGACCGCGGTGATGCCGATCATGACCGTTGCGACCAGCAGGGCCACGGCAACGAACCCGAGGATCATCACCATCATCTGGCCGTCTTCACCGGGCTTGCTGGTTTTCACCGGAACCTGCCCACCAGTTGGGTTGCCGATGCCTCTACCTCGGTTGCTGAGAGCCGGAGGCCGTCACCGAAGGGGATGAATGGCAAGGGGATGGTAAGGCTGACGGTTGTGGTGACCGCGGTTCCCGGGGCCTGGCAGTCGGCAGGGCTGCAGCTGATGGAAACCTGTGCCTGTTCAGGGCCGTGCCCAAAGTCGGCAATTGCCAGGGCCGCGGCCTGTTCCGCGGCGGTCCGGGCCGTGGGTGCATTGGGCTGCGCTACGTAGACTTTGGCGGCTTGGTCTGCCGCGCCCACAACGGCAAGAGAACCGCCCTGGATCTGTCCCACGGTGATGATGAAGTACACCAGCGGGACCATCAGGAGGAGGCCAAGGAAGGTGAACTCAACCACGGCGCTCCCCTGCTCTCTGTTGTCCGTCCCCGGTCCCGGGAACAGCACATCCTGCAGGCGGTTTTCGAGCCGGCGCATTCCGTCAGGGCTGCAGGGCCGCATGGCCTTTCACCTCCAGCATGTCCCGCGGACCAATCAAGCCAATGACGGGCATGGGCGCCCGCACTGTCACTTCCAGTGTGCGGATGCCCCGGACGGTCACTTCGCTGGTGCTGACCTGTTCGGCAAAGCCAGGGTTCAGCGCGGTGGCGATGAGGGCGCGGCTCCGCTCTTCAGCGTCGGCGGCACTTCGGTCAGCAAGCGTCCCGTAGCGGGCACCTGAGGCGGCGGCATCAATGAGGGTGTTGCGGACGTGCAGAACCAATGTCAGCTGAATGACGGCGAGGAAAAACATCGTGAGCAGTCCACCCACCAGGACAAAGTCCACCACGGCCGAGCCCTGTTCCCTGGGCGCGGGTACCTGGCGGGCCGTTAGGGCCCCGCGGCCGGACTTCGTCATGTGCTTTAGCTGCCCACCTTGTCCATTGCCTGGTTGAACATTGTCTCCAGGGCTGGTCCCGCGAGCGCCAGGAGGGCAGCAACAAGGACGGCGGACATCAGCGTGATCATCACCCAGCCAGGTACGTCGCCCCGCTCGGGGTGGTCGGTGGCAGGGCGGCGCGCGGCTGCGAGCGCCAGAAGCAACATCCCGCAGCGCATTCCCAGGTTTTTCATCCTTCGTCCTCTTCCTTTTTCGGTAGTCCAGTTTTCAGTGTCACGGGCCCGGGCCAGGCACCCGGTGTTGATTTCAAGAACTAGAAGCCCAGGCTGATGGCCGCGATGCCGGGGAAAACGGTGAACACGACTGTCAGCGGAAGCACGCCGAAGACTAGTGGCACCATCATGGCGATTTCCTTCTTGCCGGCGGACTCCATCAGGTCGCGCTTGGCGGTATCGCGCACATCCTGTGCCTGGGCGCGAAGCACGTCGGCCAAAGGCGTGCCCCGTTCGACTGCCACAATGATGCCGTCTACGAATCTGACCAGCGGGGCCAGATCGGTTCGTGCTGAGAACTCCTGCAGTGCCAGCACGAGTGGCTTGCCGGCCCTCGTCTCTGCGAGGATCCTGGAAAACTCTTTCGCCAGTTCGCCCTTGGCGCTCCGGGAGACCCGGTCCAGGGCGCCGGTCGCGCTCTCCCCTGCACCCACAGCCAGCGCCATGAGTTCTGCCAGGCTTGGGAATTCAGCCATCATCTTCGCCTCCCGGCGCCGGACCTGGACCCCCAGCCAGTAGTCCCGCAGCATGAAACCGCCGATGGCACTGCCGAGGACGGCCAAGGCCGCGAACAGCGCGTTGAACCGTCCCGCGGCTGCACCGACCAACGTCAAACCCAGGGCCGCCGCAAACCCCGCTGCCGCCCAGAGGAGTTGTTCTGCCCTGAAATCAATGGTCGGCTTGCCGATTCCGGCCTGCGCAAGCCGGCGGACGGTGGCCCCCGGTGAGGGATTCAACTTTCCGAGCGCGGTCAGCAGGTCGCGTATGACGGGGCGTAGAATCCTTTCGAGCGGGCCGAACGGGGTAACTGTCTGCTCTCCGGTACGCAGCAGCCGCGACTCCAGGTTCTGGGACTTGAGCTGGGGCTCAATCCGCTCCGCAAACGTCGTTGCCCGCATATACGGCGACCTAAAGATGACGAGCCACAGGCCAATGCCCAGAAGTGTTCCACAGACGATGGCGGCTGGCGAGGCAACAGTCACCGGAGCACCCGCTCTTCCTCGGGCAGGGCCCCTATTTTCAGCATGATGGAGTAGCAGATCAGGGAAACAACGAGGCCGCCGAGCAGTACCGCGGCGCCCGCCGGCGTGTTGTAGGCCTGCACTGCCTCCGGCCGGGTGGCCAGCAGGATCATGACGACCCACGGTGCCGCTACAGCCAGCCGTGCGGCGTTTATGGTCCAGGACTGCCGTGCTTCCAGTTCACTGCGGGTGCGGGCGCTCTCGCGCAAAAACTCGCTTAGTGTGCCCAGCAGTCTGCCGAGGTCGGAGCCGCCCACTTCCCGCGTCAGGCGTAAGGCTTCGACGATGCGGTCCGCCACGGGATCGGCCAGCTTGTGCTTGAGTTTGTTGAGCGAACCGTCGAACTGTCCGCCGGCCCGGTAATCCGCGCCGAATTCGCGGAATACCGGCCGTAGTTCTTCGGGGCCCTTGTCGCCAAGCTGGATCAGTGCCTCGGGCAGCGGCAGTCCTGCCCGAATGGCGGAACGCAGGTGGTCCACGACGTCCGGCCACAGCTGACGAAGCATGGCCGTCCTCTTTTTGGCACGCCATCGCAGGATTGTGACGGGGAGCCAGCCCGCAAACAGCCCAAAACAGGCCGCGATGGGCCAGGAGCGGCTGACCGCGAAGAAGACCAGGGCCACGAACAGAGCAAGGCCCAGGCAGGTGCCCAGCAGCCCGCTGACCGATACTTTGTCCACCCCTGCCGCAACCAGGAGATCGGCTACCCGGCTTGGTTTGCGGTTTCGGCGTCCCGGCTGCGGGGATTCCCACAGCGACCACCAGATGAGGAACAGCCCTGTTCCTGTCGTTACCCCCAGCAAGGCAGAAATCATCGCGGATCCAGCAGTGCAGCGACGTCGAAGCCTGCGCGCGCGAATTTCTCCGCCGCCGGCATGCTGTTGGCGCGGGGCTGCAGGACCCCGTCCGTTATGGCGAAAACAAGTGATGACTCGATGATGCCGTTTTCCACGCGGCGGCCGAGAGACAAGATTTCGGTAACCTCCCTGCGTCCGTCCGGCCGCCGGCTGCAGTGCACCACAAGGTCGATGCATGAGGCGACTGTGGGCACAACAAAGGCTGATGAGATGTTTTCCCCCGCCAAGAGGGGAAGGGTGCAGATCTTTGTCACGGCGTCGTGGGCGGAGTTGGCGTGGACGGTGCACATACCCGGAAGGCCGGAGTTGAGCGCAATGAGCATGTCCAGGCTCTCCGCCTCGCGGACTTCTCCCACAACAAGGCGGTCCGGCCGCATGCGCAGGGCTTCCTTCACCAGGCGGCGGAGTGGGATCTCTCCTTCTCCTTCGAGGTTCGGCTGCCGGCACTGGAGCCCCACAACGTCGCGCAGCGGGAGCTGCAGCTCGAAGATCTCCTCGACCGTGATGACCCGCTCCCTGCTTCCAATGCCAGCGGCAAGGCAATTCAGCATGGTGGTTTTGCCCGCCTGCGTGGCCCCTGACACCAGGATGTTCAGCCCGCTTGAAACAGCCGCACCGAGGAACCGCGCTGATTGTGGAGTCAGGGTGCCCAGTTCGACGAGATGTTCGAGCCGGCTGGCTTTGACAACGAACTTTCTGATATTCACGGCCCAGTGCCGGCGCGTGACGTCGGGAATCACTACGTGCAGCCGGGAGCCGTCGGGCAAAGCCGCATCCACGAACGGGGAGGACATGTCCAGGCGGCGGCCGGAGCTCTTGAGCATCCTCTCCACTAGATCCCGCACCTGCTGTTCCGAAAGGCTCAGGGACGTCAGTTCGGACTCACCGTTCCTGGCCACAAAGATTTCATTGGGGGCATTGAGCCAAATCTCTTCTATGGAGGGATCATCGAGCAGTGGCTGCAGGATTCCAAAGCCAGCCACTGCATCAAAAAGGAACCGGCGTGCCGTGTCCAAAGGGCCAAGCGGCGGTAGCGGACCCGTGAGCGCCCGCTCGTCGTAGTCAACAACGACAGCCTCAACCAGCCTTCGGACCTCGCCTGCCTGCCTCAACGGATCAAGTCCCCTGCGCCGGATGAGCTCGCGGACTTCATCCTCGACAATTGCCAGAGCATCCATATTGTTCCCCCAAACGACTGCCTTCCCCAGCGGACCGCAGTGCGATTTGGTAAAAGCCTAAAGAGCCCCCAGCTCTGCAACAAGTGCTCAGTATCAACTGTGGATAAGCGCAGGATAGTCACAAGATTCTCAAGTGCCTCAGCGGTATCACTGTTTACACCAGCAACACGGTGCTATGGTGAGCGCGTTAATGATCAACAATCTGTCCGGTTCGTTCCTGGGGGATCTGCCGGAACAGCAACCCAGATGAGGGCTCATTGAGCGCCTCATTGTCTCCGGAGCCATTATGAAACGGAACCCGTCTCAGTCCCGTCGCCCCTCATGGAAATCCTTGGGAATAGCGCTCTTAGCCACCTCCTTGCTGGCTGGTCCCGGCTTGCCGGGCGTCGCCTTCGCCGTCGAACCTGCTCCGGCACCTGCCACGTCTTCGCCTGCGCCGGGCACAGCCGAGCCTTCGGCACCTGCCCCGGTTCCGACGGCGACCACGGAGCCCAGGGCCACATCCCCAGCTGCAGCCAGTCCGGAAGCCAGCGAACCGCAGGCCCCGGCCCCATCCCCCGGGACGACGCAGTCAATGGCGGAGGCGGTCGGTGTGGGCGGGGCCGAGATGGGGCAGCGTTCAGCACG
This sequence comes from Arthrobacter sp. Y3221159, assembly GCF_059089885.1. Classification (NCBI taxonomy): domain Bacteria; kingdom Bacillati; phylum Actinomycetota; class Actinomycetes; order Micrococcales; family Micrococcaceae; genus Arthrobacter; species Arthrobacter sp. Y3221159. The sequence goes on from NZ_JBNHFC010000030.1 coordinate 12,057, forward strand.
GGTAACCTCCGCCCGCTCAGACTCGCTGAAGAAACTCAGTACGGAACCGCTGGCAAGCGAAGGCACCTGGATGCCAACGTTCGGTGTGCAGGGACTGGACGTCAGCGGGCACCAGCCAAGCGTAGACTGGCAGCACCAGTGGAACATGGGGGCGCGTTTCGCCTACGTCAAAGCCACCGAGGGCAACTACTACACGAACCCCTACTACGGCTCCCAGTTCCAGGGCTCGCGGAATATCGGCATGATCCGCGGCGCCTACCACTTCGCGATTCCCAACTGGTCCTCCGGTGCGGACCAGGCCCGTTACTTCGTGCAGAACGGTGGCGGCTGGTCCGGCGACGGATACACCATGCCGCCGGTTTTGGACTTTGAGTTCAATCCCTATGAAGGCCGGACCATCAACGGCTTCTACTTCGGCAACACCTGCTACAACATGTCTCCCGCACAGCTCCAAACCTGGGTGCGGGACTTCGGCAACACAGTGCAGTCCCTGACTGGCAGGCTGCCGGTCATCTATACCAACACAAGCTGGTGGAACCAGTGCCTAGGCAACCCGGCCGGCTTCGGTGACTACCCGCTCTGGGTCGCCGCCTACCCCAGTTCCCCCACCAACAACGCCGGACCTGTGCCAACCGCCAGTTGGGGCACGTACAGCATCTGGCAGTACAGCAGCACGGGGCCTTTTGCCGGTGACTCCAACGTCTGGAACGGTGACTACGCGGGACTGAAGGCGTTTGCCTCAAGCGGAGTCCCGCCCGCCGCCACCAGGGCCATCGACGCGCTTCGCGCATCCATGCCGTCCCTTGGCGCGCCCATTTCGTCCATAGTGTGCGGGCTTCGCGACGGAGGATGCTTCCGTGGATACGAGACCGGAGTTGTCATGTGGTCTCCCACGGCGGGGGCACAACCCAGCCTTGCAGGACCGATCCGCGATGCCTGGGCACGCAAGGGATACGAAAATGGCCAGATGGGTTATCCGGTATCAGGCGTCATCTGCGGACTGAAGAATGGCGGTTGCTTCCAGAATTACCAGGGCGGTTCCATCATGTGGTCGCCAGCCACAGGAGCGGCGCTGGTGCCATTCGGACCTATCCGTGAGTACTGGGCGGCGCAGGGCTACGAAAACGGTGGCCTCGGGTATCCGCTGAGCGACCAGGTCTGCGGTCTTAAGAACGGCGGATGCTTCCAGCTCTTCCAGGCCGGTTCCGTTCTGTGGAGCCCGGCGACGGGTGCCCGTTTGGTGAAAACCGGCCCGTTGCTGGATGCATGGGGCCGCGCGGGCTTCGAGAACGGGCTGCTCGGCTACCCGACCGCGGAAGCCGTCTGCACCAGTACCTCCTGCACCCAGAACTTCAGCGGCGGCGTTGTAGCCTGGACCTCCACTTCAGGCGCCTGGCCGGTGTTCATGGGTATGGGAGAAACCTGGAAAGACTCCCGTACAAGGGGAGAACCGATTGGCTTCCCGGTAGCGGGAGAGGTGTGCGGGCTTCGCGGAGGCGGCTGCTACCAGTTGTTCCAGGGCGGTGCCCTCCTGTTCTCCCCCAACACCGGGGCATTTACACTGACCGGCCGGATCCTTGATTACTGGCAGAAATCCGGATTCGAGAACGGCCGGCTCGGCTATCCGACCGGTCCTGCAAGCTGCGGAGCAGTCCAAACCGAATGCCGTCAGCCGTTTGAGCAAGGAGTGGCCGCCTATTCGGCCACCACTCCGCCCCAAACTGTGGCGGCAGGACCCATGGCGGCCGGCTGGGAACGCACAGGCTGGGGTGCAGGCAGCCTTGGTTATCCAACGTCCGGCCAGCACTGCGGCCTGAAGGACGGCGGATGCTTCCAGATGTTCACCAAGGGTGCATTGATGTACTCGCCTGCCACCGGTGCCCAGCCGAGCATTCTGGGGCCCATCAGGGACCTGTGGCAAAAGACAGGTTTCGAAAACGGGTCCCTCGGTTACCCGGCATCCGCGGTGATCTGCGGACTCGTGGACGGCGGGTGCTTCCAGAATTACTCCTCGGGAACGGTGCTGTGGTCGCCGGCCAGCGGAGCCAATGCCGTCATGTTTGGTCCTGTCCGGGACGCATGGGTCAGCTCCGGTTTTGAGGCCGGCAAACTCGGTTATCCGGTCAGCGGGCAGATCTGCGGGCTGCGCAACAGTGGCTGCTTCCAGAACTTTTCCAAGGGCACGGTGATGTACTCCCCTGCCACCGGGGCGCAGGCTCTTACTTCAACGCCCATCAGGGAAAGGTGGGCCGCCACAGGTTACGAGTCCGGTTCACTGGGCTACCCCACAAGCGGAACCATCTGCGGCCTTCGCAATGGTGGCTGCTTCCAGAACTTCGAAAAGGGCACGGTTATGTGGTCATCCGCCAGCGGCGCCCACCTGATAACTCCGGGGCCGATCCAGCAGAGCTGGGCCAGCCAGGGATTCGAAGCCGGGGCCCTGGGGTATCCCACCAACAGCCAGGCCTGCACCGCGGACAGGACTTCCTGCAGCCAGTCGTTCCAGGGCGGCAGCATCACCTGGACAGCAGCAGGCGGCGCGAGAATCACCCTGCGCTAACCGAAAGGAAAAGGGAGGCGGAACCCGCACAGCGGGTTCCGCCTCCCTCTTTATTGGGCCTACTGCCTAGTGGCCGTACTCCAAAAGGTCGATCAGGTAGGAGCCGTAACCGCTCTTGACCAGTGGCTCCGCCCGCTCCCGCAGCTCATCGTCCGTGAGGAAGCCGAGCCGCCACGCGATTTCCTCGGGTGCCCCAATCTTCAGGCCCTGCCGGTTCTCGGTGGTGCGCACAAAGTTGGAGGCGTCATTGAGGTCGTTGAAGGTTCCGGTGTCCAGCCACGCAGTTCCCCGGGGAAGGATTTCCACCTGCAGCCTTCCCTGGTCCAGGTAAGTCCGGTTGACGTCCGTGATCTCAAGTTCCCCCCTCGCAGAGGGCTTGAGGTTCCGGGCAATTTCCACGACGTCGTTATCGTAGAAGTAAAGACCAGGAACCGCGTAATGGCTTTTCGGCTTTTCCGGCTTCTCTTCAAGCGAAATAGCCCGTCCCTCGGAGTCGAATTCAACCACTCCGTAAGCCTTCGGATCGGCGACCCAGTAACCGAAGACCGCTCCGCCGTCGATGTTTTCGAACCGGCGCAGCTGCGTACCCATGCCCTGGCCGTAGAAAATGTTGTCACCCAGGACGAGGGCAACGTTGTCATCGCCAATATGCTCTGCGCCCAGGATGAAGGCCTGCGCCAGGCCATCCGGGGAGGGCTGCTGCTTGTAGGTGATGGAAACGCCGAAACGCGATCCGTCCCCCAGCAGCCGTTCGAATTGGTCGGCGTCATGCGGGGTGGTGATAATCAGGATGTCCCGGATGCCGGCAAGGATCAGAGTGGATAGCGGGTAGTAGATCATCGGCTTGTCGTAGACCGGGACCAACTGCTTACTGACGCCCAGAGTGATGGGGTGAAGCCTGGAGCCGGTACCGCCGGCAAGTATTATTCCGCGCATGTCCCCCATCTTTCCTTTCGCTAACTGCCGCGGCAAATCCGGTACTCTTGGGAATTATGCAGCGACTTCTTGTTACCGGCGGTGCCGGGTTCATCGGTTCCAACTTCGTCCATTACGTACTTGATAACACCGATGACCATGTGACCGTTCTGGACAAGCTGACCTACGCAGGCAACCTGGAATCACTCCGCGGCCTTCCCGAGGACCGTTTCACCTTTGTCCAGGGTGATATCGCCGACGCCGCCCTGGTGGAGGGGCTCGTCGCCGCCACGGACGTGGTGGTCCACTACGCCGCCGAATCGCACAACGACAACTCGCTGCATGACCCGCGCCCGTTCCTGGACACGAACATCATCGGCACCTACACCCTGATCGAGGCTGCCCGGAAGCACAACAAGCGCTTCCACCACATCTCCACCGACGAGGTGTACGGCGACCTGGAACTGGATGACCCCGAGCGGTTCACCGAGCAGACCCCGTACAACCCCTCCAGCCCGTACTCCTCAACGAAGGCAGGCTCTGACCTGCTGGTCCGGGCCTGGGTGCGGTCCTTCGGGCTGCAGGCGACCATCAGCAACTGCTCCAACAACTACGGCCCGTACCAGCACGTGGAAAAGTTCATCCCCCGGCAGATTACCAACGTGATCGACGGCGTCCGGCCCAAGCTCTACGGCAAGGGCGAAAACGTCCGTGACTGGATCCACGCCAACGACCACTCCTCGGCAGTCCTTGCCATCATCGCCAAGGGCAGGATCGGCGAAACCTACCTGATCGGCGCCGACGGCGAAAAGAACAACAAGGACGTCGTCGAACTGATCCTCAAGCACATGGGCCAGTCCCCGGACGCCTACGACCACGTGGTAGACCGGCCCGGACACGACCTGCGCTACGCCATCGACTCCACCAAGCTCCGCGATGAACTCGGCTGGGAACCCCGGTTCTCCAACTTCGACGCAGGCATCGAAGACACCATAGCCTGGTACCGCGACAACGAGAACTGGTGGCGGCCGCAGAAAGCAGCCACCGAAGCCAAATACAAGGAACAGGGCCAGTAGTCCATGCCTTTGGAATTCTCGAAAAAGCTCGCTGCCCGCGAGACCCCTATCCCCGGCGTCGTTCTTTACGACCTCCCGGTGCACGGCGACAACCGGGGCTGGTTCAAGGAAAACTGGCAGCGCGAGAAGATGGTAGCCCTTGGGCTCCCGGATTTCCGCCCGGTCCAAAACAACATCTCGTTCAATGAGAAGGCAGGAACCACCCGCGGCATCCACGCCGAGCCGTGGGACAAGTTCATTTCGGTAGCCACCGGCAAAATCTTTGGCGCCTGGGTCGATCTTCGCCAAGGCCCGTCATTTGGCACTGTTTTTACTGCTGAACTGGATCCGAGCCAGGCTATTTTCATTCCGCGAGGCGTGGGTAACGCGTTCCAGACGCTTGAGGACAACACGGCTTACACCTACCTTGTGAACGACCACTGGTCAGCCGATGCCCAAAGCCAGTACACGTTTCTGAACCTTGCAGACGAGACGGTCGCGGTCCCCTGGCCCATCCCATTGGGCCAGGCGGAACTGTCCGACAAGGATAAGGCGCATCCACGTCTGGCCGACGTCGTGCCGATGCCGCCGAAGAAGACCCTGGTTGTGGGCGCGAACGGGCAATTGGGCAAAGCCCTCCGGAACCTCTTCGAAGGAGACCGTTCGGTCGAGTTCGCCGGCCGCTCCGACTTCGATCTGGGCAGCCCGGATTCCTTCGCCGGCCGGAACTGGAAGAACTACTCCACCATCATCAATGCGGCCGCCTACACGGCGGTTGATGCTGCAGAATCCCCGCAGGGACGCGCCGAAGCCTGGTCCGTCAACGTTGCGGCCGTGTCCGCACTGGCCAGGACCGCTGTCGAGCATGACCTCACACTGGTCCATGTTTCCTCTGACTACGTTTTCGACGGCGCCCAGGTCCTCCACAGCGAGGACGAGCCCTTTACCCCGCTTGGCGTATATGGCCAGACGAAGGCCGCCGGTGACGCGATTGTCCAGGTGGTGCCCCGCCACTACATTGTCCGCACCAGCTGGGTCATCGGTGACGGGAACAACTTCGTACGTACCATGGCATCACTGGCTGACCGAGGCATCGAGCCCTCCGTCGTCAACGATCAGATTGGCCGTCTCAGCTTCACGGAGGACATTGCCGCTGGCATCCGCCACCTGATTGATTCCGGTGCGGAGTATGGGACCTACAACCTCAGCAGTGACGGCGAGCCGCAATCCTGGGCTGACCTCGCGGCCGATGTGTACGAATTGTCCGGCAAGGAGCGGGCCGCTGTGACCGGCGTCAGCACTGCCGAATATTTCAAGGGCAAGGAAGCAGCGCCCCGTCCCCTCAACAGCGTGCTGGACCTGACCAAGATCAAGGCAGCCGGGTACGAGCCGCCCCTGTCGAGCACCCGCCTGGAGTCCTACATCAAGAATGGACTGATCAAACAGTGACCGTGCCCGCCCGCACCCCCGACACACTCGTCATCATGCCCGCGTGGAACGAGTCCGAGGCCATCGGAAATACCATCCGGGAAGTCTTCGAATTCGGTCCTCCATGCGATGTCCTGGTCGTCGATGACGGCTCCCGCGACAATACAGCCCAGGTTGCCCGGGCGGCAGGGGCTACTGTCCTGCAACTCCCGTTCAACATGGGCGTGGGCGGCGCAATGCGGACCGGCTTCAAGTATGCGAAAAGCCACGGCTACAGCCAGGTCATCCAGGTCGACGCGGACGGCCAGCATGATCCCCGCGATATCAAGGCTGTGCTCGACGGTCTCCAGCATGCCGACATCGCCATCGGGGCCCGGTTCGCCGACAAGGGCAACTACACGGTACGCGGCCCGCGGAAATGGGCCATGAAAGTACTGGCGTGGACGATCTCCCGGGTGGCCGGTACGACGCTTACGGACGTTACCTCCGGGTTCCGGGCAGCAAACATGAAAGCGATCCGCCAGTACGTTGACCACTATCCGGCGGAGTATCTTGGCGACACCATCGATTCGCTGGTTGTTGCGATCCGCTCCGGCTGTACTGTCAGGCAGGTCGCGGTCTCGATGCGTGCCCGCCAGGGCGGCACCCCCAGCCACGATCCAATAAAGGCCGCCGTATACCTCGGACGCTCAGGAATGGCCTTGCTGTTTGCCCTGACGCGGAAGAAAACCGAGCCGTCCACTAACTAGGATTCCAATATGTCGCTCCTTATGGGCTCCATCGTCGTCGTGGCGATCCTCTTCTTTGTCTTCGAGATGCTCCGCCGGCAGAAACTTCGGGAAAAGTATGCCGTTCTGTGGATTGTCATCGGCATAGGCACCCTGCTCCTTTCTGCTTTTCCCTCGCTCCTCGAACAAGCCAGCGGGCTCATCGGCATCCAGGTACCGGCGAACCTTCTGTTCATCATGACGCTGATTCTGCTGGTGGGCGTTTGCCTCCATCTCTCCCGCGAGCAGTCGCAGGCTGAAGACGAGGTGCGGATCCTCTGCGAGGAAGTGGCTTTGCTGCGGGCAGAACTGGCTGATGTCCGAGACCAGATTGACCTGGGGCGCGGCCCCGCCAACGGTTCAGAGCCGCACAAGCAGTAGCGCGCTGGGCGCCACGGAAAAAGGCCCGTACAACAAAAACAAGCGTAAACAAGAAAAGGGACGCCCGTATGTGAACTGCTCCCCGGGAGTTGGACTGAGAAATTCAGTTCCGACTCCCGGGGAGCAGTTTTATGCGTGCGTCTAGTTCGTTGTCTGAGGATCAGC
>NZ_JBNHFC010000031.1:0-17278 GCF_059089885.1 Arthrobacter sp. Y3221159
GGCAGGCGCCGTGGTGGTTGTAACAGTCACGATAGGACCCCTCTCAAACTATCCGGGCACCGGGACCTACGCCGCCCCGATGCATGCTCTCTGGTTGAAACCAACTATCCCCAACCAACCAACCACCCGAAACGCTGTTTTCTGACAGTTTTAACTACCCTTAAGAACGGGACCTCCGCACGGGCCCGCTCTTACCCATCAGGCAACCTGGCGCGGTCTTCGTCGCGAGTACCCGCTTAAGTACTCAAATAAGAAACTTCTAAAAAGGTCTGGACCAAATGATTTTGTGAGCGTAGTTTTGCTGTGGGATCAAGTAAGTGACTCCGATCACACCGGAAGCGCTCTGAAGCAGCTCGGCATCCCGCTCTTTGCGAGAGTAGGCCGAGGTTGTGACGATGCTTTCCAGGAGCTACCACCGACGTAGTGCGCTATAAGCCTTCCCGAACCCCCTTTGGTGCTTGGACGTTGGCATTCGCGGGGTCCCGCCTCCTGCTCACCGCCCGCCGCGGCGAGCGAGGCATTAAAGATCACAAGACGTTCAGTCCATCAAAGGAGATGTCGTGAGTGAAAATCGTTTGGATGAAGCCGACCACCTGAAACGGTCGATCAACTGGAAGCAGGGTATGGCCATTGCACTGGGCGTACCCTTGCTGATTCTGCCATCGTTGGGCTACCTCCCGATGTACGTATCTGCCGCAGCGATCCTTATTTGGGGGGTCTCGGTCCTTCAAGGTTTCATGCAGAACGCCGCCTACGCCGAAATGGCAACCGCCTTCCCGAAGGCCTCCGGCCTGCCGGGTTTTGCGCAGACTATATTCCGTACCGAGAACTACCGGGGAAAATACGACAAGGGCAAGCTGATCGGCGGCTTCACCGCCTGGAGCTACTGGTTTGGCTGGAACCCGATCCTGGCGATCTTCGCCATCCTGGTGGGCGGTTACCTGCATGGGCTGTTTCCCGCCTTGGGCGAGACCTTTACCGAGTATCAGCTCGCGTTGCTGGCAGGCGCGGTGATTTTTGGTGGGCTGTTCATCGTGAACTGGTTCGGGCTCAAGGACGGCGCCATCCTGGGTTACGTCCTGGCGGCTGTTTCTTTGATACCCCTCATTGTCCTGGCCGTAGCGCCTTTTGCCACCGGACATGTTGAGCTGGGTAACATCACCGGCAGTTGGTGGCCGACCGACTGGGCGTGGGACATGCACCATATCCTGATTCTCTTTGGCGTCTTCGGGATCGCACAGTGGAGTGCGTGTGCTTGGGAAACCGCAGCCATTTACGGTCCGGAATACAAGAACCCGTCCAAAGATGTTCCCAAAGCGCTGCTTGCCTGCGGCGTCATCTGCCTCGTCCTGTATGTACTGCTGCAAACTGCCGTAATCGGCGTGCTAGGTGTTGAGGGCGTACAGGCTGAGTCTGTATCGCCCCTGATTCCGGTCGCCCAAGCAGTGTTTGGCCAAGCCGGTTCCACCATCACCATCATCATGTTGATCGCCGCCATGGTCCTGATCATCCAAACGGCTTACCTGGGTTCTTCCCGGGCCATGCACTCAATGTCGCTCGAAGGAAACCTGCCCAAGGTCTTTGGCAAAACGAACCGTCAGGGCACACCCTTTGTTGCCATGCTTGTCATCGGAGCCTTCAACCTGCTGCTCATTTCCATGGGGAACGCCGCCGCGATTCTCGCAGCCTCGGCAATCGGTTACACCTGCGCCAACGGCATCAGCCTGTTCGCCTACGTCCGGGCCAAAAAGCACCCGGCATTTGCAAACCTCGAACGTCCCTTTAAAGCGCCCAAGGGTTGGAAAAACGTCGCCATGCTCTTTGGCCTGTTCAACGTCCCTTTGTGCCTGATCGGGGTGGTCTACCTGAACAGCCTGGAAATTGGCTGGACCTCAACCTGGGTCGGATTCCTCGTATTGTCGCTTTTTGTTCCCATCTGGTTGTATACCCAGCGCGAATCGCGCCGCTCGAACGATGCAGTAGTTGATACTTCATCTTCAGACGACGACGACTCTGAAAGGGTTCTTGATCCTGTTAGGTGATGCGATCCCCGGATCTGCTTCGAACCCTTCCTGAGCTGGACCTGGTATTCGGTCCCCGGCGCTGACGTCCACCGCGCCGGGGACCGAAGCCATCGAACCCGAACCTTTTCTGGCAGCTGTCAGTATCCAAAAAGGCCTAGATAGTGGGGCCGAGATCCTGCGACAGGAATAGAGGACATGGACCCGTTAGCCCTGGCCCTCATTGAACTGGGAGCCGTTGTGTTCTGCCTCGGCCTGTTGGCCCGCTTGGCGGGACGCATTGGAATGTCACCCATACCGCTATACCTCCTGGGCGGGCTGGCCTTCGGAACGGGCGGCATTGTCGAGCTCGATGGCATGCACGAATTCGCACACCTCTCTGCCGAGATCGGTGTCATTCTGCTGCTGCTTATGCTCGGGCTTGAATACACTGCGGCCGAGCTGATCACCGGGCTGAAGGGCTCATGGCAGGCCGGTGTCCTTGACCTCGTGCTGAATTTCCTGCCGGGGGCAGCGTTTGCCCTTTTCCTGGGCTGGGGACCCGTTGCTGCCATCGTAATGGGCGGCATCACCTACATCTCCTCATCGGGTATTGCAGCGAAAGTCATCACGGACCTTGGCAGGCTCGGCAACCCCGAAACCCGTGTGGTGATCTCAGTCCTGGTGTTTGAAGACCTGGCGATGGCTTTATATCTGCCCGTCCTCACCACCATTCTTGCCGGCCTAAGTTTCTTCGGCGGGCTCACAACCGTTGGTATAGCGCTGGTTGTGGTGAGCCTTGTCCTCATCGTTGCTCTCCGTCACGGACACCATGTCTCGAAAGCTGTCCATAGCGAAAACCCTGAGGTGTTTCTCCTGCACGTGCTCGGCGCAGCTCTGCTCGTTGCCGGAGCGGCATCAGCCATGCAGGTGTCCGCGGCGGTAGGGGCTTTCTTACTAGGTATCGCAATCTCCGGTGCGGCAGCGCGCAATGCCAAACGCATCCTTATGCCGCTGCGGGACCTATTCGCCGCAATCTTCTTCGTGGCATTCGGGCTGAACACTGATCCTCGGTCCATTCCGCCAGTGCTTGCCTTGGCGCTCGTGCTGGCCCTCGTCACCACAGCCAGCAAAATGGCCACCGGCATGTGGGCTGCGAAGCGTGCAGGGATTGCCGTACCTGGGCGTTTCCGCGCCGGAGCCGCGCTCATTGCCCGCGGGGAGTTCTCCATCGTCATAGCTGGCTTGGCAGTAGCGTCCGGATCAGTTGCCCAGGAACTGGCGGGCATGGCCACTGCCTATGTGCTGATCATGGCCGTGGTGGGACCGCTGGCCGCGCGCTACGTCGAGCCGCTGGTCAAAGCCATGCTGCCGCAAGAAAGCCTCGTTGCCAAAGTCTAGGAGTACAGGGACATATCCACCCGCCCAAGCCTTGGCATCGTGCCCGGAATGTTGATGAGAGGCTTACCCGGTTCTCCTAGCGGACAGCCGAATCGATAGCGCCTTGGTGGTGAATTCCGAGGTTGGCGCCGAGTTTGGCGCCGAGTTCGGCGTCAACGTTGGTCCAGTACTGGATGGCCCGTTCCTTGATGTCGAAGCGCTTGACGCCGCCCACGGCACCGGTGATGGTTTCGAGGAAGCGGGCCTTGGCGGCGTCGTCGTAAACCTCGCGGTACAAAGTGCCCGCCTGGACGAAGTCGCCGTCCTCGGCGTGCAGGCAGTGCGCCGCATGGGTCAGCTCGCCGTCGTTCTCCCAGCCGCCGGCCGGGCTATGCCGCTCAAGGGCAGCCTGTCCGGCGAAAGTGTTCGGGGCGTGGTCGGTGCCCACGCGGTAGCGGTGAGCGTCCGCGTAGGAGAAGATGCGGGCCTGCAGCATCTTGTCCGGGGAAGCGGCGATGCCCGGCACGAAGTTCGACGGCGCGAAGATGGCCTGCTCGATCTGCGCGAAGTAGTTCTCCGGGTTCCGGTTCAGCTCCATGGTGCCCACCTTGATCAGCGGGTAGTCGCCGTGCCGCCAGACCTTGGTCAGGTCGAACGGGTTGAAGCGATAGGTCTTCGCGTCCTCGTAGGGCATGACCTGGACATGCAGGTCCCAGGACGGGAAGTTGCCGGCTTCGATGTTCTCGGACAGGTCGCGGATGTAGAAGTCCGTGTCCAAGCCGGCCAGGGCCTCGGCCTGCTCGCTGGTCATGGAGTTCACGCCCTGGTTGGACTTGAAGTGGTACTTGACCCAGAACCGCTCGCCCGCGGCGTTGATCCACTGGTAGGTGTGAGAGCCGTAGCCCTGCATTTCACGCCAGGAAGCGGGCAGGCCGCGGTCACCCATCAGCCAGGTGACCTGGTGTGCGGACTCGGGAGACAGGGTCCAGAAGTCCCACACCATGTCGGCGTCGCGCAGATGGGTGCCCGGGAGGCGCTTCTGGGAGTGGATGAAGTCCGGGAACTTGATGCCGTCGCGAATGAAGAACACCGGGGTGTTGTTGCCGACGAGGTCGTAGTTGCCCTCGGAGGTGTAGAACTTCACGGCGAACCCGCGGGGATCACGGCAGGTGTCCGGGGAGCCGTTCTCGCCGGCCACGGAGGAGAAACGGACAACCATCTTGGTCTCAACACCGGGCTGCAGGAACGCGGCCTTGGTGTACTTCGAGACATCCTCGGTGGTCTTGAACGTGCCGAATGCACCGCCGCCCTTGGCGTGCGCGACGCGCTCCGGCACCCGCTCGCGGTTGAACTGGACGAGCTTTTCCACCGGGTAGCGGCCGGTCAGGGTGACGGCACCATTGGCACCGACGGATTTCGAAGGCGAAACAGAAGTAGCCGGCGCACCAGACTGGGTCGTCGAAACGGCAGTCATTATTCTCCTGATTTCTGGTTGGATGAACGGGACAGGCCGGAGTTTCGATGCGAACGGGTGTTAGGCCGAGTCCAGCGCGGCGAGCACCGACATGGCTTCTTTCACGACGTCCGTCGCTGGGAAGGAAGGCCGCTTGATTCCGGCCATCTCCTCCATCACGCGGACAACCTGGCAGCTGTAGCCGAACTCGTTGTCATACCAGACGTACACGACCAGGTTCTTGTCCGTGGACACCGTCGCGAGGCCGTCCACGATGCCGGCGCGGCGGGAACCGACGAAGTCGGTGGAGACCACCTCGGGTGAGTCGATGTAGTCAATTTGCATGCGCAGGTCCGAGTGCAGCGACATGCCACGCAGGTAACTGTTGACCTCGTCCTTGGTGGTTCCGTTCTCCAGGGTCAGGTTCAGGATGGCCAGCGAAACATCCGGTGTGGGGACGCGGATGGAGCTGCCGGTGAGCTTGCCGAGCAGCTCGGGCAGCGCCTTGGCCACCGCCTTGGCAGCACCGGTCTCGGTGATCACCATGTTCAGCGCAGCCGACCGGCCCCGCCGGTCGCCCTTGTGGAAGTTGTCGATCAGGTTCTGGTCGTTGGTGAAGGAGTGGACCGTTTCCACATGTCCTTGGATCACGCCGAACCTGTCATTGAGGGCCTTCAGGACCGGGGTGATGGCGTTGGTGGTGCAGGACGCCGCTGACACGATCTGGTCGGTGTCCTCGATGGTGCCGTGGTTGATGCCGTGGACGATGTTCTTCAGCTCGCCCTTGCCGGGTGCGGTCAGCAGGACCCGTGCAACACCCTTGCTCTTCAGGTGCTGCGACAGGCCTTCAGCGTCACGCCAACGCCCGGTGTTATCGACCAGCAGCGCGTCCTTGATGCCGTATGCGGTGTAATCAATGGTGGCAGGGTCGTTCGAGTAGATCATTTGGATCCGGACGCCGTTGGCGGTGATGGTCTCGGCTTCCTCGTCGACGCGGATCGTGCCCTGGAAGGAGCCGTGGACCGAGTCACGGCGCAACAGGCTGGCCCGTTTCAGCAGGTCGTTGTCGGACCCGCGGCGGACCACGATTGCGCGCAGGCGGAGGCCGTGGCCGCCACCGGCCTTTTCGATCAGGAGGCGGGCCAGGAGCCGGCCGATCCGGCCGAAGCCGTACAGGACGACGTCGGTGCTGATGCGGTCGTCAGCGCCGCGCTTGCCGACGATCTCGGCAAGCTCGGTGCGGAGGAATTCTTCCAGCGTTGCGCCGTCGCCCTCTTCCTTGAACTTCTGGTTCAGGCGGGCGATGTCGATCGCGGCCGCGCCCAGCTCCAGCTCCGCCAAGCAGTTAAGCAGCGGGGCTGTTTCCTCCAGGAGCAACTCCTCCTTAGTGACACGGCGGGCGAAGCGGTGCGCCTTGAGGATGTTCACAGGCGACTCATTGGTCAGGCTCCGGCCATGAATGCTGGTCACCACGTCGCTTTCGCGGTACAGGCGGCCGATCACCGGAATCATGGCCTCGGCGAGGGCCTCCCGGCCCATCCACGTGTAAAGAGAAGAATCTGAAGTTTGTCGCATGGTGCTGCCTTTCCAAAGGGGTCGGTCTGTCGCCCGATGGGAACCTGACCGGAGATGTAAAGATGCCCTCTGAACCCTTCGTCTTGGTTAAAGAGCCGCCACAGTCTTGCCAGGGTTATGTGAGGTTGGACTGCCGCAGCCACAACTGCTGCAGTTTAGATACAGCTGCTAACTGATCTTCGCTGAGGCCTACACCCGCATCGGTGATCCTGCGTAGAACAAGAAGGACGTTTCCGTTGATGGTTTCGTCGGATTTTGCTTGCGCAGGTTCCGTGATTGCCGCAGTCACTTCGCGCCTCCTGGGATGGGCTTGGCATCCATCGTCCCGCCATTAGCGGGTGGGAGAAATCCCAATTTGGAACTGTTTAAACTATCTCTTTGGGTGGGTAGTTCACGTCTTATACCAATCAGGGAGGGCATGACGTTGCTTGTTGTAGTTATGCCGTCATGGTGGCGAACATCAGAGCCATAACCATGGCGCCCAACGCTTCGAGAGCGTGCTCGGAACGGTTGAAGAAGCGGGAGGATGCCTTGTGGAGGGGGCTCTTGATCGCCCCGCCTCGCACGAGCATGACGAGGAAAACTGCCGCTGCGGCTCCAAAGCAGACTGTCAGCAGCATCGCCAGCGTGGGCGTCGGATCGGTTGCAGCTGTGACTGCCGCGCTGTGGTTGGCGGCTGCCATACCGTGATGGGCATGAGACACGGGTGTTGCGGCTGCCGAAGCGGATGTGCTTCCGGGCGAGGACCCGGGAGTCATCATCGCGATCATAAGGGCCGCACCCGCCATGGAGAGGCCGTGATAGACACATTTGACGCGGCCTTGGCCGCTCGCGCAGAGTGTCATGAATTCCGGCCGGGCGACTGCCTGAATGACAAACCACAGTGCGGCGCCGCTGAGCACTGCGATCTGAGCCAGCATTGTAGACGGCACGAGATTCCACAACATTGCAGCCATGAGGACGTTCATCAGGGCATGGAGGGCTTTGTTGATCTGGTCCGTACGCTGGCGGGACTTTGCCGCCTGCAGGAAGTAGTAGCATCCACTCAGCAGTAGGACTGCCGTAAGGGTCCAGGTAATTGCCGGAATGTAGAACACGCCTATCATCACGCTTTCCGTACTGGGTTCGGGTAGAGGAAAGGCGGTCCCCGGTGCTGCTGTCACAGCACGGGGACCGCCTTTTTAGTGTTGACCGTGGGTTACGAGTGGGATGAGTGCCCTTCTCCTGCACTGCAGTGGCCGCTGGTGGCTTCGATCTTGCTGGGGAGGTTCAAGGTGGGGTTCTGGTCGAAGAAACCGTGGGGTTCGAGCATGAACCCGATGTTCTGGCGGGGCATGATGGGCCAGTCTTCGAGCCGGACCACGTGGTGCATGCCGAAGGTGTACCAAACCACAAGGTCCTGATCGACGATGTTCCGGTCCTTTTCGGTCCAGATGTGCAGGCCGTCGTCGGCGCCGGTGGCCTGGTTGGGGAACTCGCCGGCGGCGAAGCGTTCGGTCCGGTCGTAGGCGGTGACCCACAGGTTGTTACGGGCAAACTGCGCACGCTTGCTCACGTAGGATTCGTCACCGGCGGCAAGCTGGATGCCGTTGGTGGGGATCAAGCGGTAGGCCACCGGTTCGTCCACGAGGTTCTTGCTGTCGTGGTTGGCGATCTTCCAGAAGCGGTGCTTGGAGGAGTCGGTCTTCCGGATGGCCTTCTGCTCGGTTTCCAGGAGCCTGTCCACTGCCTTGAACGCGGTGTGGGTCGGGTTGTCCTCGGGAATTTCCATGTCCACTTCGTAGACGGCGTTCTTCGGGCCGTCCACTTCGAAGTCCATGCGGACGTTGAACATGTGCTGGTGGATCGGGGCGTAGAGCCCGTCGTTGTTCAGGGTCTGCCCGTACGGGCTCTTCTCGCCCGGCTTCTGGCCGGCGGTGGAGAGGATACCGGTGGCCTTGACCAGGAACTCGATGCTGCCATCGAGGAAGAGGTGCCAGTAGAAGGCGTACTCGTAGTTGGCAACAGTGGCAATGAAGGAGATCACGAGCTTGCGGCTGCGCCGGGTTTCGGTGGTGCCTTCACGGAAATCGAAGTGCTTCCACAGGATGCTGTCGTCTTCCTCATGCATGCAGATCGCGTTTTCGATCGTCAGCGGGTTGCCGAGGCTGTCGGTGGTGATGCCGTCGAAGTACTTGATCTCGCCGGTGCAGTCGCAGCCCAGGGTGAGGGAGTTCGCCATGTTGCCGATGTTGTATTCACCGGAGTCGAAGGCGTTCTTCTTGGCCTGGACGGGGGCGGTGTCGCCGTAGGGAACAACCATTTCCGACAGTGAGGCGCGGTTGATGACGGGACGCTCGACGCCCTTGTTCCGGAACTTCAGCTGGTGCAGGACCAAGCCTTCGCGGGGCGTGAATCCGACCCGGAAGGACCAGTCGGCCCACTGGACGTGGTTTCCGGTGACGGTGAAGGACGCGCCTTCGGGCTGGGTAATGGAGATGGGCTTGAGGTCGGTGCGGGCCGGGCCGACGTACTTGGGCAGGTAGTTGCCGCTGGCGCTCGGGACCGGGATGGCCTGGTCGTCCTGGAGCTGTACAACCTCGCCGGAGTTCAGGTCCACGATGACGATGAAGTTCTCGATCGGGTGTGCGTAGGGGCTGTCATCGGCCTCATCGCGGACGAAGACCAGGGCACGCATCAGGCGGCGGCCTTCGTTGTCTTCGCCGAAGTAGCCGACGGACCATGGTTCGAAGCAGACCAGGTCCATGTTGGTGATGCCGCGCTTAGCGAGGGCAGCCTGGACCTCGGGGTTCTTCCGGCACGCCTCTTCACCCTCTGCGAACTCGTCGAGCATAAAGGGCGGGTGAACGTTGGCGGCAAGCTGTGTCCACTTCGAGACGATGCCCGAATCAAGATCCACGATCGCTTCGTAGGCGCGTCCCTCGGCGCGGTTGACCAGGACAGCGTCTGCTTCGCGGACCGTCGCGGCGCCGGTCCGAAGCAGTTCCTTGTCCGGCTCGCGCAGCTCAACGCTGATGAAGCGGAACGACTCAGCCGCGGCCGGGCCATCCTTCAGGATGGCAGATGCCCGGGAGATCTCCTCACGGGACAATGGATCGAGCGGATGCGAAACCTTGACGACGGCGTCAGTTTCGGTGTTGAGAGTCATGGTTTTCTCCTTGATTCTTGGTTCAGGACGAGGATGTCTGCGGTTTGGAGCCAGAGTGCTCGGTGACATGGCCGGAATTTGGCAGTTCTTTGGCGACCGCCCATGTGTTGGAGACCTGGGGGAAGCGGCGTGTTGTTGCAGAGGACCTGGGACCTCCCAGGTGTTGCAGCCGCATCCCCTCAATTTCGGAAGGGCAGCAAAGCTCTTCACTGAACTCTGCTGCGGGTGATGCGGATCACTTTTCCCTTGCAGCTAGGCTACGCGAACTAAAACATCTAGTCCAGCCTTTTTTATGTTTATTTTTTCGGGTTCTGCGTCTATCTATTGATGCCGTTGTTCACGGCAATCAGCAGGCTAATTTAGCCGGCCAGCAGCCAGTCCGAGGCAGCTTTGCGGTAGCGGATAATGCCTTTGTATTCGGCCATGTCGTCTGGAAGTTCGGCCAGGACATGGCCGAGCTTTTCCCGCCAGGCAGGTACCTTGGCGATGTCAGACAGGGGCAGGAGGTAGCTGCGAATCAGGAACAGCAGCACTCCGCTGTGGGGGAGTCTTATCAGGTGCTGAACTTCGACGCGGAGGTGGAGTTTATCGGGCATGGCAGGATCAGTGGCGATGGTTGCGCGGTCAGGACCCCACTCCGGATACGTTTCGGTGGAGGTATCCAAACGTTGTCCGACGGTCATGGTCCAGTTCGTGCGCCGGAACTGTTCGCCAGGTTGCAGGGCCAGAAGGAATTTCTCGGCGCGGCTGACGATATTTTCTTCCTTGACCCGTGGGACAGGGCCGTGGATTTCGAGGAAGCTCATGCCGACGTCAAAGTTGAAGGACCAGTCAGCGGCAAACGTGACCAGGCCAGCGTCGAGCCACATGGTGTTGTCGCGGACGTCAAGCAACACGATGTCGTCCTGGATCTGTGTGCCCAGGAACCTCAGCGGGCCTCCGGGCAAGGAGTCATCTTCGCCGACCGTGAATTCCACGTCGAGGTTTTGGAGGCTGTTGTGCCAGCGGCAGTGGTTACCTTCGCGATGGAAGGACATGAGATCCGGGTAATCCGCAGCCATGGCGGGCAGCAGGGTGGCCAGGGTGTCCCACGCGGCTGAGCGCATGTGAGGCAGCACCTTCATGCGCGAGGGGTCACGGGTGAGGATCTGCTCGCGTTGAGCGATTTCCTCGTGGTAGTTCTCATCGATATCTATCAGCCCGGTGCCCCAGGACCCTGCTTCTGTTGTGACGTTCTTGTGCGCTGGTTCCACGTTGGCGCTGTAGCGGTACTGGTTGGCGGCAAAAGGAAATGGAAAGCGCCGGATCCTTTCCGGCAGTACAGCGGCGTCAGGATTTTGCTCGGTAGTGATACTCACAGGTCCAACTCCAATTCTGGGTCGTTGCTACGCGAAACGCAGCACATCATTGTGGTGTTCGCAGCCTTTTCCTTGTCGGACAGGTAAAGGTCCCGGTGCTGGGGAGTTCCTTTGAGAACCGGCAGAACGCATTCTCCGCAGATACCTTTACGGCACATGTTCGGAATGCGCTTGCCCGCCTTTTCTAGGGTCTCCAGGAGCGAAACGCCTGCCGGGACTTCCAAGCGAACGCCGCTGCGGGCCAGGTTCACTGTGAAGGGTTGTCCCGCGTCCAGCTCGGCCGAGCCAAAGGCCTCGGAATGCAACCGGGCAGATGACCAGCCCAGTTCACGAGCCTGGTCCAGGACTGAGTCCATGAAAGCAAGCGGCCCACAGACGTAAAGGTGGGTTCCCAGGCTCTGGGTTGTCAGTGCGTTGCTGAGGACATGCTGGAATGTCTTGCGGTCGGCGCATTCAGTCAGGGCCTCCCCCAGTAATTCCCTCGCTTCCTCCACATGGGCTCCGGCACCTGGACGGTAGACGTAGATCAGGGATGACGTCGTGCCGCGATCGGCCGCCGCCTGCGCGTGCGAAAGAATAGGGGTGATGCCAATTCCCGCAGCAATCAGGAGATTGTGTGTGGCTGTGGACACGGGCGCGAAAGCACTTCGGGGACGCGAAACGAATAGCCGGTCCCCCACCTCGAGTCGGTGCATGGCTACAGAACCGCCGGCTCCGTCCTCCACTCGGAGTACCGAGATCGTGTATTCGGTTGGGGCGTTGCCGGAACCCGTGAGGGAATAAGCGTTTACGCCCTCATCGCCGTACTGAACCACGAGGTGGCTGCCGGGGACATAGGAAGGAAGGATCCGTCCGGAGGGGTCCGCGAGAGTGATGCTGACAATCGAGTTGGTCTGGGGAACGACCTTCTTCACCTCCAGCTGGAGACCTCCCTCCACGGCCGGATGGGTACTGATCGGGAGTGCCGTGATGGTCATGCTGCCTCCTCGGCATGGGCTGAATACCCGAGGTACGCGCCAAGCCGGCGCGAGAAGTGGTCAGTGATTGCCAAGCTGGTGGTGCATGCCCCGCACTGCACCTCCGAGCCGGCTTTTCGGGTGGTGGTAGTTGTAGCGCGGCAATGCGG
This sequence comes from Arthrobacter sp. Y3221159, assembly GCF_059089885.1. Lineage (NCBI taxonomy): Bacteria > Bacillati > Actinomycetota > Actinomycetes > Micrococcales > Micrococcaceae > Arthrobacter > Arthrobacter sp. Y3221159. The sequence continues at coordinate 12,041 of NZ_JBNHFC010000031.1, forward strand.
ACAGTAAATAACCCGGGGACCCACCTGGTGAGCCAAAAGGGTTACCTCCGCTTCCAGCAGTCCACACTGCGCTGCGGCGGCTGCAGCAGCACGGGTGTCTGCGGGCGGACCGGCGACGACCAGGCGCACACCGACGTATGAGTGTGCAAGTGCTGAGCGCAGCTCGGAAAGGGTTTCGGTTGTTGCAGATTCAAAATGAAGGTCGTACCGGGGCCGGCCACCGGTGTCGTATCCCGCGGTGTCATCTGATGCCCCAAACGAGACACAGATGACACCGCGGAAACCCGGTTCCAGGCCGATACCAGCTGTCGGCGGCATGGGCACGGAACGCACGATCAGTCCTTACGGGGCGAACGAACGGTGGCCGGTGAAGAAGCCCAGACCATATTCAGGGGTCTCAAACTTCACGGTGGTGCCCTTCGGGAAGAACAGCACATCGCGCTCCTTGGCGTGCGTTACCTCACCGGTGGACTGATCGGTCAGGATGAACTCACCCTGGATGACAACCTTCATCTCGTCGTACGTGTACGTGTACACCAAAGGCTCCGAAGCCGTCAGCTCGAAAAAGCCAGCGCTCATGACCGAACCCTCGGGGTTGTGGAGCGAATCACCGATCGCAGCTACGGTCCCGGGCTCGTTCATCGACGGCAAGCCAATGTAGCCACCTTCCACCTTGTGGATGGAGCCAGCCTTGCTGAGTGTTCCTGTGAGTTGGATTTCCATGGTTTCTCCTATGAATACCGTTGGGAATTGTTCTCTGTCGCATACGGGACAGGTTTACGAAAGAGTTGAAATGCCCTTTGTTGACGTGGGGGAAAGGGATCGTCGCAAACCCGGCGGCTTCCCCTTTTTTGCTTGAGGATCCAAACCGGGTTCCACGCTGAACTCTTTTGCTTGTGTGATGCGAGTCACTGCGTGCGTCCCACTAGTAAAGCTACGCCTAGCTAATACATCTAGTCCAGACTCTTTTCGAAAAAAGTTTAATAAGACGCTTCATTTGCGTTCTTCGCGGCCTTGGCCGGCGCCCGGCCAAGGCAAGCCGCCACGGGGATCAAAGACAGGAAGGCAGGCCGGATTGACCGGCCTGCCTTCCGTCCCTCTCGATGCCTATCAATTGTGCGAGTCAGCCCCCGGCATCAGCTCCTGCATCGGAGGGCCGTTGCTTCAACCGACGGCAGTATTAGCCCAACCGCGGACTCCAGGGCGAGCCGCAGTTTCAGGAGACATGTGATCGTGCCTGCGAATGTGTTTCTGGGTCCGTGCAGGAGCGGTCCTAAACCCTCAGGATGGAAGCATGTCCAGATCTTCCGCACCGCGTTCAGAGGCGGGTGCATAGGGTAACGAGCTGATAGGCGGCTTAGATCGACGCTGGGTGTACAACCAGATGGGTATGTACGATGCCAGCACGATGAAGCCAACCCACGTCGGCGTCCATCCGATCTCCAGGCTGTTAAGGTAGACCACACCGATAAGGCACAGGGGCAGATTGAACAGGCCGAAAAGCACTGCTACGTTCTTCCACCCTTTGGGAGCTTTGAAAGGCCGTTCCAAGGTGGCAAAGGCGGGGTGCTTTTTGGCCCGTACGTAGGCGAACAAGCTGATGCCATTTGCGCAGGTGTATCCGATGGCGGATGCGGCAACGATCGCTGCCGGGCTGCCCATCAGGATGAGGACCAAGTTGAAGGCAGCGATAATCAGCATGGCGACAAATGGCGTGCCGTGGCGGTTGGTTCTGCCCAGGGATTTGGGGAGGTTGCCTTCCGTTGCCATGGAATGCATGGCACGGGAAGACCCGAGGTAGGCGGTTTGTATGATGAGCACCATCGCCGCAATCAACATGATGATGGTGATCATGGAGCCAGCCTGGCCGAAGACAGCCTGTGCCACCGGAATCAGGGGCGAAACAGGTTGGTCGAGGACGCCTTCGACGCCGAGCACACCGATGACTGCGGCCTGCACCAGTACGAAGGAGAAGAAGCATATGGTGCCGCAGGCGAAAAGTGCTCTTGAGACATCCTTCGCTGGATTTTTGTATTCAGGACCGTAGATCGCTGCAGTTTCCCAGGCGCAGGCGCTCCATTGTGCGATGGCAAAAATGCCCAGGAGGATGAGGATGTGGTGCATATCCCAAGCCCAGTCCTGCGGAAGCCAGCTGCCCGTGATGTTGACCAAGTCGACATGCCCGGTAGCAAAGGGGGCAACAGTCAGGACGATCAGGGGGATGAGGGAGAAAGCCCCCAAAATGTATCCCAGAGTGGCGCCGTCCTTGAGGCCAAACCAGTTCACCACGAACAATCCGGTAAAGACCACCAGCCCTGTTATCAAGGCGAGCTGGTTCTCGGTAAATATCTCTCCCAGCGCAGGGAAAAGCCCATGAAGATAGCTGCCCACCAGGATGGAAAAGATTGCGAGTACCGGCGTCCAAGCGAACCAGTAGCTCCATGCGCTGAAGCCGCCAAGCAGCTTGCTCTTGTCGTACTTGCCCCGGTAGTTCTCGGTGCGGAACACATGCTGCGCGAAACCGGGAAGGCCCGAGGCCTTGGGAAACGCCGTGGCCATCTCCGCGTAGGCGGCATTCTGGAAGAACCCTTGAACGACCGACAGCCCCCAGATAAGGATCGCCGCCGCTGACAAGTACATAGGAAGGTAGCCCAATGAGGGCAGAATCAGCAGTGGTACACCTAGCGCAATGGCCAGGCCCTGCTTCCAGTCAATCGACCTTTCCAGGTGATCGGCTCCATCCAAACGATTTTCACTCATAAGAATCTCCTTTGACCAACTTAGAGTCGTTTGATTGATGATTTTTTGACTACATGTGCTCTTGACCGTCTGACGGGAGGCAGCGGATGGACGCCGCTTTTACAGTTCGGACCTAGGTCCGGTGAGGCCATGCCCGGCAGTTGCATCGGGCCCAACTGGCGCCGGCCTCCCGGGATTCAGTACAGCACTGTACGTATCGGCGGTTGTCGCGCGAGGGGGCCCGGCGGAAGACAGGGGACGGGAGTGGGGTTCCCGTCGACTGTGAACGAAAGTAAGCGTCATGTGCCGCCAGGGAAGGCAACAATCAGCCCTGCCATTGTGGTGCCGGGCTCGACCTGCCCAAGGTGTTCTGTGAGACACATCACTATCGAGGTTACAGGCAAATAGATGCAGTCCAACAGGTTAAACGACAACTAGTTGTTTTGCCGGTCAGCTCTTGAATACGCTCCAGCCTACGGCTATCATGCGGGCTAAGAAACGTAGACCAGTGAAAGCCCTAAGTGGGGAACGTTCAGGGGCACTCGATGCTCGCCGTGGGCTCCGTGTTTGATCCGCTCACCCACGAGGTACATTCCCGAGTTGCCGAGAATGACGCGATTACTGGAATTGATGAGGGCGGCATCAGCCGGGATCGCCCGCAAAGTGGGCATGATGAGTGGCTCCAGGTCTTTGATCCGTATGTCGCACCCGGCGACACCTATGAACTTTCCATGAATGGAGACCGGTGCCGTGAACGTCAGAATGTATTCCTCGAAGCCCAGATAGTCTATATACGGCCCCCAGACCGTCTGCTCACCCGTGGAAGCGGCGATGGAGAAAAACGGCAGCTTTTCATAGTCGTAGTACCGGTTACTGCCAGGGGTCCGGTCGGCATCCAGTCTTTCCATGGAGCCGTCGTTCTTCCGGAACCACCACTCCAAAGCCCGGCCGCCCTCCTCAGCAAAGTCGCCAGCGAAGAAGGTTCCTGCTCCGACGGCAAAAGAGTTTTTCCCCAGGAATTCACGTGCGAGGTCATCCAGTCCGACCAGTGCAGCTTTGCTGACCTTGGACCTGCCGGCGAGGTTCTCTTCAAGCAGCGAGGCAACCTTTACGGAAAGTTCTCCGATCTCGGTGGAGACGCCGCCAATCCAGGCAGTGAGGGCGTCGGCAGCAGGTACGACGTCATTGTCGGTAATCATTGTGCATCCTGAATTGATTCCACGTCCCCACACGGGTGTTGCGGTTAGATGAGGTTATTCGACCTGATTGGCTCAAGTGTCGAGTCCAATCCTTCCCGGATGAATCCTGGCTCCTGCCAAGACCAATCCAAGTCTTTAGGGATGAGCGTAACGGGTCAAATGCTACAACGAGGAGGCTTTCGCATTCTCCGTGGACGCGGCGTAACTAAGGGTAAGTTTCGTGTCGATCAGATGGAAGATATTTCGCTTGATGTGTGCAAGAACCAACCTCTGAGCCCTCTCAGGTTGATCTTGGGCTATTGCACGGACCAGCTCCAGATGCTCAGCAGCTGCCGCCTCGGGGTCAAGCGATGCGGCGAGGGGTGTCCACAGTTGTTGGACCGTTTCTTGCTGCAGCCGGATTTCGGCATTGGCAAGTCTGGGGGACTGCGCGGATACAGCCAATTCGATGTGAAAACGGCTGTCAGCAGGTGCACGCACTTCTGGCGTCGTTGCCAGAACCAGCGCGCGGCCGAGTTCCTGCAGACGGTCGAAGTCGTGAGCTTCCGCGCGCTCACAGGCCAGACGTACCGTCGCTGCGGCTATAGCGGAGTGTTCGTCTCCGATGTCACGTATTTCTGAAATTGATGTCGAGAGAAACCACTCGCGAATGGTGTCGGTCTGGGTAGGAGGCTGGCTGACGATGAACGTTCCGCCGCTCCGGCCGCGGCGCGTCTCAACAACGCCCTGTTCCCTCAGTTCAGACAGCGCTTCCCGAAGGGTCGCGCCTCCCACACCGAACATTTCCGAGAGCGACGCTTCGGAGGGCAAGCGCTCACCGACCTTAAGAAGCCCTAGGCCGATGGCCTTGGAGATTCTTTCGACAATCGCATCGGCCCTCTCAATTTCCGGCAAGGACCGGTAGATCTGTGACTGGAATGAGGATGGCGAGGCCAAAAGTCTGCGCTCCGGAATGGGTTACGTTTCGCTTCAATACTAACCAGTCATATCAGCACATTCAGAGCTTTTCCCTCTTATCAGAATCTTTCACCTCCCCGCCACCCGCTGCCCGGACGGAAGCGATGGCCGTGCATTGCCAAGCAGCAGCATGCACGGCGCCGATTGGAAGCTGAGGTGTCCGCTTACCCGCCCTGTTCTTAAGGGTAGTTAAAACTGTCAGAAAACAGCGTTTCGGGTGGTTGGTTGGTTGGGGATAGTTGGTTCCAACCAGAGAGCATGCATCGGGGCGGCGTAGGTCCCGGTGCCCGGATAGTTTGAGAGGGGTCCTATCGTGACTGTTACAACCACCACGGCGCCTGCC
>NZ_JBNHFC010000032.1:0-17086 GCF_059089885.1 Arthrobacter sp. Y3221159
ACGGCGCCAAGGACAACGTCTCCGCCAAACTCTCCGATGCCGGCACCGCAATCTCCCAGGCACCGGACCAGGTCAAAGCCAAGGCACAGGGCAACCCCCTGGCCGCGGGCCTGATCGCCTTCGGCGCCGGAATGCTCGTGTCATCCCTGATCCCGCCGAGCCAGAAAGAACGCGAAGCCGCGGACCAGCTCAAAACCGCAGCCCAGCCCCTGGCCGGCAAGGTCACCGACGCCGCCAAGGACATGGTCCAGGACCTCAAGGAACCGGCCCAGGAAGCGATGGAAAACGTCAAAGCCACCGCAACCGACGCAGCCCAGGCAGTCAAAACCGAAGGCCAGCACGCAGCCACCGACGTCAAGGACCGCGCCACCGACGCCAAAACCAACGTCCAAAACACCTGATCCCAGGCCGCGGCAACGCAAGCCAACTGCACTCTATGACAGGCCGGCTCCGCCACCCGCGGAGCCGGCCTGTCCGTTTCAGCCCTTGATCGAGAGGACACATCATGGCCACTCACGACGCATCCGAAACCAGCACCGCCAAGACGGGGCAGGCACCGGATCCGAACGACTCCAGGAAGCCGGACAGCCCCAAGGACGTGGACAAGCCATCCTGGAAATACATACTCAAGAAGACCCTGCGCGAGTTCAGCAAAGACCAGTGCACTGATCTCGCTGCAGCGCTGACGTACTACGCCGTCCTGTCATTGTTCCCGGCCATCCTGGCCCTCGTGTCAGTGATCGGGCTCTTCGGCGATCCGGAAAAAACCACTAATGCCCTGCTGGAGATCGTCCGTGGTTTCGCCCCCGCCGAAACTGTCAATACGGTGGGCGGAGTGGTCGAGGACCTGGCCAATGCACCGGCGGCGGGGCTGACGCTGGTCATCGGCCTTGCCACCGCCCTGTGGTCTGCATCGGGCTACGTTAGTGCGTTTGGCCGGGCCATGAACCGGGTGTATGAGGTGGATGAGGGCCGGCCGTTCGTAAAGCTGCGCGGAACCATGCTGGTGGTCACCCTCCTGGCGATTGTCCTCATCGCGATCCTCGCCGGCATGCTGGTCCTGAGCGGTCCTGTCGCGGAGGCAGTGGGCGGCCTGATCGGATTGAGCGGCGTTTTCCTCGCGGTCTGGGACATCGCAAAATGGCCGGTGATGGTGGGACTTATCATCGTCATCATCGCGGTGCTCTACTACGCCACTCCCAATGTGAAACAGCCGAAGTTCAAGTGGATGAGCATCGGTTCGGGCATTGCCCTGTTCGTCTTCCTGCTCGCGTCCCTCGGCTTCGGGTTCTACGTGGGCAACTTCGGCAACTACAACAAGACGTACGGTGCCTTGGGCGGCGTGATCATCATGCTCCTGTGGCTCTGGATCCTGAACCTGTCCCTGCTGTTCGGCGCCGAGTTCGACGCCGAACTGGAACGCGGCCGCCAGCTGGAGGCCGGCATCAAGGCCGAAGAGACCATCCAGCTGCCCCCGCGGGACACCAAGAAGAGCGAAAAACTCCAGGCACAGGAGGAAGACGATATCCGGCATGGCCGTGAACTGCGTGAAAAGTACAGCGCCCAAAACGGCGGGAGCCCGGAAGATCCGGACACGAATGACAAGAACGGGCAACAGGACACGGAGCCGCACCGCGACCGGGTAAAGGACAAGGTGCGGGACCGCACTGAACATCGGGAGTCCCCGGGCGGCGAAGGAAACAGCAACAGGCAGTAGCAGCAGCTGCTACGCAGGGAGAGGTACAGTGTCCGGCGCAGGGCACTGTACCTCTCCTGTGTGCGGTGGCCTTTTGCATGCACCGCGCTCACGGCACCAACCGCAGGTACTAGGCAGGACCTCCAAGATGGGGGAAAATTAGAGGTAGGTCCAGTTGAAGATCCCGGGTTTAACAAGGGCCCGGGGCAAGGCGGGGCCGGCGGTGAGATGGCCTCCTCTGAGACCGAGGCCAGTCCCCCCAGTCGCCGTCGGCCCCCTCGATCCGCTCAGTGCCACCCCTTGGTTTCCGTGGCCTAACTGGACAAAGTTATCCGCACTGCAATACTTTCGTGATTACTCTGCTGGCCCGTTTGGTCCGGCAGGACCGCTGAAGCAGATACGGCGGCACACGGTCGACCCTAATGAGCGGACATGCCTGCTAACCACTTTGAAGAATTCCTTGCCGAAGCAGTTGTTCCCGACAGGGAGCCCGGCCTGGGCCTTGGACGCGACGAACTTTACGGCCTGTACACCAGCTGGTGCCTGATCCATAAGGCACAGCTCCAGCCGCCGGATGCCCTCTGGGTGGCCCTGGAGGACCACGGAATCAACCCGGACAGCAACAACCTGTCCATGACCGGGCCCGCCGCCGCCGACTACATCGTGGCCAGCGCACCACCGCTGGTCTGATCCTTCGATCCCCAAGTATCTGCAGGTCAAGGCGGAACAACCCCTGTTGGTGCGTCCCGAGTCTGGCTAGCATGGGATTATGGCTGGCGGCATCGCCGGCCACCAGCCGAAGGGAGCAATGCCATGGGTTTGGACGACAAGATCGACAACGCCGCAGAGAAGATGGGCGGCAAGGCCAAGGAGACCACTGGCCGGGCAACGGATGACGAAAGCCTCCGCACTGAGGGCAAGATGGACCAGACAAAGGCCGACCTGAAGCAGGCGGGCGAGAAGGTCAAGGACGCCTTCAAGAAGGACTAGGTCCACGTGAAAGGGTGCTGCCGCATGATGCGGCAGCACCCTTTTGCTGCGCCTGCAGACTAGTTCGCGGCCGGCTGGGTGACGGAAGCAGTGGGGGACATGGTTTCTGCGTTGACCATCCACGCCAGCTGTTCCAGCCGTTCGATGGCTGCGTGGAGCAGGTCGGCGCTGGTGGGGTCCTCGTCGTCGACGTCGTCATGAACGTCGCGCATCGTCTGCACCGCACGTTCCAGCCGGGCGGTGATCAGCTTGACGGCGTCCTTGGTGGACGTCAGGCCCTCGGGGAACTCGTCCAGCCGGTTGTCCGCGGAGACGGTGCCGCTGCGCCCGTCAGGCAGTGCGTGCATGGCCCGCATCCGTTCGGCAGTCTGGTCGGCGAAAAGCCGGGCCGCAGCGATGATTTCGTCAAGCTGCAGGTGCAGGTCGCGGAAGTTCGTGCCCACAAGGTTCCAGTGGGCCTGTTTTCCCTGCAGGTGCAGTTCAATCAGGTCGGTGAGGACCATCTGCAGGTTGCTGGCAAGGGTGGGAGACGCTTTCATCATGTACCTCCGATGCGGCCTGGCCGGCTGCCCTTCAGCCGGACACTAATTCTAAGCATACTTAGTAACAGGCCTGCGACTGCCCCTGCCAGGCCATGCTGCCGGGCCGTCAATGCTTAGCGGGGGCTAGCTGATCCTCGCGAGCGCGAAGCCGTCCCACCCCTTCGAGCCGACCGTCTGGATGACGGTGGCGTCCAGCCTCGGGTGCTCCCCCAGCAGCTTAAGGGCGTCCACGATGCCCGGGGCGTTCACGGGATCCAGGTCTGGATCCAGGATGGCACCCTCCCAGACGGTGTTGTCCAGGACCACAGTGGCACCGGGCCGGCCCAGGCGCACCGCCCAGTCCAGGTACCGGCTGTTGTTCTCCTTGTCTGCGTCGATGAAGATGAAGTCGAAAGGCTCCCGGCCCTCCTCTGCGAGCGCAGCCAGGGTTTCCAGCGCGGGTCCCAGGCGGATCTCCACCTTCTCGCCCAGGCCGGCATAATCGAGGTTGGCCCAGGCCACTTCCGCGTGCTTGGGCAGGAATTCGCACGTGACCACTGTGCCATCCTCGGGAAGCCCCCGCCCGATCCAGATGGTACTGAAGCCCGCGAGCGTACCGATTTCCAGGACGCGGCGGGCACCGGAGAGCTGGACCAGGAGCTTGAGCAGCTTTCCGGCATTCGGTGCAACCTCGATGGCAGGCATCCCCGCCTCCGCGGCGGAACTGATGGCCTGCTCTAGGGCCGGGTCCGGGTGGACCACCACACGTGTCAGGTACTCTTCAGCTGCCGTCCACTCCGGCCGGGGCTTATGCTCGAACATTGCCACAGTTTGGCACGGGCGGACTTGCTGGTCCAGAGAATAAGCAGGGCAAGTGGCCACCGGAAAAGATGACTCAGGAACCGTCCGCCAGGGCGTCCTCCAGGCGCTCCACCTTGGCGGTGAGCTCTCCTGTGTAACCGGGCCGGATGTCAGCTTTGATGACCAGGGAAACGCGGCTGCCGTACCGCCCCACCGCCTCGGTGGCGCGCTTGACGACGTCGAACACCTCATCCCATTCGCCTTCGATGGTGGTGAACATCGACTCCGTCTGGTTGGGAAGCCCCGACTCCCGGACGATCTTCACAGCAGCGGCAACGGCGTCGTGGACGGAAGCGTCATCCGGCCGGGAGCCTTCAGCAGGGGTGCCGGACGGGGCAACAGAAAACGCAAGCAACATGATGCCAGTCTGCCACGCCGTCCCGGCGGGCAACGGGCAGCGCGGGCGCCCCCGCCGTCACATAAGCTCCTACCCTTCAGTAACGGTGAAGGCGCGCAGTTGCGTTGCTAACCTTTTGGGCATGAGTCTCGCAGTCGCCCGCAAGCCCCTCCGCGCCGACGCAGCGCGGAACGTGGACAAGATCATTACGGCGGCGCGCCAGTGCTTCCGGGAGTTCGGTCCGGATGTACCCCTGCAGACCATCGCGGCCACGGCCGGCGTAGGCCCGGCCACCCTTTTCCGGAACTTCGCGGACAAGGAGGAGCTTGTCCTTGCGGCATTGAACCGGCAGCTTCGGCTCACCGTCGATCCCGTGATTGAGGGGGCGCTGGCCGATATCGATGCCGCCGCCGGCCTGTTCCGGGTGCTGGAGTCCCTTATGGATGCCTCCAGTGCCGACGCCAATCTGCTGGGCGCCGTGGCCGGCAGGCGCGAACTGCTCACCGGCATCGCCGGGTCCCTGATGGAATCCCTCAGCGTCCTGCTGGTGCGGGGGCAGGGGCAGGGAAGCCTGCGTCCCGACATCTCCATGACGGACATGTTCCGCCTGCTCGCCATGCTGATCAGCGTTGTGGACACCATGGAGCCGGGCTCCGACGCCTGGCGCCGTCCGCTGGCACTGGTGGAGGATGCCATCCGCACTGCCCGGCCGGCGCGCCCCCTGCCGCCGCATGTTCCAGTGCCTGCCGCCACAACCTCGCCCACGGCGCCCCTGATGGCCGCCCTTGGCGAACCCGGACTGGGGTAGGTTCCTGCCGGCAACGCACTTGGGCCGGCCACTTCCCGTGCAGCCGCCCCGGATTAGGGACCCATTGTGGGCGCCCACGTGGTGCAATACACTTCAAGAGGGTTACGCAGCCAGCCTCTGAACATCCCAGATGGAGCGACTCCATGAAGCAGTTCCTGCATTTCCGGCAGCCGATGGCCGCAGCGCGATGAACAGTTCAAAGCTCTCGCACTACCTCAACAATCCGCGCGATCCGGAAGAGGTCCTGCCCACATTGAGCGCGAATGAACTAGCGGACCTGCTGGACGCGCTGTACCAGAACCTTGACACGCCAGAACCCGAATTTGGCGCGCAGGCCTGGTACGACATGGCCGTCGAAGAAAGCTGCCGCCGGGCCGCGCTGCCGGACGGCGCCGCCCACGGAGTGGCATAGCAAGCCGGAATCATCTTCGTTCCGGCTGGATCAAGACCCTCCCCCACAAAGCAGTTCCTGCTGGCCACGGCATGATGCCGGGGGCCGCGCCGCGCCTATTCCTGCCCGGTGCCCGGCCCGCGATCCCCGCGGTGTTCGTTGGGCACATGGTCCTTCGCTTCGATGAGATGCTGCTGAAGCTTCTCCTCGGCGTCCCGGCGGCGCTTCGCCGTATCCCGCATGTCCCTGGTGGACTGGGAGCCGCGGGGATCACGGTAGCCTGGACGGCGCCTGCCGGGCTGCTCCCCCGCGGGCTGTGACTCTACGTTCATTCCGGTTCCTCCTTTGGCCGCCCGTCAGGACCTACCGCATTCGGTCCCTGGTGCCCGGCAGTGGGTCAACCGCTGGCCGCGTCCCCCCTCTTGCGGATCTCCCGCCGTACCAGGGCCTGCAGCGCGGGAACCGGCGACGACGGATCCGCCGTCAGGCCGGCGCTCAGCCTCTCGGCCAGCAACTCCAGATCCTCCGGCGGGACGTCGGACAGGGCAGCAAATCGTGTGTAGAAGCGTTTGGCAGGAAGCCCCGCCCGCCGTCGGGCATCTTTTCGGGGCCGGCCGGCTCTTTCTCCGGCAGCGTGCAGCTGATTGTCCATGGTCCCCGTTCACAGAAAATTCCGTGGCCGACTGCATAGCCGCTCCCATAGTACAGCCGGGGACTGTCATCGGAAGTGACCCACGTCACCCAGGCGCGGCTCCGCGGCGGACGGTCAACTCCAGCCCAGCAACCTCAGCAGTGCCGCCGTTCCCGCTCCGGCGAGAACCACCACCAGGAAAGGGGCACGCAGCGCCAGGGCCACGGCGGCAGCGGCCAGCGCGCCGAGCCGTGCGTCGGCGGCCAGCGACTGGCCCGATGCCACGGCATTCACCACGGTGAGGGAGGCGAGCAGCCCGATGGTCATGGTTCCTGCTATGCGCGACATTCGCGGATCCTCCAGGAAGCGGGCCGGCACCAGGTAGCCCACCAGTTTCCAGGCATAGGCCAGGGCACAGGCCACCAGCAGCCAGAACCAGAGGCTCATGCGCCTGCTCCCGGAACAGGCCCGTGGTGGCCGCCGTCATGTTTTCCTCCGTGGCCCCCATCATGCCGGTGGCGCTCCCGGTAAGGATCCACGTCGGGTTCGAGGCCCTCGTCACTGCGCCCGTGGCTGAACCAGCCGATGGCTGCCGCTACGACGGCGGCCACCAGGATGGGCACGCCCGCGGGCACGAACGGAACGGCGATGACCGTGGCCACGGCGCACACCACAGCAATGGCCACGGGTTCGCGACCTTTGAGCCTCGGCCAGAGCAAGGCCAGGAAGGCGGCCACCGCGGCGCCGTCAAGGCCCCATTGCCTGGGGTCCCCGAGCGCCGCGCCGGCAAGGGCGCCTACGGCGGTAAACAGGTTCCACAGCACGTAGATCCCGATGCCGGCTGCCCAGAATCCGCGGCGCTGCTCTTCCGGATCAGTTTGTCCTGTGCTGGTGGCCGTCGATTCGTCGATGGTCAGCTGGGCGCCAACGTATTTCCGCCAACCGGTGGGCCTGAGCAGCGCGTTCAGCTGCATCCCGTAGATGCCGTTGCGGACGCCCAGCAGCGTTGCCGCGCTCATCGCCGCGATGCCGGAGCCGCCGCCTCCCACCACGCCGATGAACGCGAACTGTGAGCCGCCGCTGAAGAGCAGGAGGCTCAGGGCCATGGTCTGCCAGAAATTGAGCCCGGAGGTGACGGACAGCGCCCCGAAGGACACCCCGTACAGCCCGGTGGCGATGCTGATGGAGATACCCACCCGGACGGCCGGTGATCCCAGGAGAAGCATGGTCCAACTCAATCACAAGGAGGACGGGCGTCTGAAACCGGTCTGGAGCCGCTGGTGGGTCAGGCCCAGGCCAGCCCGGAGCTGCCGTAGGGGGGTGGCGGATTGCGGTAGTCGAGCGGCAGCCCGTCCAGCAGCAGCGGAGGCGGGACGTACCGGAGCTCCCCGAAGGAGCTGTCCATGGTCCGGTAGTCCGGCGGCGCGAGTCCTGCTGCTGCTTCGTGTGTTCCGGCTAGGGAGAACAGTTCCCCCGCGGTCCTCGCCAGCGACAGCCGGGCGGTTCCACCCAGGCCGGTACGACGGCGGCCGGCAAGGAGCGTGACTGCTGCGGCTGCCGCTCCGTACCCGGTGGCGTGGTCCAGCGCCTGGACGGGCAGGGCACCCGGGTGCCAGCCGCCGTCGTCCGTCTCCTGGCCGTAGAGGTCTGCAATCCCCGCGGCCGCCTGCACGATGCTGTCGAAGCCTCGCAGGCTGCTCCACGGCCCTGTTGCACCCCAGCTGTTCAGCGTGACCACGGCCAGCCCGGGGCGGGCCTCCAGCAGGGCACCGGTACCCAGCCCGAACCGGTCCAGCGCCCCCTTCCGGTAGCCGGTGACCACCACGTCGGCAGCTGCAATGAGGTCCCGCAGCCGGCTTTGGTTTTCGGGGCGGCCGAGGTCCGCCTCCGCACTGCGTTTGTCGAAACAGGTGTCCACGAACTGGTCGGACAGTTCGGGCAGCCGGGGCGGGTCGATCCTCAGGACGTCCGCGCCGAGCGCAGCCAGGAGCCGGGTGGCAACGGGACCGGCGATGACCCTGGTGAGGTCCAGGACGCGGACGCCGGCCAGCGGGCGTGCCCCGGTGCCGGCGCCAGCGGGTGGAGGACCTGCGCCAGCGGGTGGAGGACCTGCCGGAACCGCTTCCGGCCCCGGCATACCGGCCAGGCCCATCCCTGTGGTTTCGCCGTCGGAGGAAGTCAGGGAAATCCAGGGACCGGAACCGGCAGCCTCTCCCATCGGGGAGGCCAGCCACGCGCTGCGCGTCCGGACGGCAGCGGCAATCCCGCCCGCTGCCTGGATTGCCGCCTCCGCCTCAAGGGAAGCCATGGTCCGGAGCGCGGCATCCACCCCGGCAGGCGAGCGCGCGCCAAGGGCCTGCAGCAGGCGCTGCTCGTGGTGCGGGTAGTTGGCGTGCAGCCGGATCCAGCCGTCCTTCGTCCGCCGGAACCCGGACAACGGGGCAAACCCCTGCAGCTTCCGCCCGGCGATCCGCAGATGCCCGGACGAATCGAAGGCGGCGGCGGTCAGTGCCGGTGTGGTGGAGAACCTTGGGCGTCCACCGGTGTACTGGGTCAAGGCTGCCGCTGCGGCGGAGACGGCGCCCAGGGCGAGGCCCTCCACGTCCAGCGGCCCGGCCCACCAGCGGCGGGGACCGACGTCGTCCGGCTGTTTGCCCACGGCCGCCTACCGTCCCTGCGTCGAAGCCATCTGGAGCTGGCTCAGGACCCGGGCGGGCACATTGGTGGTGATTTCGTGGATCCCGAGTTCCTGGCAGAGGGCCACATCTTCCGGGGAGTCCACCGTCCACACGCGGAACCGCCGGCCGGAGCCGAGCCAGCGCTGGACGGTAGCCGGATGCCCGCGGACGTAATCGATGCCCGGCCCCGCCAGCCCTGCCAGGCGGCCGTCCAGGATCCGCTCGCCTTCCAGCTGCGTGGCTTTCATCAAGTTGGCAATGGCTCCGCCGGTGATCGGGCCCAGGCCAAGCCCGCCGCGGATTTCGTGGATATTGATGTCGTCCACCAGTTGGCAGACGTATTGCGCCGGGACGGACCGGAGCAGGTGCCGGACCGAGTCCGGGCTGAAGCTCATGAAAGTCACCGCCACGTTGTCCACGGTGGAGCCGGCGGGATCCCAGCCCTCCCGGCGCAGCAGCTCCAGGACCCTGTCCTCAAGCTTCAGCTGGTAGGGGCTGGGATGCTTCAGTTCGATGGCGAGCCTGACCGGCCGCCCGGCTCCCCGAAGAATGTCCAGCAGTTCGGGCAGGGTCAGGAACTGTGCCGACCGGGCACCGTACGCCTCCGGGATACGCACGCCCTTCCATGACGAGAAATCGAGGTGCCGCAGTTCGCGCAGTGTCCGCTCGGCCACCGGCCCCGTGCCGTCCGAGGTGCGGTCAAGGTTGGCGTCATGCAGCAGGACAACATGCTGGTCGCGGGTGAGGTGGACATCGCACTCCACGCCGTCCGCCCCGTCCGCCAGTGCCTGCAGGTAGGCGGCCCGTGTATGTTCGGCGAAGGCGGCGCTCGCGCCGCGGTGCGCAAAGACCAGCGGCCTCTTCGGCAGTGGCTCCTCAAACCTCATGCAGACACGGTAGCCGACCGCGCCGCCACTGCGGGGCTAGGCTTGGCATATGCAGGTGAACTCTGAGCCAACTACCCAGGAAGCCCCGCCCCAGCCCGCTCGCCCGGTGCCGGACCACGCCCACGCGGCCGCCGCCGTCGGCCGCCGGCTTGGTGACGGTGATGCCGAAAAGGCGGCAGCGCTGCGGAAAATGAAGCTTGTGGCCCTGGGCCTGCTGATCGCCATGGCCGTTGTTTTTGTTGTCGCCTTCGCGCTGCAGGACGAGTATCCCTGGCTGCAGTATGTGCGGGCGGCCGCGGAGGGCGGCATGGTGGGCGCCCTGGCCGACTGGTTCGCCGTGACGGCGCTGTTCAAGTACCCGATGGGCATCAAGATCCCGCACACCGCGATCATTCCGCGGCGGAAGGACCAGATCGGCGCCTCGCTGGGCGAGTTTGTGGAAACCAACTTCCTGTCCGAACAGGTGGTCCATGAGAAGCTTGCCAGCGTCAACATCGCCCGCCGGGCCGGCGAATGGCTCGCCACGCCTGCAGGCGCCGAGCGGGTGGCCAAGGAAGGCGCGGCGCTCATCCGCGGCGCGTTCAAGGTCCTCAACGACGACGACGTCCAGGCGGTCATCGAGGGAATGGTGCGCAAGCATCTGCTCACTCCGCCGTGGGGACCTCCGGTGGGCAAGATGGCGGAGCGGATCTTCCACGACGGGCACCACCACAAGCTCGTTGACCTGCTGGTGGACCGGGCAGCTGACTGGGTCAGCGAGAATCACCAGACGGTGAGCCGGCTGGTCTCCGACCGCTCCCCCACCTGGGTTCCGCAGTTCGTGGACGGGCTCGTGGGAGACAAGGTGTACATCGAATTCCTCAAATTTGTCCGGGCAGTGCAGACGGACCCGAACCACCAGGTCCGTCAGTCGATCGACAAGTACTTGAACGACCTCGCCCAGGACCTGCAGCACGATCCTGCGATGATCGCCCGAGCTGAGGACATCAAGGCCCAGGTCCTGGGGGACCCTGAGGTCCGCGAACTGGCCTCCCGAACCTGGGGAACGGTGAAGAACGCCCTGCTGGGTGCCGTGGACGATCCCGACAGCGACCTGACCATCAAGTTCAAGGCCGCGGTCCGGGACTTCGGTTCCCGCCTGGTCAGCGATCCCGAGCTTGCCGGCAAGGTCAACGCCTGGATCGGCGACGCCGCCGGGTATCTGGTGCGCACCTACCGCTCGGACATTGCCGGGGTCATCACGGATACCGTGGCGCGCTGGGACGCCGAGGAGACGTCGCAGAAAATCGAGCTCCAGGTGGGCAAGGACCTGCAGTTCATCCGGATCAACGGCACCGTGGTGGGGTCGCTGGCCGGGCTGGCGATCTTCACGGTGGCCCACCTGGTCTTTGGCTGAGCGCCGCTGCCGGCCAGGGGCGGACGTTTAGGCGAAGGACTCCAGCTCAATCCCGGCAGCAACCAGGCCTGCCCGCACTCCCGCGGCCATCTCCACGGCGCCCGGAGTATCGCCGTGGATGCACAGCGAATCGGGCCGAACCTGAACCACGGTGCCGTCAACGGCCACCACTTCGCCCTTGGTGGCCAGCCGGACCGCCCGCTCCACCACCGCATCGACGTCGTGCAGGACGGCGCCATCCTGCGAGCGGGGGAGCAAAGTTCCGTCGGCCTGGTAGGCGCGGTCCGCGAAGGCTTCAACGAACACCGGGTGGCCGGCCTTCTGTGCCTGCTTCAGCAGCTCCGAGCCCGGCAGCCCCAGGATGGGCAGTCCGGGGTCGTAGGCGTTGACGGCCGCCACCACGGCCTCGGCCTGTCCGGCATCATGCACCAGCCGGTTGTACAGCGCCCCGTGGGGCTTCACGTAGTCCACGGAGGCACCCACGGCGTGCGCGACGCCGTCGAGCGCTCCCAGCTGGTACAGCACATCGCCGAACAGCTCATCGAAACTGGCATCCAGCGATCGCCGGCCGAAGCCTGCCAGGTCCCGGTACCCCACGTGCGCACCGACAGTGACGTCGAGCTCGTAGGCTGCCCGGCAGCTGTCCAACATGGTGATGGGGTCGCCGGCGTGGAACCCGCAGGCCACGTTGGCGCTGGTCACCAGCTGGAACATCGCGGCGTCGTGCCCCATCTTCCAGGAGCCGAATGATTCGCCGAGGTCAGCGTTGAGATCCAAAGGTGTTGCCTTCCAGCGTCTGCTTGTCGGGAGCTGCGGCGGCCTTCAGCTCCCCGGGGATGGTGTCCGGCATGGGTCCGAACGCTTCCTTGGCGTTCGACACCACGGCGCGGCCCATCATGAGGTTACCCGCTCCGCCCACCACCGCCCCGATCCCGAAGGGCAGGGCCCTTCCAAACAGCGCCGTGCCCTGGCGTTTGAGCAGGTTCTTGAGGAAAGCCTTCTGGATCCGGCTCCGGATGCTGCTGAACCCCGGCATCGGCATCGATTTGGACAGCATGCTGCCCCAGGCCTGGGTGGCGTTCGCGCCTTTGCCCGCAACCTGCCCGCTGAGCGCCCCGAGGAGGGACGTCCCCTCCTCGCCGAGCATGATGGCCATGACCATGGTGCTGGCCTTCTCCGGGTTGGTCAGCCGGATGCCATGGAGTTCGGCCAGTGAAGTGGCATACAGGGCTGTCGCTTCCAGGAATCCGACAGTGGCTGCCGCCGAAAGTCCCAGCGACGCCACCGTTCCCACGCCGGGCACCGCGGCGGTGGCACCCACCACCGCCCCGCCGCCCGTGACGGCACGCAGGTAGTCGCGCTCCAAAATGTCGGCCAGCTGGGCGGCGGTGGCACGCGGATGCTTCTTCTGCAACCGCCGGAGATAGGCCACCACGAACGGGCGCTGGATTTCCACCGCCTTCAGCAGCATGTTGTGGACACCGGGCTTGGGGTTGCCCTCAGCGTCGAACACCGCGTTGTGGGCGGTTTCCTGTGCGATTCGTACTGCGGGATTGCTGCGCCTGGCCATGATCACCTCATTCAAATCGACCTGCAGCGGGAAGGCTGCCGTGCTCCTCCATCCTAAGTGGATAAACACTAAGCATGCTTAACTTCGGCGCCTTGGCCTGCCGCCGCCCGGTGGGGTCCGCCGGCGTCCGCTCACTTCCTTGCCTGCTCTTTCTCGGCCAGGCCGGTGCCGGTGCTTCCGCCGGCCGCAGCCTCGTCAGCCCGCAGCTCGGCCTTGAACACCTCGAACCGGGCGAGGTGCGCGGGCCGGCGCCGCAGGACTGCCCATGCCGCACCCAGGACCACGAACCAGGCGGGGGTGGCCAGCAGGGCGGCGAGGGTGTCGGCCTGGGTGGTCAGCGCCCAGAGGACGAAGGCGAAGAACGCGAAGACCGCCCACACAACGGGAACGCCGCCGGGCATCTTGAACTTCGAGGCTGCATGCAGGTGCGGGCGGCGGCGCCGGAACGCCAGATAGCTGGCCAGGATCATGGACCAGACGAAGATGAAGCACACTGCGGACACGGTGGTGACCATTTCGAAGGCCTTGCCGACGTCCTGGCCTGCGTACATGAGCACGACGCCGGAGAGCAGCAGCACGCACGACAGGAACAGCGCGTTGCTGGGTACCTTCTTCGGCGACAGCCGGGCGAAGACGCCCGGCGCATCCCCCTCCTGGGCCAGGCCGAACACCATCCGGGAGGTGGAGTAGATGCCGGAGTTTGCGGAGGACATGGCGGAGGTCAGGACCACCAGATTGACCACGGTGGCGGCGGCGCCCAGTCCGGCCAGGGAGAACATGCCAATGAACGGGCTGTGTCCGGCGGCGAACTGGGTCCACGGGGTGACGGACATCAGGATGATCAGCGCGCCGACGTAGAACAGCAGGACGCGGACGGGGATGGCGTTGATGGCCCTCGGCAGATTCCGCTCCGGGTTCTTGGCTTCCGCCGCCGTGGTGCCCACAAGCTCGATGCCCACGAAGGCGAAGACGGCGATCTGGAATCCGGCCACGAAGCCCATGAATTCATTGGGGAAGAAGCCGCCGTGGCTCCACAGGTTGCTGAAGCCGGCCGTTCCGGCGTCGCTCTGGAAGCCGGTGAAGATCATGAACAGGCCGACGATGATCAGAGCGGCGATGGCGATGATCTTGATCAGGGCGAACCAGAATTCGGTTTCGCCGAAGGCCTTGACTGTGGCGAGGTTCAGCAGGAGCAGGATGGCGACGGTGGCCAGCCCTGGGATCCACAGCGGCAGTGCCGGCCAGAGCTCCCGGGAGTAGCCCGCGATGGCGATGACGTCCGCGATCCCGGTGATCACCCAGCAGAACCAGTAGGTCCAACCGGTGAAGAAGCCTGCCCACGGCCCCAGGAGGTCGGCCGCGAAGTCGCTGAAGGATTTGTAGTTCAGGTTGCTCAGCAGCAGTTCGCCCATGGCGCGCATAACAAAGAACAGCATGAAGCCGATGACCATGTACACGAAGATCACGGAAGGGCCCGCGGCGGAGATGGTCTTTCCGGAGCCCATGAAGAGGCCGGTACCGATTGCGCCGCCGATGGCGATGAGCTGGATGTGCCGGTTGCTGAGCTGGCGTTCGAGGTGGGGAGGTTCGCTGTGTGCGGCCTTGCCGGAAGGGGAAGCGCCGTGGGGTGGCTGGCCGCCCGGGGACGCGGGGGGATGAATCGTCATGAGGAACTCCATCGTTCAAGCAGCACCGGATGCTGCATAGATTCGGTTCCTCCCCGCTCTGTACATGACCTGAGAGTTTCCGCAGCCGTAAAGGCGTGCTTGCACCGTCGGTGAGCCGGGACCTGCCCGGCTGCTTTCCAGAGTTGCCTTTCCGCGGCGGTACATGGGCCTGAGAGTTTCCTGGGGAGGGTTTGCTCCTACGGCGCCTGCTGGATGTACCTGGCAGGGCTCTCCCGCCACAGGTCAAAGGCATGTTCAGTTAGAAAAAGTTGCTTCGCATGGACCGCTGCCGGCAGGCCGCCCCGAATCGGTGGAGCCGGTCCGGCACGGCGCCGGTCAGGTTCAGTGTGGTTCCGGTCACGCAGCATTGTCAAACCCCCAACCAGGAATCCGGGGGCGTGGCAGGCGCCGATTTGCCACGAGCAGGCAAGGCCGTGTACCTTGTGAGCCGAATCACCCACATTTGAATAAGCCTTTCGAGCTGTGACGGGAGAGCTCTCCCGGACAACCACCGGACAGGCGCCGTAGGAGCAAATCCTCCCCAGGAATCTCTCAGGCCCATGTACCGTCACAGCGAGGCGACTCTGGAAAGCAGCCCGGCTTCCTGCCGGACTCACCGACGGTGCAAGAGTGCCCTGCCATGAGCAGGTGTCCTCGGAATCTCTCAGGTCCAATACAGAGCGGGGAGGAACCCATCCATGCCGTGCCATCCGTGGCCGGCCAGACCTGGAGTTCCTCATGACGATTCAATCCAACCCATCGGCCTTCGCCGACCGCCATATCGGCGTGCGCCGCCAGGCCGACGTCGACACCATGCTCAAGGCCATCGGCTACGACAGCGTGGACGGGCTCGTGGACGTTGCCGTTCCGGGATCCATCCGCCAGGAGCACGTGCTCCGGCTTGAGGACGCCCTCAGCGAGGTGGAGGTCCTCGCCGAACTGCGCAGGCTTGCGGCCAGGAACAAGACCGCGGTCCAGATGATCGGCCAAGGCTATTACGACACCGTGACGCCGCCGGTGATCCGCCGCAACATCCTGGAGTCCCCGGCCTGGTACACCGCCTATACCCCGTACCAGCCTGAGATTTCGCAGGGCCGGCTTGAAGCCCTGCTGAACTTCCAGACCATGGTCCAGGACCTGACCGCCCTTCCGGTGGCGAACGCGTCCCTTCTGGATGAAGCCACGGCGGTGGCCGAGGCCGTCCTGCTGATGCGCCGGGCCAACAAGAACAAGGACGCCAAGGACGGCAAGACGGTCCTGGATTCCGATTGCCTGCCGCAGACCATCGCCATCGTGCAGGGGCGGGCCGAGGCCCTGGGCTTCGACGTGGAGGTCGCGGATCTCTCCAAGGGGCTTCCCGACGGCGCCATCAACGGCATAGTCCTCCAGCAGCCCGGCGTGTCCGGCCGTGTCTGGGACCAGTCCGCGGTCATCACGGCGGCTAAGGAACGCGGCGCGCTTGTCACCGTCGCTGCCGACCTCCTCGCCCTGACCCTGATCACCCCGCCCGGAGAACAGGGCGCCGATATCGCCGTCGGCTCCACCCAGCGCTTCGGCGTGCCGCTGTTCTTCGGCGGCCCGCACGCTGCCTACATGGCGGTCCGGACCGGGATGGAACGCACGCTTCCCGGCCGCATCGTGGGCGTCTCCAAGGACGACGCCGGTGCCCCCGCCTACCGCCTTGCCCTGCAGACCCGCGAGCAGCACATCCGCCGCGAGAAGGCCACGTCCAACATCTGCACCGCCCAGGCGCTGCTGGCCATCGTCTCCTCCTTCTACGCCGTCTACCACGGACCGGACGGGCTGAAGGCCATCGCGGAGCGGGTCAACCACAACGCGCGGATCCTCGCCACTGCGCTTGGCGCCGTGGGCCGGGAGCTCGTCACCGATTCGTTCTTTGACACCCTCACCGTCCGCGTGCCGGGCAAGGCCCGCAAGGTCCTCACCGCCGCCGAAGCACGTGGGATCAACCTGCGCCTGATCGACGAGGACACCGTGGGTGTCTCCATTGATGAGACGACGACGGCGGCGACACTTTCCGCCGTTGCCGTCGCCTTTGGCGCCGGTCCCGTCGGGGACGCGAAGGGGTTCGAACTGCCCGCAACCGTGCTCCGCACCTCGGACTTCCTGCAGCATCCGGTGTTCAACACCCACCGGTCCGAAACCCAGCTGCTGCGCTACATCCGCAGGCTCTCTGACCGTGACCTGGCGCTGGACCGGACCATGATTCCGTTGGGCTCGTGCACCATGAAGCTGAACGCCACGGCCGAGATGGAGGCCATTTCGTGGCCGGAGTTCGCCTCGATCCACCCGTTCGCCCCGGATTCGCAGACTGAGGGCTGGCGGGAACTGATCGCGGGCCTGGAGGCGGACCTGGCCGAGATCACCGGTTATGACCAGGTGTCCATCCAGCCCAACGCCGGGTCCCAGGGCGAGCTCGCCGGCCTGCTGGCGATCCGTGGCTACCACCGTTCCCGCGGCGAGGGCCAGCGCAACATCTGCCTGATCCCGGCCTCGGCGCACGGCACCAACGCCGCGTCCGCGGTGCTCGCGGGCATGAAGGTCGTGGTCGTGGCCACCGCCGCCGACGGCACGATCGACCACGCGGACCTGTACGCGAAGATCGAGGCCCACAAGGACGCACTGTCGGCGA
>NZ_JBNHFC010000033.1:0-16943 GCF_059089885.1 Arthrobacter sp. Y3221159
TCGCCGACAGTGCGTCCTTGTGGGCCTCGATCTTCGCGTACAGGTCCGCGTGGTCGATCGTGCCGTCGGCGGCGGTGGCCACGACCACGACCTTCATCCCCGCGAGCACCGCGGACGCGGCGTTGGTGCCGTGCGCCGAGGCCGGGATCAGGCAGACATTGCGCTGGCCCTCGCCGCGGGAGCGGTGGTAGCCACGGATCGCGAGCAGGCCGGCGAGCTCGCCCTGGGACCCGGCGTTGGGCTGGATGGACACCTGGTCATAACCGGTGATCTCGGCCAGGTCAGCCTCCAGGCCCGCGATCAGTTCACGCCAGCCCTCAGTCTGCGAATCCGGGGCGAACGGGTGGATCGAGGCGAACTCCGGCCAGGAAATGGCCTCCATCTCGGCCGTGGCGTTCAGCTTCATGGTGCACGAGCCCAACGGAATCATGGTCCGGTCCAGCGCCAGGTCACGGTCAGAGAGCTTGCGGATGTAGCGCAGCAGCTGGGTCTCCGACCGGTGGGTGTTGAACACCGGATGCTGCAGGAAGTCCGAGGTGCGCTCAACCGCGGGGTCCAGTGCGAATGACCCCGTTGATCCCACTGCCTCCCCGCCGAAGACGGAGACGACGTCGGCGATGGTCGCCGTCGTGGTGGTTTCGTCCACGGAGATGCCCACGGTGTCGGCGTCGATGCCGCGGAGGTTGATGCCCTTCTCCTCCGCAGCGGCAACGATGCCCGCCGCGTTGCCGGGTACGCGGACAGTGACGGTGTCGAAGAAGGAGGTGTGCAGGACATCGAGTCCCGCGGCTTTCAGTGAAGCTGCCAGCGTGCGGGCATGGCGGTTGGTGGTCTGGGCAATCGCTTTCAGGCCCTCGGGGCCGTGGTAGACGGCGTACATGGACGCGACGATCGCCAGCAGTGCCTGCGCGGTGCAGATGTTGGACGTGGCCTTCTCGCGGCGGATGTGCTGCTCGCGGGTCTGCAGCGCCAGGCGGTAGGCGGGGACACCGGCGTCGTCCTTGGACACACCGACAAGGCGGCCGGGCATGGAACGCTCCAGGCCTTTTTGGACGGCGATGTAGGCCGCGTGCGGGCCGCCGAAGAACAGCGGGACACCAAAACGCTGGGCGGAACCAACGGCGATATCCGCACCCTGCTCGCCCGGAGGCGTGATCAGGGTCAGGGCGAGCAGGTCGGCAGCGACGGTGACCAGCGCGCCGCGTTCCTTCGCCTCGGCGATCACGCCGGACTGGTCCCACACCCGGCCGGACGCGCCGGGCTGCTGGAGGACAATGCCGTTGATGGCACCGTCCGGCAGGCCTGCGGAAAGATCGGCTATCTCCACGTCGAAGCCCAGCGCCTCGGCACGGCCCTTGACGATGGCGATGGTCTGCGGCATGCAGTCGGCGTCGAGGACGGTCTTGCCGTCCTTGGCATCCTTGTTCTTGTTGGCGCGCCTCATCATGAGCACTGCCTCGGCCACCGCGGTGGCTTCATCGAGCAGCGAGGCGTTGGCAATGGGCAGCCCCACCAGGTCCTGGACCATGGTCTGGAAGTTCAGCAGCGCTTCGAGCCGGCCCTGCGAAATCTCAGGCTGGTACGGGGTGTAGGCGGTGTACCAGGCCGGGGATTCCAGGATGTTGCGGCGGATCACCGGTGGCGTCACGGTGTCGTAATAGCCCTGGCCGATCATCTGGACCGCGGTCTTGTTCTTCGCGGCAAGCTTGCGCAGTTCTGCGAGCGCTTCAACCTCGCTCAACGCCGGCGACAGCGTCAGCGGGGTGTCCTGCCGGATGTCCTTGGGAACCGCCTTGTCCACGAGCGCATCCACGCTGTCATAGCCGACGGCCTTGAGCATGGTGTCAACGTCGGCCTGGCGGCGCGCGCCGATATGCCGGTCAACAAAGGTGGCGGAAACCGGGGAAGCAGTCACAGGAACTCCATAATTCAGGCGGCGCAGGGTACGCCGCAGCGATTCGGGTTCCTCCCCGCTCTGTATTGGACCTGAGAGTTTCCGCGTTGCCAGCTTGCGCGTGGCCCCGCTTGCACCGTCGGTGAACACAACAGCCCAAGGCTCCCGCTCAACGGGTTACCCAGGCGGACTGCCTGCTGCTTTCCAGAGGTGCCTCGCCGCGGCGGTACATGGGCCTGTGAGATTCCTGGGGAGGGTTTGCTCCTACGGCGCCTGCTGTACTTTCGGCAGAACTCTCCCGCCGCAGATCAAAGGCTATTTATTTGGATTGTCGCGGGAAGCCGCCGGCGGCTCCCACAGCGCTTAATTGTCCTACGCCGCAGCGGCTGGGGCAAATGGCCGGCTACCGCCGTAGGCGCTCCAGGGCTGCCAGCAATTCGTCCACATCGGCGGCCGCGCCGCCCGGCGGTACCGGCCCCACAGACAGCATGGCGTTGAAGTAGAGCCCGTCCCCCATGTACAGCACTGCTTTGGCAAGCGCCGGGCCCACGTCGGCCGCGATCTCGTCGAGCCAGCGCTGCTGGATCGCTGCGAACCGGCGGCGCGTTTCCTCGTGCGCCACCTCCGCCAGGCGGGTTGCGGCGACGATCGCCCGGTCCAGCGGAGTATCCGCCCAGACGGAAGACCGGACGAAGTAGGCCGCAGCCCCTTCCCCGGCAGCTGCCATGGCATCGGCGTCGGCTCCTGCCAGCCCGTCAAGCCGGTCCAGCAGCACCTGGATCAGGGCTTCCTTGTTGGGGAAGTGGTACAGAAGCCCGCCTTTGGACACTCCGGCCTTCGCCGCAACGGCATCCAGGGTTGCCGCGCGCTCACCCACCTCAATCAGGAGGGCTTCAAAGGCGTCAAGGACCGCTTCACGGGCTACGGGCTTTCGGGGCATGCGTCTAATCATGCCTTTTGCGGCGGCAGCCTCTCCAACCCGGCCTAGTTTCGTAACTGTACCGTCTGGACGGTATAGTTATTTCATGACAACTTCCGCTGCCACCACCAGGACCCCGACGGCCCCCGTCGGCGGCCCGGCCGTCCGGGCGCCGTGGCGGGACTGGCTCGCCCTGGGCTTACTGATGTTCCCGGTCCTGCTGGTTGCCGTGGACAACACCGCCCTCACCTTTGCCCTGCCCGCCATCACCCGCGCCCTGGAACCCACCGGCGTCCAGCTCCTGTGGATCGTGGACGCCTACCCCCTGGTGCTCGCCGGCCTGCTGGTGTCCATGGGCAGCCTCGGCGACCGCATTGGGCGGCGGAAGCTGCTGGTCATCGGGAGCATCGGCTTTGCCGCCCTGTCCGCGGCCACGGCTTTCGCCCCAAGCCCCGCCTGGCTGATCGCCGGCCGTGCCGCCCTGGGGTTCTTTGGGGCGATGCTGATGCCGTCCACGCTCTCCCTGATCCGCAACATCTTTCCGCAGCCCAGCCGCCGCAGGCTGGCGGTAGCCATCTGGGCAGCCGGGTTCTCCGGCGGGGCGGCCCTGGGACCGATTTTTGGCGGCTGGCTGGTGGAGCAGTTCTGGTGGGGCGCGGTGTTCCTGGTGGCCGTGCCGCTCATGCTGCCCCTCCTGGCCTTCGGCCCAACCTTCATCCCGGAGTCGAAGGACCCCGCCCCGGGCCGCGTGGACGTACCCAGCATCCTGCTGTCCCTGCTGGTGATGGTCCCCCTGGTCTACGGCATCAAGGAACTGGCCACGGAAGGCACCGGCCCGGCAGCCCTCGCCGGCATCGCCTTCGGCCTGGCCATGGGTGCAGTCTTCGTGCGCCGGCAGCTGCGGCTGGCGAATCCGCTGCTGGATATGTCCCTGTTCCGGAACAGGGTGTTCAGCATGGCCATTACGGCCAACGTCCTGGCCCTGTTTTCCTTCAACGGCTTCATCCTCTTCCTGGCGCAGCACCTGCAGCTGCTCGAGGGCATGTCCCCTTCGGCAGCGGGCATGGCAATGATCCCGGCCCTTGTGGCCACGGTGGTGGCAGGGCTGGCCGTGGTGCCGCTGGTGCGGCGCGTGCGGCCGGGGTTCGTGGTGGCCGCCGGGCTGGCCTTCAGCGCCACGGGCTACAGCGTGGTCACCTTCGGGAACCACGACGGCGGCCCCTCGCTTCTGCTGGCCGCCCTGCTGGTCCTTGCCCTGGGCGTGGGTACGGC
Organism: Arthrobacter sp. Y3221159; assembly: GCF_059089885.1. Lineage (NCBI taxonomy): Bacteria > Bacillati > Actinomycetota > Actinomycetes > Micrococcales > Micrococcaceae > Arthrobacter > Arthrobacter sp. Y3221159. Next base: position 4,086 of record NZ_JBNHFC010000033.1, read on the forward strand.
CGAGACTATTTCAAACGACCTGATCCTGGGGGCAGCGCCGCCGGAGAAGTCCGGTGCCGCCGCCGCCATTTCTGAGACCGGCTACGAAATTGGTGCCCTCCTGGGCACCACAGTGCTGGGCTCGATCCTGACGGCTTCCTACCAGCACAACCTCCGGCTGCCGGCCGCGTTGGCGGAGTCGGCATCCGAGGGCGCCATCCACAACGCGGGCGAAACCCTCGCCGGCGCCATGGATGTGGCTGCCGCCCTGCCGGCACCCCTGGCTGACGCGGTGCGGCATGCTGCGGCGGCAGCCTTCGATTCCGGCGTCCACGTCACCGCGGCAATCGGGCTGGTACTGATGGCTGGGGCGGCAGTCCTCGCCGCCGTCGTACTTCGCAAAGTCCCAACAGCCACCTAAGCGGCAGTGTCACGCCACAGCAAAAGCGCCCGGCGCCGGAGATGAACCTCCGACGCGGGGCGCTTGCTGCGTGCCGGCGTTCCCCGCCGGCGGGCTACTTGGAATCCGGGGCGGTTACGCTGGCCGTGGGCTTCATGGTTTCGGCGTTCACCATCCAGGAGAACTGCTCCAGTTTGAGGATGAACTCGTGCAGCAGGTCCGCGCTGGTGGGGTCTTCCTCGTCCACCTCGTCATGGACCTTGCGCATGGTGCCCACGGCCGCCTCGAGGGCGGCCACGATCCGTTCGATCGCATCCTTGGTGCTGATCAGGCCCTCGGGGAACGGCGCCAGGCTGGTGGACCCGGACACAGTGGAGCTGCGGCCGTCCGGAAGTGCATGCAGGGCGCGCATGCGCTCGGCCGTGTCATCGGCAAACTGCCGCGCGGCATCAACAATCTCATCAAGCTGCAGGTGGAGGTCCCGGAAGTTGGTGCCCACGATGTTCCAGTGCGCCTGCTTGCCCTGGATGTGCAGTTCAATCAGGTCGGTGAGCACGGCCTGCAGGTTGTTGGTCAGGGTCGGTGAAGCTTTCATCAGTCCTCCTCGAGTGGTCCAGTACGTGCGACGCTACCAGCCCCGCGAAAGGCCTGAAGCGCCCGGACAAGAATTTCTCAGTGAGCTTACTAACCGGAGTGGCGCCGATCATAAACGAATGTGATTCATATTGCCCCTTGCGCTCCGGCCTTCCCGCCCCCATACTAAATGAACGTCATTCATATAGTGATCGTGATCATAGAGTCTTCAGAAAGTGGTGCCATGACAGAGACGCTCCGCACCAGTACGTCGTCAGCCGGCTCCGGCAACCAACCCTCGGGCAGCGGCGGAATCAGCGCCAAAGGACTGAAGGGCGGGCAGCTGGGCCTCCTCGCCGTCGTCGTCCTTGGTATTTCCACCATTGCCCCCGCCTACACCCTCACCAGTGCACTGGGCCCCACCGTCAATGAAGTCGGACTCCAGCTGCCTGTCATCTTCCTGATCGGGTTCATCCCCATGATCCTGGTCTCGCTCGCCTACCGGGAACTCAACGCCGATTCCCCGGACAGCGGTACCACCTTCACCTGGGTTACCAAGGCCTTCGGCCCCTGGGTGGGCTGGATGGGCGGCTGGGGCCTGCTCGCCGCCAACATCATCGTCCTGTCCAACCTCGCGGGCGTGGCCGTCGATTTCTTCTACCTTTTCCTGTCCCAGCTCACAGGCTCCGCCGAGCTTGCGGACCTAGCGGACAACAAGGCAATCAACGTCCTGACCTGCTTCGTGTTCGTGGCCCTGGCCGTCTGGGTCAGCTACCGCGGCCTGCACGCCACCAAGCTGGTGCAGTACGGCCTGGTGGGGTTCCAGCTGCTGGTCCTTGGACTGTTCGTGGCCATGGCGTTCGCCAACTGGTCCGCTTCCGAAACGGCCATCCCCTTCAGCTGGGAGTGGTTCGACATCACCAAAGTCGAAACCTTCAGCCAGATAGCCGCCGGGATCTCACTGTCCATCTTCGTGTACTGGGGATGGGACGTCTGCCTGACGCTTAACGAGGAAACGGCCAACGGCAAGAAGACAGCCGGTGTGGCCGGTACCCTGACCGCCATCATTGTCCTTGCCATCTACCTCCTGGTCAGCATCGCCACCATGATGTTCGCCGGACTCGGCGATACGGGCAACGGGCTCAACAATGAGGACAACCACGAGAACATCTTCACAGCCCTCGCCTCCCCCATCATGGGCCCGTTCGCCATCCTGATGTCCCTTGCCGTGCTGTCCAGCTCAGCCGCCTCCCTGCAGTCCACGTTCATGTCCCCCGCGCGCGGCCTGCTGGCCATGGGGCACTACGGCGCCCTGCCGGAGCGGTTCGGCAAGGTCAGCAGGAAGTTCGCGACGCCGGGCTTCGCCACCGTCATTGCAGGCCTCGTTTCTGCCGGGTTCTACGCCGTCATGCATGTGGTCAGCGAGAACGTCCTGAACGACACCATCGTGTCGCTGGGCCTGATGATCTGCTTCTACTACGGCCTGACAGCGCTGGCCTGCGCCTGGTACTTCCGGCACAGCGTCTTCAGCAGCGCCCGCAACTTCATCCTGCGGCTGCTGTGCCCGGTGCTTGGCGGGGTGGGCCTGTTCGTGGTGTTCTTCCAGACCGCCGTGGACAGCCTCGCGCCCGAGTTCGGCAGCGGTTCGGAGGTCTTCGGCGTTGGCCTGGTCTTCGTGCTGGGCGTCGGGATCCTGGCCATGGGCGCGGTGTTCATGCTGGTAATGGCCAAGGTGCGGCCCGGCTTCTTCCGCGGCGAAACCCTGAAGCAGGACACCCCTGCCCTGGTGGTCCCCGAGTAGGAATTTGCAGTCCGCACGTAAAAGGTGCCGTGCCCCCGGATCCGGGGGTACGGCACCTTTTTGCCTTACGACGGCGGACGCGTCACCAGAAGTGCGCCACATCAACCACCAGGCGGGAGCCGGAACCAGGGCCGTCCAAGGTGAACACCCGGAACGGAAGGCGGGCACGAACGCCGAGGCCGATGTTGGTGTACCCCTCGTAGCTGCCGGCCCAGGCCACCTGGCGGAAGGTCTGGTAGTTGGCAACATTCGAGAGTTCCGCCTGGTTGCCCGGGTTATACGTGGGCTGCCCGGTTTGCGGATCGTAGGCGGGGGCATTCACCCTGACCTGCAGCCGGGCGCCACCCCGGACAGGGACGGTGAAGCCGGAACCGTCCTGGACCACCTGCGGAACGTAGCTCACGCTGTAGCCCGTTGCAGGGCCGTTGAGGTCCACCACCATCCGGTCGAAGCAGTAGTGCTGCCCGGTCCGGACGTTGGTGACTGATGCTTTGCTGAACGTGTCGTCAGCTTTGGACAGGGACCCCCAGACCAGTCCGCAATACGAGGTGGTTGCCGAGGCGGGCCCCGGAACCAGGATTCCCAGGCCGACGGCCATAAGGATAGCCGTGAGCCAAATGGAGAGTTTTTTCATTGTGGAGCCACCCAAGGAAGGAGCGATTGGATAGCTCAAGACTAGGAGCCTCATGCACGCGAAACGAGGCTTGTGGCCGCTTCGGCGCGCAACCGTTAGTCTGCCGCGGCCAGCATTAAGGGGCCATAAAAAAGGCGCTGATTCCTGGCCTTTCTTGACCCTTCCGCTGCCGTTTCTGCATCATCCCGTTACCGGCGGTAACGGCCGCCGGACTGCTGCAGAACGGGGGTCAGCCTTCGCACTCGATGCAGTACTTCATGCCGTTCTTTTCCAGCGCCACCTGTGACCTGTGGCGGACCAGGAAGCACGATGAACAGGTGAATTCGTCCTGCTGCTCGGGAACAACAATGACGGTCAGTTCCTCGTTTGACAGGTCGGCGCCGGGCAGGTCGATACCTTCGGCGGTGTCGTTCTCATCGATGTCAATGACCGCGGTCTGCGCATTGCCGCCACGTGACGCCTGGAGGGCCTCAAGCGAGTCAGCCGGAGACTCTTCTTCCTGCTTGCGTGGAGCATCGTAATCGGTAGCCATAGCCTGTTCACTTTCGTTGCTGCGCAGCGCCATTTCCGGCACCTCAGTGAAGCAGTTTAGGGCATGATCCCGTCACCGGCGCAATAGTGTGTTCCACCGGACAATCACGCGGCGCCTGCCGCGGATTCCCCGTGCAGGGCGCGGGCTTGGCCGACGTTTCCCGCCCGTCTCGCAGCCGTTAACCCGTGGCGGTTTGCCGGGCGCGGTCCTACGCTGAAAGCGCGCCCGGCCCCAGCAGCCGGAGCACCGCGTGAAGGAGGCACCATGGCAGCGAAGCTTAACCGGACGGCACTTGAGCAGGCGCGCAGGCTGATCAAGGAAGGAAAGGTCCAACGGGATATCCGGGATGACTGGAGCGAGCATGCCCCGTCCACGGACCAGGAAAACTCGTTCATCGACAAGCACGGCTTCAAGGACTTCGCAGCGTGGCACCTGGGCCGGGATGACGAAAAGACGGAGGGCACCAAGGGCAGCGTCAGCTTTCCGTACGGGGACTTCAGCAAGGTGCACCGGTGCGCGGTCATCTCGCTCGAGGGAAGGGCTGCCCAGTACGGCCACGACGACATCCGGGACGCGGCACGCAAGCTGCTTGAACTGATGGACGGGGACTGAGGCTGCGGCGGCTACGGTCCGGACTGCCTGCGGTTTACGGCTAGGGTGCTGCGGTGAGGTCCGACGCCGTGTCCGCCTGCGAGCGCTGCCGGCGGCTGAGCAGGATGAACGGCGCGGCCAGCAGTTGCACCACGCCGCTGACAGCCAGTGATGCCGGATAGCCGTAGAGGTCCGCACTCCGGCCGAGCAGGGGTTGCACCACCACGCCGCCGCTGGAGCCCATCAGGGAATCGAAGCTGAGGACGGTTGCGCGCTGCTTCGACGCAATCATGTCGTTCAGGTACGCCTGGCGCACCGGCGTGCCTGCCGCGCCCACCACTGCCCACAGGGCCAGCAGGACCAGGGCCAGCCAGAACGCCGTGGTGAACAGCAGCACCACCAGGATCAAGGAGCTGACCACGTTGCTCACGATCAGAACGGTGGTGCGCCTGCGGACCCGTTTCCGGACGCGGGGCGCCATCCATCCGCCCACGATGTCCGCTCCCGCCACGATGGCAGCCGCCAGCCCCGCAACGGCGTAGGCCCGGGGGTCCCCGAACAGCTGGAGCAGGTAGGGCTGCAGGGCATAGAAGACATAGAAGCCAACGCCCTCGGTGAACGGGGCTGCCAGCATGATGTACCGCACCGGCGGGTGCTTGAAACCGCCGTCGATCGAAGCTTTCAGGACCGATCGGGTCGCCCGCAGTGGGTGCGGCGACCGCTCCGGGGTGAAGCCGACATCGTGCATGAGCAGGAACGCCACGCCAAACATGGCCACCAGGACGCCCACGCGGATCAGGAACGGCACACCCAGGTCGGTGGCCTGGGCGATCACGCCGCCTGCCACGGAACCGCCCAGCATGGCCACCCCGGACACCATCTGCCCCCGCCCGAGCACCGCTTCCAGCCCGCCGTCGTAGCCGGAAAAATGCAGGGCGTCCACCAGCCAGGCTTCCACTGCGCCGGAAAAGAAGGTGAACCCGAGGCCCAGCAGCACGGAGACAACAGCCCACCACCAGAACGGGGCTGACCACTGCCAGAGCAGGTAGTACAGGAATGTGGATGAAGCCAGGGTGATGGTGCCGAGCAGGAATGACACCCGCCGGCCCCAGCTGTCCGCGACGACGCCCGTAGGCACCTCGAAGAGCACCATGCCGGCCGTGAAAAAGGCGTTGGCGGCAAAGGCTTCGAGGTTGCTGAGTCCGGCGTCGAGCAGGAAGAGGGTGTTAATCCCCCAGATGAAGGACGTTGCAAGGGTGTTGCCCAGTGTCAGCGTCAGGTAGACCCGCTGGATCTTCCGTGCGGCCGCGTTCATCGGGGGAAAGGCTTAGGAGGGGCTGAAGCTGGCGGGCACAGGGTCGTGCCGCAGGTAGCGGCGGGTGAACCGGCCGGTTCCGGCGGTCAGGGCCCTGAGTTCGACGGCGTAGCGCAGCAGTTCCTGGTCCGGCACTTCTGCGCTGATTTCGGTCAGCCCGTCCCCGGTGGAGGTGGTTCCGGTAAGCCTTCCGCGCCGGCCGGACAGATCGCTCATGACGGAACCGACGTGCTCGTCCGAAACGGTGATACCCACGGATGACACCGGCTCCAGGAGCTGGATTCTTCCCGCTGCAGCAGCCTCCCTCAACGCCAGTGCGCCGGCGGCCTGGAAGGCGGCGTCCGAGGAGTCGACGCTGTGCGCCTTGCCGCCCACCAGCGTCACCCGTACATCCACCACCGGGAACCCTGCCGATACCCCCTTCTCCATCTGCGCGCGGACACCCTTCTCCACGGACGGGATGAAGGTCCCGGGGATCACTCCGCCAACCGTCTTGTCCAGGAACTCGAAGCCCCCGCCGCGGTCGAGCGGTTCCACCTCAATGTCGCAGACGGCATATTGCCCGTGGCCGCCTGACTGCTTCACATGGCGGCCATGCCCGGCCGAGGGGGCCGCGAAGGTTTCCCGAAGCGGGGTCACCACGTCCACCGTATGCAGCTTCACGCCCTGCTCGCGAAGCCGGTCCAGCACCACCTCGGCGTGCGCTTCGCCCATCACCCACAGGACCAGCTGGTGTGTTTCGGCGTTCCGTTCCACCCGGAGGGTGGGGTCCCCGGCCGCGATCTTGCCCAAACTTCGTGCCAGCGCATCCTCGTCGCTGCGGGAGTCCGGTTCCACCGCCACTGGAAGCAGCGGCTCCGGCATTTCCCAGGTTGCGAGGATCAGGGGCTTGTCCCGGGAGGAAATGGTGTCCCCCGTTTCAGCGCTCCCCAATTTGGCCAGCGCGCACATGTCCCCGGCCACGCAGTACGGCACCGGCCGCAGGGTTGCCCCGAGCGGCGAGTAGATGTGGGTGACGCGCTCGTCGGTGTCGTGGTCCTGGTGGCCGCGGTCCGCGAGCCCGTGCCCGCCAACATGCACCGGCGAGTCTTCACGCAGCGTCCCGGAAAAGACCCGGACAAGGCAGATCCGTCCGAGGAACGGGTCGATGGATGTCCGGACCACCTCTGCGGCCAGCGGTCCGGCGGGGTCGCAGGCCAGCGACCCCTCCGGTTGCCCCGCCAGGTCGGTCACCCCTGGCAGGCCGCGCTCCGTGGGCGGCGGGAACGCGCGGACCAGCACTTCCAGCAGTTCTGCGGTGCCCAGGCCCGTCAGCGCCGACGCTGGAAGGACCGGAAAGAACGAACTCCGGGCAACAGCGGTTTCCAGGTCGTCGATCAAAACCCCGGTGTCGATGTCCTCACCGCCCAGGTAGCGGTCCATCAGGGTCTCATCCTCGCTCTCGGCGATGATCCCCTCGATCAGCTCGCCCCTGGCTGCCTCGACGCCTGCCAGTTCGCCCGCGTCCGCCTCACGGGAGCCGGGAGTCTCCCCCGCCGAATAATCGGTGACGGTCCGGGACAAAAGCCCCAGGAGCCCGGTGACGTCCCCGCCCGTCCGGACCGGGACGTAGAGCGGAAGGACGCCCTCCCCGAACGCCTTCCGGCACTCGGCGAGCGCGCCGTCGTAATCAGCGCGCGGGTGGTCCGTCCGGGTAATCACGACGGCGCGTGGCAGCCTCGCCTGCTCACACTCCGCCCACAGGGCAGTGGTGGTGGCGTCGATCCCGTCGACGGCCGAAACGACGAAGAGGGCAGCATCCGCGGCACGCAGCCCGGCGCGCATCTCGCCGATGAAGTCCGGGTAGCCGGGAGTGTCCAGCAGGTTGACCTTGATGCCGTCCACCAGCAGGGGCACCAGCGAGAGCGTGACGGAGCGCTGCTGGTGGACAGCGGCAGGATCGGAATCACTCACCGTTGTTCCGTCGGCGATGGACCCTTTCCGCGTGATGACGCCGTTGGCGGCGAGCAATGCTTCAATGAGCATCGTTTTGCCCGCACCCGAATGGCCGACCAGTGCGATGTTGCGGATTCTGGCCGGCTCCTCGGCGGCAATTCCGGCAGACCCGTCTGAGCGGCGTGCTTCCGGGCCGGTCCGGCCGCCAGATGTCCTCGCTGTGTCCTTCGTGCCTTTGACCGACATGGGATCCTCCTGGCGTCTTTGCCCTGCAACCCGTCCTAACGTGTCCTCTGATTCGACACCCTGGGACGCGTTACGGCAAGAGTGCCAGCGCTCCGGAACCTGCGATGTGCCCTGTCACGGCAGGCGCGCAGAGAGGCTACTGCCTGGCCTTCCGGGTGGCTGCGTCATTGGCCTTCTGGAGTGCCTTGACCAGTTCGCCCTTGTCCATCTTTGAACGGCCCTTGACATCCAGCTTCTTGGCGAGCTGGAGCAAGTGCTCCTTGGAAGCATTGGCATCCACTCCCCCGGCGGTGGGCTTGGAGGATTTGACGCCCTCCTCGGCCCGCTTGTCGGACGGGCCCTTCTTGCCCTTGGGTTCCCAGTGGTCCCCCACCTTCTCGTAGCTGTGCTTAAGGGATGCGTAGGCGGCGCGGGCGGCGCGGCTCTCATCGTTGCTGTAGGACTCCAACGCGGAATCATAGGTCTTGGCGAACGTGTCCTGGGCCTTTTGCTCCGAGCGCTGCAGCGTTGACGGAAGTTCGTCCTTGCGTGCGTGATCGTTTTTCCCGGTCTTGGGCATGGCACCCATCCTCCTTTTATCAGCAGGCTGATTATTTGAAGATGACACCAGCTTAAACCCGTCCGGGAGCATGCCCCCAACTTTTCCAGGAACCCTTGCCATCCAGATACTAAGCATGCTTATGGTATGGGGCACTGGTTGTCCACCGGGTCCATGGGCGGACGGCCACAGCGCTCCGGGAGTTACTGCGACCCATGGAACGAAGGGCCGTTGAACCCGATGAACTGCAGCACTCAGTATCAGAGCAATAGTGAGGAAACGGCCCCATGTACCTGCACACCCAACTCCTGATCAATGAAATCGCCGCCGATGAGCCGGACCCCGCCGCAGCCAACGCCCTCCAGGAGGGCCTTGGCGGGCAGTTCGGCGAGATGCGCACCATGATGCAGTACCTGTTCCAGAGCATGAATTTCCGCGGGGACGCGACGGCAAAGCCCTACAAGGACCTCCTCCAGGGCGTCGGAACCGAGGAGATCAGCCATGTCGAACTAATAGGAACCACCATCTCGCAGCTGCTGGACGGTTCCCCCAGATACCAGGGCAAGAAGACCGACCCCGTGGATGAGCCGGGGGCGAAGGGAGCCACGCCGCTGAAGATTGCCCTCGACACAGGCAACATCCACCACTACCTCGTGGGAGCACAGGGTGCGCTGCCGGTTGACTCCGTCGGAAACCCCTGGAGCGGTTCCTACGTGTACAACAGCGGAAACCTGGTCCTGGACCTGCTGTACAACCTGATGCTTGAATCCACCGGCCGACTACAGAAGTGCCGGATCTACGAAATGACGGACAACAAGACCGCCCGTTCCACCATCGCCTACCTCATCGTCCGGGACCAGGCACACGAGAACGCGTTCGCCAAGGCGCTCGAAAGCCTTGGCGTGAACTGGGGCAAGGTCCTGCCCATTCCAAAGACGAAGGCTGAACAATTCCCGGAAGTGAAGAAGCTGCTGGACCAGGGACTCCAGAGCATCCAGTACACGTTCAGTGCGGACAACCTCAGCGAGGCCGGCAAGCTCTTCCGGGGCGCTTCCCCGTCCAACGACGGAACGGAACTGAGGACCGATGTCATGCCCGAGGGTGTCCCGATGACCATTTCGCCTGAGCGCCGGGAGGAATTCTCCCCCGGGCTGGATCCCGAACTCCTGGCACTGATCCAGGCGACAGCCGAGGTGGAGCTGCAGGAGGCTGACAGCCCCCGGGTATCCGGCAGCTAGGACCAGGCCACGCGGCGGGTTCTTCTGGAGCCCCCTGTCGGATTCGAACCGACGACCCCCGCTTTACAAGAGCGGTGCTCTGGCCAACTGAGCTAAGGAGGCGTGCCCTCGCGGGCGGGCGCCGTGACGGCGCTAGATAAGGTTAGCCCAACTCCCGCCGGTGGTAAAAACGCCGGCGGCGAGGCAGGGCATACCGGAATGGGACAGCAAGGGGCCCGGTCCCGGAACAGTTTGACGTTCCGGGAACGGGCCCCTTGTGGCAGCAGTCGGGCCGGGGCTAGGCCTTCGCGTCGACCGCGGCCTGGATGTCGGCATTCAGGTCGGTGGTGCCGTCCCACTGCTTGCCGTCAATGAAGATGGTGGGGGTGCCGGTGATGCCGGTGTTGGACGCCAGCTGCGTGGAGTACTTCACGTAGGGGCGGAAAGTCTTGTCGTCCACGCAGCTGTTGATGTCCGCACCGATCTCGCTGGCGAGGGACTTGAGTTTGTCGTCCGAGAGGCCCGCTCCGCCTTCGGCAGGCTGGTTCGTGAACAGGACGTCGACGTATTCGGCGTACTTGTCCGGCGCCTGGTCAGCTACGCAGGCGGCGGCGTTGGCTGCGCGGGACGAGTAGTTGGTGCTGGACTGGCGGTCCAGGAAGCCCAGCGGCCGGTATTCAAGGGAGATCTTGCCCTCGTTGCGGAGCCCGGTGAGCGCGTCGTTGTAGGTGTCCTCGAAGCGCTTGCAGACGGGGCAGATGAAGTCGATGTAGGCCACGATCTTCACCGGCTGGCCTTCCTCGGCCTCGGCGCCCGGGGCAACCACCGGGTTGGGCAGGGCGTCGGGTTTGGCCGGAAGGTTGGCAATGTCCACCGTGGCCGAATCCGTGGCCCTTACCTCGGTGTTGGCCAGCAGCGTTACACCGCCGTTGACGTTGCCGTTGGCGGGCACCGGGCCCTGGTCCGCGATGGGCGTGTTCTGCCGGATGCTGGTGGTAACCACCAGGGCCACGACCGCAAGGATGGCCACCACCGCCGCGACGATGCCCCAGCCGATCAGCAGCTTGTTGCGCTTGTCCTTCTTGACCTGGGCTTCCCGGATCAGGCGCGCTTTCTCGCGCGCCTCCGCGGTTCGCTCAGCCTTGGACTTGCGTACTTCGTTTGCAGGGCTCATGAGTTCCTTGGGTCGATCGACGTAGGGGGTCCACTTCGTGGCACACCCCCATTTTAGGGGAGAAACCTGAGAGCTTGCCCCTTCAAGTATTTATCGGGCTTGACCAACGGACGAATAGCACCGATGATTCCGTCCCGTTAGGGTGGGGAAAGAGGCACAAGCAACCCCAGGGGGCCGCAATGCAAACACCCATCCAGGAAAAACCCGCCGCTACAGCTGCAGCCGGCGCCGCCGGCAGCAGCCATGGCGGCGAGACCAAATACGACTTCATGGTGGTCTCCAACAGGCTGCCCGTCGACCGCTGCGCACCCGGCGAAAGCGGGGATGACGGCTCGGGCTGGCGCCGCTCGCCGGGCGGCCTCGTCACCGCGCTGGCCCCGATGATGACCAAGACCGACGGCGCATGGGTGGGCTGGCACGGAGCCCCCGACGAAACGGTAGAGCCTTTCAGCCACGGCGGCATGGACCTGGTGCCCGTCCAGCTCAGTACCGATGACGTGGAGCTGTACTACGAGGGCTTCTCCAACGCCACCCTCTGGCCGCTCTACCACGACGTCATCGCCCCGCCGGAATTCCACCGCACGTGGTGGGACACCTACCGGAAGGTCAACCAGAGGTTCGCCGACGCCGTCGCCCGCCACGCGGACAAGGGCGCCACGGTGTGGGTGCAGGACTACCAGCTGCAGCTGGTCCCCCGGATGCTGCGCCGGGCCCGCCCGGACCTGCGGATCGGGTTCTTCAACCACATCCCCTTCCCGCCACCGGAGATTTTCGCGCAGCTGCCCTGGCGGCACGCAATCATTGATGGGCTCCTCGGCGCCGACCTGGTGGGCTTCCAGCGGGTAAGCGACGCAGGGAATTTCATGCGCTCGGCACGGCGGTTCCTGGGTGCCAGCGTCAAGCAGCAGCAGGTGCATGTCAAAGGCCAGGACGGCCAAATCACCCACATTGCCAGGGCGCAGGCTTTTCCCATCTCCATTGACGTCCAACAAATCAGCGAACTTGCCGCCAGGCCGGAGATCATTGAGCGGGCACGGCAGATCCGCCAGGACCTGGGAAATCCCAAGACCATCCTGCTCGGCGTGGACCGGTTGGACTACACCAAGGGCATCCGGCACCGGCTTAAGGCATTCGAGGAGCTCCTGGCCGACGGCAAGCTCAAGGTGGGCGACGCGACCCTGATCCAGGTGGCCTCCCCCAGCCGTGAGCGCGTGGAACAGTACCGCCTCCTGCGCGAAGAGGTGGAGGGCACGGTGGGACACATCAACGGCACCTACGACACCATCGAAAACACCGCCGTCCGCTACCTGCACCACAGCTACCCGGTAGAGGAAATGGTGGCCCTGTACCTGGCCGCCGACGTCATGCTGGTCACCGCCTTGCGGGACGGCATGAACCTCGTGGCCAAGGAATATGTCACCGCGCGGACCAACAACGACGGCGCCCTGGTCCTCAGTGAATTTGCCGGTGCCGCCGACCAGCTCAAGCAGGCCCTGCTAATGAACCCGCACGATATCGACGGCCTCAAGAGCACCATCATGCGTGCCGTTGAACTGCCTCCCCGCGATGCTGCCAGGAGGATGCGCGCCATGCGGAAGCAGATTCTTGAACACGACGTGGATGCCTGGTCCGCCGATTTCCTCCGGGCCCTGAATGAAAAGGTGGTCCGGGATGACTCCTGACGGCCGCACCGGAACTTTCCTGGCGCTGTCCCCGGAGCTCCGCCAGGCCGTCCGGCGCGTGGCCGGCACCGAACATCTGCTGGTGGCCATGGACTTCGACGGGACCATGGCGCCCATAGTGGCGCACGCCGATGACGCGCGCCCCCTGCACGTTGCCATCCGCTGGAAGCCGGGTGGCTGGGGGCGCGGTCGGATCCCCGTCTGGGGGCCTGCCGCAACTGCCGACCGGATGGCTACGGCC
>NZ_JBNHFC010000034.1:0-16583 GCF_059089885.1 Arthrobacter sp. Y3221159
AGGTCACCGACGCCGCCAAGGACATGGTCCAGGACCTCAAGGAACCGGCCCAGGAAGCGATGGAAAACGTCAAAGCCACCGCAACCGACGCAGCCCAAAACGTCAAAGCCGAGGGCCAGCACGCCGCCACCGACGTCAAGGACCGCGCCGCCGACGCCAAAACCAACGTCCAAAACACCTAGGACAAACCGCCGAGGGCCGCTCTTCCGTCCGGAAGGGCGGCCCTCGCTTTACCCGCCCTAAGCCAAGGAGCAACAACGTCATGAAAAAGCTGCTTGTCGCCCTGCTTCCCACCATCGTCAGCCGCGTCATGCGGGCCCGGAAGGCGCGACAGGCCCGCGCGGGCCGGGTTCCCCCGCGGAACCGGTACTAGGCTTGGCCCCGGTCGGGGGGCACGCGCGCTAGCGCTTGCCCTTTTTGCGTGATCCCTTGCCGCGGCCCTTGTCCGGGTTGGGGGCATAGCGCTGGGCCACCTTGGGTGCCGGCTTCCGGGCTCCCCCGCCCCGGCGGTCAGGCTTGGGATCCTTCTTTACCTTGGCCGGCTGGGCGGACGGCTGGCGGGAGCTTTGGGCGGTGCGCCCACGGACAATCCCAATGAACTCCTCCAGGACCTCGTCCGTGGCGTCCGCCGGCCAGACCAGGGCGATCCCGGTTCCCGGGGCTCCCTTGAGCCGGCGGGCCACCGTGTCTTTAACGTTGAAATGGCGGGCGACGGACATGGGCAGGACCACCAGCCCGGCCCCCGCGGCAACCACCTGGAGCGCGGCTTCCGGCCCGCCGAGGCCGGCAACATCCAAAAAGGACTCCTGCTCCAGGTCTTCGAGCGCCACCTCCTCGAACACGGAGATCTCGTGTCCCTTGGGAGCCACCACCACCGGCTGCTCCTCGTAGAGCGGAATGACGCTCAGGCCGTCACGCTCAATGGGGAGCCGGACAAAGGCCATATCCGCCAGGCCTCCGCGGACAGCGTCAACGTGTGCGCCGCCGTCGTGCATGAACGCCTGCAACGGAATGTCCGGCATCCGCTCTTCCCAGCGGCGGATCCATTTCCCGGGCGTCACCCCCGGCACGTAGGCAATGCGGAGGGTCCGCGGCGCCGCCTGCTCCCCCGCGTCGGAGTCCTCGGAAGCGTCGGGCGGGGTGGTGTTGTCAGTGGGCACGTCTTCACAGTACCGCCCGCCCGGATACCCTTGAAGCATGACCTCTGCAAACTCCCAGTCCATGAAGCCGGCCACCGTTGCCAAGAAACTTGGCATCTACCTGCCCGCAACACCGCAGGAGTTCCAGGAATCAACCATCACCCGGGAGGAGTTCGCCGAACTCCAGGCCAACCCGCCCGAGTGGCTCGCAGAGCTCCGCCGCAACGGCCCGCACCCCCGCCCGGTGGTGGCCCAGAAGCTGAACATCTCCATCAGCGGCCTCGCCCGCGGCGGCGTTGAGGAAGCGCTGACGACGGCGGAAATCACCGCGCTGCTCCAGGCTCCCCCGCAGTGGCTGGTCACCGAGCGCGCCACGCATGCCGCAGTCCGCGCCGAAGCCCAGCGGGTGAAGGAAGAGGCCGCGAGGAAGGCTGCAAAGAAAGCGCGCGCGCAGGCTAACTAGGTTCTCCCGCATCAGAGGCTTGTCCGCTGGTCTGCCCCTTGTGGGCTCGGATCCGCGGACAAGCCTCTGTTCTTTAAGGAATGTCAGTCCTGGTGCAGCTGGACGAAGTTGCCGCAGCCGTCGTCGAACACGGCACTGATGCCTGAGGGATCCTCGGCAGGTTCGCCCCGGAACACCACGCCCTCATTAATCAGCCGGTCGTACTCCGCCCGGACGTCGGGGACGCCAAAGACGATGGCCGGGAGGCCGGCGTCGTACAGCGCGTTCATGTAGTTGGCTGCGATCGGATTGTCGCTGGGTTCGAGGAGCAGGCCCACCGAACTAGCGTCCGCGCCGGGGTCCTTAATGATGAACAGGTTGTACTCCGGCATGGCCATCAGGGTCTCGAAGCCCAGGGTTCCGGTGTAAAAGGTGTGGGCGGCGGCGGGGTCCTTGACGTGGATGCTGCACATTTTGAGTCTCATGTTCCTCACCGTACGTGCCGGGCCCGCTTCAGGGAACCTCAGGGACCAGCCATTGACCCCGCACGCCTGACACTGTGCAATTAAATGACCAGCCCGGGATTCCGCGGCCCGGGCGCTGTTAAGGGTCGGGTGTCAGCCATGGGGGAATCCTTGTTTGAGGGTCTGGTCCAAGGGGTGTGGGCGCTGCTGCTTGCGGGGCCTGTCCTGGTCTGCAGTGTTGCCGCCACCGTCTTTGTGGTCCGGCGCCGTGCCCTTGCCGGCGGGGACGGACAGCCGGAACGGTCGGACCAGCTCTTCTGGGACCTGTTCCTTGGCGCCTGTGTCGCTGTCCCTGCGCTTTTAATTCCCACGCTGGTCTCACCCTGGACCGGCCTGTTCCTGGGCGGGGCCGGGGTGGCCGCAGCGGTTGCCGCCTACCGCGGAACCCCGCGGTACCTCAGCCGGCGGCAGGCACGGCAGAACAGCCGCGAACAGGAGTTCGCACATCTGGCAGCCGCGGCGCGGCACGACGAACTTGTCGCCAGGTGGCGGCGTTATGAGCTGGACCCGGCGTGCAGCATCGACTATCCCGCCCTCACGGACGTGCGCCTGCCGGAAACCTCGGCGTTCATCAAGGCGATGCGGACCGCGGATCAGCTGCGCGTGCATGCGCACCAGGACTATCCCGAGGCCGTCACCCGCCTTGCTGCCTCACTCGCCGCTGCCGAGCAGGCGGCCGGCATTCCCGCCGGGAAGGCGTAGGACCGGACGTTAAGTGGTGTGTCGGGGCGGTGGAAGGTTCCGCCGCACCGGCGATAGCATCCGGAGATGAAGCCAGAAGAATTGCCGGAGCGCGACCAGTTCGGCCGGCTGCTCGAGGACCGCGGGGTGTGGCGCCAGGCCACCACCCTGGAAGCCGCCGGTGAGCTCACCGCCCGCTGGCTTGAGGGCGGCAGCTCCTACCAGCCCGGACACCTTGCAGCCGGCTTTGATGAGGAGACCGGACCAATTGCCGCAGCCCTGGCAAAACTGAACCGCAACGGGCTGTTCACCAAGGAGTCCCAGCCGGGCGTTCAAACCGAGTCTGCTGCACAACGGGAGTACGTGACAGGCTTCTGCAGCGCTGCCGTTGCCGGAGACCTGCTGGCGCTGTCCACCCGGACTGACCTGGTCACGGTGGCCCACGCTCCGGGTGAGGCCAGCAGCGCATCCATCCCGGTCACCCTGGCCGGAACGGAAGTCACCACCGTGTTGGGCTCCAGCGAGAACCCGGTGGACGAGGGCCAGATCCGCGACTGGGCCGACGAGACCAATGACGCCTTGGCGCTACTGCTTGCCGACTCCTGGTACGTGGAGATCCTCGACCCTGTGTGGGGACGCAACGGCGTACTCCTTCCCGCCGTGCTCGACGCCCTGACCGGGCGGGACTAACGGGGCATACGAAAAAGGCGGGGCTGCCGCCCCGCTTTTACCGTTTCAGGAAACTTACAGTTCCACTGTGTCGCTTTCGCCGACGCTCATGCGGCTGTTGGTGACCTTGGACTTCACCCACTGCAGCGCCGTGGCGGCAGTGCCGCCCGGGCTGGTCCAGTACTCCGCGGAGTCTGAATCGACGTGCAGCAGGCATACCTCCGGGGTGTCCGGCCCGTCCGGGAACCAGGCTTCGACCGCCTGGTTCCACAGCTCGTGGATCTTGGCCCGGTCGGTCACAACCTGGGCGGTCCCGGCCACAGAAACCCACTCGGTGTTCTTGCCGAAGGCGACGTTGACGCGCGCGTCGGCCCGGACGTGGGCGACCTGCGACGTGCCCAGGCCGGTGAAGAACCACATGTCGCCGTCGTCCTTAACCTCCTGGACGGCCAGCGGCCGGCTCACAAGGGCGCCCTTTTCGTTGATGGTGGTCAACATCCCGATCTTGGAATCGTTGATGATGTCCGTAACCTTGCTGATGCCCTGGGCGTCAGTCATGTCTCACCTCGCTTGTCTGCATAGGGGACGCTCCCCACTCGCAAGCCTATTAGTAAGCATGCTTATTGGCTATCCGACGGCGACGGCCACCCTTGCCACTTCGGCGATCCGGGCGGCGGTCTGGCGGCCGATCCGGATGGCGCCGTCCACGTGCTGGTAGCCTTCGGCGGCGAGGTCTGAGGAGGCCCAGTAGATGGGGCCGACGGGGGTCAGCTGGTCCTTGCCGTAGCGGTGCAGGCCGCCCAGGTCGTAGCTGGCGGCGTAGGCGCCGCGGGTCCATTCCTCGGATCCCCAGTCGGACTCGTAGTAGACCTCGGGCGTGAGTGCCTCGTCGCCGAGGAAACCGGCGATGGAGGCCAGGATTGCCTTCTTGCGGTCCTCGGCATCAAGTTCGAAGACGGCATCGGCCTTCTCGTCCGAGACGAAGCCCACCAGGGTGCCGCGGGTGTCGCCGTGGTTGGTGTTGTCGTAGACCTCCTGCACCAGGGCGTTGGCGCCGAAGCCGGTACCTGACAGGCCCTTGTCCCGCCAAAAGGGACGGTCGTAGACGGCGTGGACCTTGATGACCAGGCCCAGGGACTGGTGCTGGTGCATCTGGTGCTGCCGGCGGGGCAGCGGCGGGTTGAAGGAGACGCGCGAGTACAGGTTGGGCGGGACGGCCATGATCACGAAGCGGGCGTTGACTGTGGCGCGGTCGGATTCTACGGTGACGCAGTGGCCGCCGTCGGCGTCCGGCTCCCAGTTGATGGTGCGCACCGGGGTGTTGAGGACGACGTCGTCGCCCAGCTCCTGCGCGAGCAGCAGCGGTACCTGCTGCATGCCGCCCACTACGCGGCGGTCGAGGATGAAGTCCTCGTCCGTCAGGTGGGTGAATGAGCCCGCCGAGGCGGCCATCAGCACGGCCTGCAAGGCGGAGAAGGCGTGGGCGGGCTTGGTGAGCATGCCGCCGGCGATGAAGAGGCCGATGTTCTTGCAGGCTTCCTCATTGGCGGAGTTTTGCCGCAGCCAGTGGTGGAAGGAGATGGTGTCCAACTCCCGCGCTTTGGGGTGGGCCCAGGGCTCGGTGGCGCCGATTTCCGCGGCGAGCCCGTCCAGCAATGCGACCAGGCGGTCCATTTCGGCTTTGGTGTTGGGATCCACCGGGAAGGTGTCGCCCGTGTAGCGGACGGGAATGCCGTCGGAGCCGATGTAGACGGATTCGCCCTGGCGGTAGCGGGAGTAGGTCTGCAGGCCGAGCTCGCCGAGGAGGTCCAGGAGCACGGTCTGGTCCGGGGAGACCCACTGGCCGCCGATTTCGAGCATGGCGCCGTCCACGGTATCGGTCCAGGTGCGGCCGCCCACGCGGTCGCGGGCCTCGAGCACGGCGACAGATAGCCCCGCCTTTTTCAGCTCCCGGGCTGCGGTGAGCCCGGAGGGACCGGCTCCAACGACGACGACGTCGCGGTTCAGGTTCAGCATGATGTCCTCTCTGCCTCCCGCGAAGTGACCGGGAGCACTAAATGAATGTCGTTCATTTATTAGAACTATAGCTGCTTGTGGCCGGGACGGGAAGTGCCCGGGTGGAATAATGCTGGGGACCACCAAAGAAAGGGCAGGAATGCCGGCAGTATCAGCCGAAGAAGGACACACCACGGGAACCGGGGCGGGGACGGGGCGCCGGCGGGCCGGCCGGCCATCGGCGGCGGTGCTGGACAAGGCAGGCATCACGACGGCGGCCCTGGACCTGGTCAGCCGGAAGGGCTATGACGGGCTCACCATGGCAGCGCTGGCGAAGCAGCTGGAGGTGGCGCCGTCGGCCCTGTATAACCACGTGGCGTCCAAGCGCGACGTGCTGCTGCTGGTGGAGGACCACCTGACGTCACTGGTGGACGTCTCGGCGTTCGGCTCGAAGTCCTGGGAGGATGCCGTGCGCACCTGGGCTTGGAGCTACCGGGACGTCTTTGCCGAGCACACGCCCCTGATTCCCGTCATCGCCGTGCTGCCGGTCACGGACGCCCCGCAGACCCTGGCGATGTACGAGACGGTGAGCAAGGGGTTCCTGGACGCAGGCTTCCCGGAGGAGCGGATTGTGTCCGCGATCGTAGCCCTGGAGTCCTTTATCTTCGGGTCCGCCTATGACGTGACCGCCCCCGGGGACATTTTCGAGCCAGGGTCCATGGCGGAGGCGAACCCGCATTTCACCGCCGCCGTGCGCAGTTCCGTCGGCCCCGGACGCCCCGCCGACACGGCGTTCGGCCTGGGGCTGGAGGCGCTCATCTCGGGGCTGGGGGCGCTGCGGGGGCATGCGGGCTGACCTAGCGCCCGGCGGTCCCGCTGCCATCCGTGATGTTGCAGCTGACGTCCCCGAGGAGACCCGCATCCGGATCATCGTTTTCACCCAACAGGCCACCGATCACCGCTCCAACCTCCGTCAGGGCTTGGAGGCACGTGGCGTCGCCCGTTCCTGCGTCCTGCCCGGCGGATCCTGTGCCGGTCGGCCGCGTGGCGCTAGTGCCCGCTGCCGGTGCACTCCGGGGGGTGGGCGCGGGGGACGGCGCAGCCGGCTGGCCGGTCGCCACCGGCGCCGCTGATACCGGAGCAGGGGAAGCGGCGGCCGCTTCGCCGCCGGCACCGGGAGGTGTCCCCTCGACGTGGGGTACCTGCCCGGCTGCAGCCGCTTCCTGCGCCTGACCGGCGGCGGCCTGCGCCTTGGCCGCGGCTTCTGCCCTCGCCTCAGCTTCGGCCTTCGCCTCAGTTTCTGCTTTCGCTTCGGCTTCTGCTTTCGCTTTGGCGGCAGCCTCTTCCGCAGCCTTCCTATCGGCCGCAGCCCTGGCCCTCTCGGCCGCCGCCAATTGGCTAGTGCCCACCGCAGCGGAAGGGGCGGCGGTGCTGGCTGTGGCCTTGGCTTGAGCCGGGTCTGCGGTTGCCATGGGGTCGGGTGCGGTGCACGCGGTTGTCACGAACAAAGCAACAAGCGTACCGGTGGCCAGCAGATGATTCCTGCGCATGGAAAACGAAGCCTCTTCATGGGAGTGCGGAGCGGCAGGCCTCGAGAGGTTCCCTGCCCGGAACGGTTTCCGGCCTGGGAACGCAGGGGCACCCCCGTGGGGGACATAGCACGCAGAAGCAGCATGGATGCTTCGCCGGGCGTGTGCTCCGACCGGTGACCTAAACGTTACATTGCACTGCCGGACGTGACCAATCGACCCACGGCTATACTTGTAGTACAAGTTAGTTACTTGTATCCTAGGAAGGTGGGCGATGGCGCCCAGCAACCCCCACTAGGAGAATCCATGAGCACCATCGACCTGATCCGGCACGTCAAACTGTCCACCGCCCGCCTTCCGCTCGCCGTGCCCATCAGCGATGCCAAAGTGTTCACCGGCCGCCAAAAGCCGATGACGGAAGTGGTTTTCCTCTTCGCCGAAATCACCACCGAACAGGGCCACACCGGCCTCGGCTTCAGCTACTCCAAGCGGGCAGGCGGCCCGGCCCAGTACGCCCACGCCAAGGAAGTCGCCGAGGGCATCGTCGGCGAGGACCCCAACGACATCGGCAAGCTCTACACCAAGCTCCTGTGGGCCGGCGCCTCGGTGGGCCGGTCCGGCGTCGCCACCCAGGCCCTCGCCGCCATCGACATCGCCCTGTACGACCTCAAGGCCAAGCGCGCCGGGCTTCCCCTGGCCAAGCTCCTCGGCTCCTACCGCGACTCCGTCCAGACCTACAACACCTCCGGCGGCTTCCTGAACGCCACCCTCGAGGAGGTAAAAGCCCGCGCCACCCAGTCCATCGAGGAAGGCATCGGCGGCATCAAGATCAAGGTGGGCCTGCCGGACAGCAAGGAGGACCTCCGTCGCGTGGCCGGCATCCGCGAACACATCGGCTGGGACGTCCCCCTCATGGTGGACGCCAACCAGCAGTGGGACCGCGCCACCGCACTGCGCCTGGGCCGCCAGCTTGAGGAATTCAACCTCGTCTGGATCGAGGAACCCCTGGACGCCTACGATTTCGAAGGCCACGCCCACCTCGCGCAGGTGCTGGACACGCCCATCGCCACCGGCGAGATGCTCGCCTCCGTGGCCGAGCACAAGGGCCTGATCGCCGCTAACGGCTGCGACATCATCCAGCCCGACGCCCCGCGCGTCGGCGGCATCACCCAATTCCTGCGCCTCGCCGCCCTCGCGGACGAACGCGGACTGGGGCTCGCCCCGCACTTCGCCATGGAGATCCACCTGCACCTGGCTGCGGCCTACCCGCGGGAGCCGTGGGTGGAGCACTTCGACTGGCTTGACCCGCTGTTCAACGAGCGCCTGGAAACCAAGGACGGCCGGATGATCGTTCCAGACCGCCCGGGACTCGGCGTCACCCTCAGCGACCAGGCCCGCGCCTGGACCACCGAATCCGTGGAGTTCGGCGCGTAACCTTGAACCCATGAGCCGGAACCTCACCGCGGACCTTGCCGCCGACCTTCGCAACCGCATCGTTGACGGCATCATCCAGCCCGGTGAGAAGCTGCCCAGCGAAAACACGCTCATCAGCGATTTCGGCGTCAGCCGCACGGTGGTGCGCGCCGCCCTCACCCGCCTCCAGGCCGAGGGACTGGTGGAAACCGAACGTGGCCGCGGCAGTTTCGCCCTTACTCCGCCCTCGGACGGGCCCGCGGCAGCGCCGGGCGCCCGTCCGGTGGCCACCACCGAGGACCGGCTGAACCTGCTGGCGTTCCGGATGGGCGTGGAAACGGAGGCTGCAGCGCTGGCCGCACGGAACCATACCGACCGGCAGCTCCGGGCTGTCCAGGCGGCACTCGAGGAGTTCACCGCCAGCGCCGGGCACCCGGCCCACGCCATGAGATCCGACTTCGAATTCCACCGGGCGGTGGCCGCCGCCTCCGGAAATCCGTACTACTCCGACTGCCTCGCCGCCCTGGGGCAGACCATGATCGCGATGCCGCGCACCCGCCTGATGACCGGCGTCGAGCATTTCGCCCGCGATCATTTCGACCAAGTGGTGCAGGAGCACCGTTCCATCGCCGACGCCATCGGCGATGGCGACGAGGCCGCGGCCGCCGCCGCCATGCGCAGCCACCTGGCCAACTCACGACGCCGGTTCAAGGCTTCCGCACGCGCGTCCGGCTAAGCCGGGGCAGCGCCTGAGCGGGCGCAGGCACCGTGGAGGCCTCCCGCCGTCGCGCCGCCCTAT
Source organism: Arthrobacter sp. Y3221159 (assembly GCF_059089885.1). Classification (NCBI taxonomy): domain Bacteria; kingdom Bacillati; phylum Actinomycetota; class Actinomycetes; order Micrococcales; family Micrococcaceae; genus Arthrobacter; species Arthrobacter sp. Y3221159. The sequence continues at coordinate 9,192 of NZ_JBNHFC010000034.1, forward strand.
CACCGCCGCACCTAAGCGTGTTCGCGCATCGGAATCCGAAGGTACTGATGCGCGAACAAGCACGGGTATCAACACCAGAAGACAACGCAAAAGAACCCCGGTCCTAAGACCGGGGCTCTTCCATTTGCGTGCGCGAGGGGGGATTTGAACCCCCACGCCCTTTCGGACACTGGCACCTGAAGCCAGCGCGTCTGCCGTTCCGCCACTCGCGCGCAACTTCTTCCACCGGACCACTCCGGTTTCCCGGATTCGCAGTCTTGTAAAAGCAGCGAGATCAAGCATAACGGACAGATGCCGCAAAACACCAATTGGCCTGCCGGAGGCTGTGTGGAACCCCATACGGACAGCCGGGATTCCCTGTCCTGCCGCAGGTGAAACGACCGTCAGGAACGGCTTCCGGGATCCCGGGGCACGAACTTTTCCGGGCGGCGGGCCGTTGTGGATTAAGGTCATTCACAGGCCTGCCCAGTAGTATCGGATGTAGAGGCGGCTGCGTCCTGCAGGTGCACTGCCGGGTTGTGAACTGCACGCAAAGAGAAGTTCCGGAACTAGGACTGCCCCGTATCCGGGGGGAAAGGAGAAGAACCATGGGCCTGCTGGACAAAGTTGAACGCGGCATTGAAAAGGCTGTCCGGGGCGTCTTCTCCACCGGATCCAAAGCCCAGGTTGAGCCAGTGGAAATCGCCAGCCGGCTGCGCCGGGAAGTGGACCACAGGTCCCTGACCGTCACCGCCGGGAGGACACTGGCACCCAACGTCTTCGACGTGCAGCTCAGCGACGATGACTTCCGGCGGGCCCAGGAATGGGGCACCCCGCTAGCAGAGGAACTCTGTGACGTTGTCATCAACCATGTCCGCGGCCAGGGCTACACACTGCAGGGCCCGGTGCGGATCTCCTTCCGCCGGGACACGGAACTTCGGGCCGGAGACTTCGAGATCGTCTCCTCCACGGAGAAATCAGGCGCCGCTCCGGCCGCTCCTCCCGCGCGGCCCAACGTTCCGGCCGCGCCCAGCCGCCAGCCGGTCCGGCTCCAGCCCGTCCTGGACATCGACGGCCAGCGCTATTCCCTCAATGCCCCGTCCATCGTGCTCGGCAGGTCGTCCGATGCCGATATCCATGTAGAGGACACGGGCGTCTCGCGCCGCCACCTCGAGATCCGCACCGCGAACGGCGTCTCCACGGCGGTGGACATGGGCTCCACCAACGGAAGCTACGTCAACGGCCAAAAGGTTTCCGGAAGCACCGAACTCACCGACGGCTCCACCATCACGATGGGACGGACAAAGATTATCTTCCGCCTGCTTCCAGCCAGCCCGGGTGGCCCCGCATGAGCGACCTCACCATCACCGCGCTGCGGTTTGGCTTCCTCCTGCTCCTGTGGGTGCTCATTTTCAGCATCGTCTCTGCCATGCGCCGTGACCTCATGGTGGGGCGCAAGGCAGCGTCCGGGGCGCCCACTGCCCGGCAGGTCCGCAAAAACCCGGATCTTGCCGATACCCCGCCGGCACCCGCCAAGCAGCAGGCCCGGCAGCTGGTGGTAGTCGAGGGACCGCTGAAGGGGACCTCGGTGCCGCTTGCCGCCAGCCCCATCCTCTTGGGACGCGCCCAGGAGGCAACACTGGTCCTCGAGGACGACTATGCCTCGGGCCGTCACGCCAGGCTGTTCCCCCAGGGCAGCCGCTGGTTCATCGAGGACCTGGGTTCCACCAACGGAACCTACCTCGCGGACCAGCAACTGACCCGTGCCCTCCCCGTTGAGCCAGGCGTACCTGTGAGAATCGGCAAGACGGTCATCGAATTGAGGCCATAGCCGTGGCCGTCCCAGAGAACACCGCAGACGGGCAGAAGCCCGCGGAGCGGCCCCTCATCATGCGCTTCGCCGCGCGCTCCGATGTGGGCCGGATCCGGTCTAAGAACGACGACTCGGCGTACGCGGGACGCCACCTGGCTGTCGTGGCTGACGGCATGGGCGGCCATGCGGGCGGCGACGTCGCCTCTGCCGCCACCGTCCTGGACATGATCCACCTGGACCGCTCGGACTACGACGGCGATGCGGGCACCATCCTCGCGGACGAGATCCAGACCGCGAACTCCCTGCTCTCCGAGCTGGTGCACATCAACCCGAAGCTGGCCGGGATGGGCACCACGGTCACGGCATTGCTGCTCGCCGAGGGCAAGCTGCACTTCGCCCACATCGGCGACTCCCGCGCCTACCGCCTCCGCGACGGCGAGTTCAAGCAGGTCAGCGTGGACCACACGTTCGTCCAGCGGCTCATCGACGAAGGCCGGCTCAAGCCCGAGGAAGCGGAAAGCCATCCGCACAAGAACGTGCTCATGCGGGTCCTTGGCGACGTGGACGCGAGCCCCGAACTGGACCTTGGCACTCTCGATGTGAAGGCTGGCGACCGCTGGCTGCTCTGCTCCGACGGCCTTAACTACGTGGCGGGACATGCCGTGGAGCGCACGGTCAAGGAAACCAGGGACCTCCGCGAGTGCGTGGAAACCCTCGTTGATTTGACCCTCGAGGCGGGCTCCCCGGACAACGTCACCGTTGTGATGGTGGAGATCGTGGAAGAAACGCCCGACGACGTCAGCACCGCCGCCGTCGACGTCATCCCTCCCGTTGTGGGCACCAAGCCCGCTGCCGCCACGGATGACCCTGGTGCGCCTACCGGCAAAACCCCTCCGCCAAAGGGGTCCGGCATCCCTGGAACCGGAGCCAGGCGTTCGGACGCCGGCAAGGATGACGATTCCCAAGGAGAGGGCGAAGATAAGCCCGACGGCGAACATTCCGGGTCGGGCGTGGTGGAGCCCGGTTCCACGGATCCGCACCTCGGCGAGCACTTGACCGCCGAGGTTCTCCGCGAAGAACTTTCCAGCAGGCCGCATGAGCTTGTCGGCGCCGCAGCGGCTGCCGCGGAGTCCGGTTCCATCCCCACTATCGGCGGACGGACTGTCGCCCGGCGCGCCGCAACCCTCCTCACCCACAAGGCAGAGCCGCTCACAGGCGACGAGGACGAAACCCTCGTTCCGCTGAAGCCGCGCCGATGGGTCACGTGGACCATCGCGGCCGCCCTCCTGGTGGTCCTGACCGTAGGCTTATGGCTGGGCTATGCCTGGACCCAGACCCGCTACTACATCGGCGAGCACGATTCCCGGGTCGCGATCTTCAACGGGGTTTCCCAGCGGCTGGGGCCCATCCAGCTGTCCAGCCTCGAAACGGTCACTGAGATCCGGATGGACTCACTACCGCCCTTCTCCCAGCAACGGGTCCGCCAGACGGTGCCCGCCAACGACCTCTACGACGCACAGCGCATCGTTAAGAACCTCGAGCTGACGGGCAGCACGTCCCCCGAAGACGAGTGCCCGTCCCCTTCGGCCAGCGCCGCGCCCTCAACACCCGCACCGGCACCCACGGCTTCCGCGTCGCCGGCCGCCACCGAGCCCGCCGCGCCGGCTCCGGCCAGCCCGTCCCCCTCACCCACACCCACACCCACACCCACACCCACTGTTACCTGCGAGGTGGGCCAATGAGCCAGCTCAGCACCACTCCCAAACCGCGCCGCAACGTTGAACTCGCCCTGCTTCTGCTGGCCCTGGCCGTAGGCATCGGCGCCAACATGCTGGTCGGCGTTGACCAGGAAAAGGCCTTCGACTCCGACTTCTGGTTCCAGTCCAGCCTCCTGGCAGTGGCGGCCCTGGTTTTCCATGGCGTCCTTCGATTCCGCGCCAAATATGCCGATCCGGTAATACTTCCGATCGTGGTCGCCCTGAACGGGATCGGCCTGGCAATGATCCACCGCCTGGACGCGCCGGGCGAGGACACCGGGAACAACCAGTTGCGCTGGACCCTGATTGCCATGGCCGTGGCCATCGCCGTGATCTGGTTCCTCAAGGACCACCGGATCCTCCGCCGCTTTACGTTTATCTCCCTGGCGGCCAGTGCACTCCTGCTGATCCTGCCCCTGGTGCCCGGCATCAGCGCCGGCGAGATCCTTGGCGCCCGGGTATGGATCCGGCTCGGCCCCATGACATTCCAGCCGGGCGAGGTTGCCAAGATCACCCTGGCCATATTCTTCGCCGGCTATCTGTCCTCCAACCGTGACCTCATCCTGCTGGCAGGCCGTAAGGTCGGCCCGCTTCAGTTCCCGCGGTTCAAGGACATGGGCCCTATGATCACTGCCTGGCTGGTCAGCATCGGCGTGCTCATTTTCCAGCGCGACCTGGGCTCCTCCATCCTCTTCTTCGGCCTGTTCATCGTGATGATTTACGTGGCCACCAGCCGGATCAGCTGGGTGGTGATCGGCCTGGCCCTCATCGCCGGTGGCGGGTTCGTTGCAGCCCAGGTGTTCTCCCACGTGGAGCTCCGGATCTACGGCTGGCTCAACGCCTTCACTGAGGAGGTCTACGGACGCTCCCCGGGCGGCAGCCTGCAGATCGTCCAGGGCCTCTTCGGGATGGCCAACGGCGGCCTGGTGGGCACCGGACTGGGGCAGGGACGGCCGGACCTGGTCCCGTTCGCCAACAGCGACATGATCATCGCGTCCCTGGGTGAGGAGCTGGGGCTCATCGGCCTGTTCGCCGTCGTCCTGATGTACCTCCTGCTGTTCACCCGCGGCTTCCGTGCCGCACTAGGCACCCGGGACGCGTTCGGTAAGCTCCTCGCCTGCGGCCTGTCCTTCGCCGTGGCGCTGCAATGCTTCGTGGTGATCGGCGGCGTGACGCGCCTGATCCCCCTGACAGGCCTGACGACGCCCTTCCTGGCTGCGGGCGGCTCGTCACTGCTGGCCAACTGGATCATCGTTGGCCTGCTCCTGATGATTTCGCACACCGCCCGCGGCCCCGTGGACACCACACCCCTGCCGCCGGCCAAGGGAGCCGAAGCAACCGGCATTGACACTCCTACCGAGGCGGTGAAGCACCTGTGAACCAGGCAATTCGGCATTCGTGGGTGGCGGCCGTCGCCATGTTCGCCCTGATCTTCGGCGCCATCAGCTACGTCCAGGTGATCGGCGCTGACGAACTCAAGGCAAACCCTTGGAACCAGCGCGCGGTCCTGCAAAGTTTCTGCAACGACCGCGGGGCCATCGTTGTTGGCGGTTCCCCGGTTGCGGAGTCCGTGGAAAGCGGTTCGGAGACTTGTGCTTTCCAGCGCACGTACCCGCAGCCGGAGCTGTACGCCGGCATCACGGGGTACTTCTCCCAGAACTTCGGCGCCACCGGCCTGGAGCAGTCCATGGGCGGCGAACTGGCGGGCAACTCGGACCAGCTGTTCCTGGACCGGGTGGGACAACTGTTCCTTGGAAACCAGCCCAAGGGGGCATCGGTGGAGCTCACCATCGATCCTGAGCTCCAGCAGCTCGCTTACAGCCTGATCCCGGACGGTCAGCGGGGATCCATCGTGGTCACCAACCCCAAGACCGGCGCCATCCTGGCCATGGTGTCCAAGCCCTCCTACAACCCCAACCTCGTGGCCACCCAGGACCTCACCGCCGCCGCTTCCAGCATGAACGAACTGGTCAAGGTGCCCGGCATCAACCTGAACCCGAACGTCAGCGGGCCCACCGGTGAACTGCTCGCCCCCGGCTCCGTGTTCAAGCTGGTGGATACCGCCGCGGCCCTGGCATCCGGGAAGTACAACAAGGACAGCGAACTTCCCAATCCGGCAGAACTGCCGTTCGAAGGTATCCAGTACCGCCTGCCCAACTATGCGGGCGGCAACTGCTACACCCGGAACACGGCCAGCTTCGCTTTCGCCCTGCAGCAGTCCTGCAACACGCCCTTCGCGAGCATCGCCCTGGATATTGGCCGGGACGCCATCGCCGAGCAGGCCGAGAAGTTCGGCTTCGGCCAGGACATGGGTGACCAGCTGAAGCTCGACTACGCCAGCGGCAACACCTTCCCGGATGACCTGGACGGCCCCGGCCTGGCACAGTCCGTCATCGGCCAGAAGGATGTCCGCGCCACGCCGCTGCAGGTGGCCATGATGACCGCGGCCATCGCAAATGACGGCGTGCAGATGCAGCCCAACCTCATCAAGGCCCTGCGCGCCCCGGACCTGCGGGTCATCGATGAACCGCAGCCGAAGACGCTCCGCACGTCCACCACTCCCGCCATCGCCAACCAGATCACGGACTGGATGGTCAGCGCGGTCAGCGAAGGCATTGCAAACCGTGCAGGCGTCCCGGGCGTCCAGGTGGCGGGCAAGACCGGAACGGCGGAGCTCGGCAACGGAACCAACAACTCATGGTTTACGGGATTTGCCCCCGCAAACAATCCGCAGGTGGGTGTCACCATCGTCATGGAGGGCGTAGACATCAACACCGGCGCACAGCTGACCAGTCCGAACGCGAAGAGAATTTTTGAGGCGGTGTTGAATAAGTGAGGCCTACAACCGGAATCACCCTCGGCGGCAGATTCCAGCTGACCACGCGGATCGCGATTGGCGGCATGGGGGAAGTCTGGAAGGCGAAAGACCTCGTCCTGGGCCGCATCGTCGCGATCAAGGTACTCAAGGAGGAATACACCGGTGACCCCGGGTTCCTCCAGCGGTTCCGCGCGGAGGCCCGCCACACCGCACTCCTGAACCACGTAGGCATCGCCAACGTCTTCGACTACGGCGAGGAGGAGGGCTCAGCCTACCTGGTCATGGAGCTGGTTCCCGGACAGCCTTTGAGCACTATCATCGAGCGCGAGCAGGTGCTCTCCCCGGACCGCACGCTGTCCATCATCGCCCAGACCGCCCGTGCCCTGGCCGTTGCCCACGCCCAGGGCCTGGTGCACCGCGACGTCAAGCCCGGAAACCTCCTGATCACCCCTGACGGGCGGGTAAAGGTCACGGACTTCGGCATTGCCCGGCTCGCGGACCAGGTTCCGCTCACCCAGACCGGCCAGGTCATGGGCACGGCCCAATACCTGGCGCCGGAGCAGGCAACCGGCCAGACCGCAACCGGTTCATCGGACATCTACTCCCTGGGAGTGATCGGCTACGAGTGCCTCAGCGGGCACCGGCCCTTTTCCGGGGAGTCCCAGATCGCGATCGCCCTGGCCCAGGTCAACGACGCGCCGCCGCCCCTGCCGGAGAGCCTGCCCGCACCGGTCCGAGCACTGCTGATGTCCATGCTGGCCAAGGATCCCAAGGACCGCCCGGCCAACGCCATCAAGCTCGCGGAGGCCGCGGAGGCAATCCGCAACGGTGACATCAACGCAGCACGCGCCGCCGTACCCGGCATGCTTCTTTTCGATGCGTCAACCGGCCCCATTACCGCCCCCGTCGATACCGCCACCGCACCCACAGGCGTCATCGGCGCTTCGCGGGACTCGTCCCCGACGCCCACCTCCGCCTTGCCGGTTCTTGGAGCGGCCGCGGCCGGTGCCGCCGCCGGGGCTGCC
>NZ_JBNHFC010000035.1:0-10883 GCF_059089885.1 Arthrobacter sp. Y3221159
CGCGCTGATCCTCAGACAACGAACTAGACGCACGCATAAAACTGCTCCCCGGGAGTCGGAACTGAATTTCTCAGTCCAACTCCCGGGGAGCAGTTCATTCACTGAGCGCACCCTTTTCGACTCCCACTCCCCATACACCGGATCCCCATCCGATTGACACCATCATAAGCATGCTTAGCAATGTGTTCGCAAGCCCGGGTAATCGCACCCTACCGGCACCGTCGCTGGCGTCGTCCCTGGAACTATGCGTCAATGGTTACGTCGTCGCCCAAGGTGCGCTGGCTCCGGATGACCGCATCCGTAACGGAGAGGGTGGCAGCCTGTTCAATCCAGGCTGAGTCCGGAGGCCCAGCAATAGCAGGGCCTCAAGCCCCTCCTGCTCATCCCGTCCTTGCTGAGCCTCTGAATCCTGTCCACACTGGGATCTCGAAAGCACCCCTCGCCCGCCGGTGTCAGACCGCTTCCAGCTTGGTGAGGCGCTCGGCAATCTTGCTGCCAGCCCGGCGCGACCTGGGGCAGGCGGCCAGCCATCTCTTCAGGACAGCGATTTCGTCGTCCTCCTGGCCCAGCTTCCGATGGATGATGGCGCCTCCCAGGCCGGGGGCATTTTTGTCCGAGTCAGGGGGTTACGGTGTCGCCGTGGCGGTGGGCGACCTTCCATTCGCCGTCCTCCCGACGGTAGACCTGTGTGGCCCGGAGGGTATAGCTCCGCGGTTCGCCGTCCACGGAGGCGGAGGTGTGCTCCAGTCCCGCCGTATAGGCCACGTCGCCCACGACGTCGTATGCCAGCAGCTCGAAACGGTAGGACGTGCAGTTGGAGAACTGCTTTGCCAGACCAGCGAAGAGTTCATCGAGCTCCTGCTGTCCGAAAGCGTTGCGCCACGCGCCCAGGACACTTACCGGCTCGTTGCTGGACCAGATCGCCCGACGCGGGGCGGCGTCGCCATTGTGAATAGCCACTTCAGCCTCATAGAGGGTGGACCGAAGCCATGCCAGAAAGTCATCGGAGTCAGCCATGTCTCAGTATGCTCCCCACGGCAGGCGTCGGCGATAGACCGATGTTGCCCATCGGGTAGAGGATGCTGGACGTTCAAGGGAAGCACGTTTCGCGAATCTGGCCTAGCCTGTCATGGTGACTGATGAGCAGGTTCTTGCCGGGGGTAACGCTGCTGAATTTGTAGTCCGCAACGGAGAAACCGTGAGGAAACCATGGACCTCCTCCACGGATAAAGTCCACCAGTTCCTTGGTACGTTGCGATCGGCTGGAGTGGATGTCCCGGAGGTAGCTGGCCCCGACAAAGAGGGCCGACAGGTCATCGAGTACGTTGCCGGCAGTTCGGCCATTGATCGAGGACAGCTGGATATTGCTGAACTGCGAAGGGTCGGAAGGATCGTGCGCGCCATCCACGACAACAGCCCGGCGTGCACTGCAGATGACGTTGAGTCGTGGAAGGTTCTGATCCCGGCGTCCGAGCCGGATCTGATCTGCCACAACGACCTGGCTCCATGGAATTTCATCATCGGCGACCGGTGGGTCTTCATCGACTGGGACGGCGCAGGGCCGAGAACGCGCCTTTGGGACCTGGCCTATTCTGCCCAGTCCTTCGCCGGACTTTGGGAGGGGGAGCGGCCCGACGAAGCCGGTGTCCGGTTGCGCGCCTTCGTCGATGGCTATGGCGCCGACCATGGCCAGCGGGCTGCACTTCCTGAGATGCTCGCCCAGAGAGTTTCGGCCATGCATGACTTGCTGCATGCAGCGAATCTGACCGGACACCAGCCGTGGGCGCGGATGTACGCCGATGGGCACGGAGCCCACTGGAAAGCCACAAGCGAATATGTCGCCCGGCATATCGAAACCTGGCGGACGGCGCTCACAGGCTAAACGACGCGCGCCATCATTAGCTCGACGCATCGCCCTGCGGCGGGGGAGGCCCCTGGCCCAGAACGCGATCATCAGCCCGGCAGTCGCGGCCCCGCCGGCGTATATCCAGGGCGACGCCCAGGCCCCCTCGGGTGTGGGGGTCGCGAAGGACACCACGACTGCGGCTACCGCCAGGAAAACCTCCGCTCCGGCCTGAAGCGGCCGGGCGCTGTACTCGGGGTACGCCAGCCGGATGAGTGGGATGATCGGCAGGAGGAACAGGCCGAGGCTGAAGATCGGCCAGATGCCATTGAAGGTGAAGATCACTAGACCCAGCACCCACAGCCCGGCGAACTGAAGCAGCTGGCCGGGCCGTAGTGGGGTCTCGGGCGTCCAGCGGCTCAGCAGCAGGCCCCATGCTGGCAGGCCCAGCAGCCAGCCGCCGGCCCAGAAGCCCACGTTCAGCAGTGCCGGGGGAACGAGCAGGGCGCCGGGCAGCAGGAACGCCACGGCCTGCCGAACCGACGGGACCTGCCCGGTGGGCCCGAAGATGCAGGCCCCGATCAGCAGGTAGACGGCCGCGTACCAGGGCAGCAGCTGGACGATGGGATCCGCCAGGCTGAACACCAGCAGGGGCAGCGCCGGGACCATGACGCACACCGCGGCAAACGTCCACGGATGGTGGGCCGGGGCGGGATCCACCGAGGCACTAGCCTGAGCCTTCACTTCTCGTCGCTGAGGACTGCCGCTGCACGTGCCTTCTTGGCGGAGTAGTCATAGATCAACACGCTCCGGACTGGATCCTGCATGCCCGTCCACATTTGTGCGTCCATCACGAAACGCTGGGTGGCGCCGGCCCGGAATGGGCCGATCTCGATCATCTTCATAGATGACAATTCAAGCTCTCCGCCGACGCCGGCAGCAAGAGTGCCGGGACTGAGCATGACGCGAAGATCCTTGCCGGGCTCAGTCGCCATGTCTTCGAGCTGCACAACTGCGCCGGACTCGTTGACCTCGAGGGTGGCTGTGCCAGAGGTAGCTGCAGTCAGGGACTGGAAAGGGCCCTGCATCGTGGCGGACACAGCCGAGGGAGTAGAGGAAGCCGAAGATGCTTCGACTGGGCGGGTTTCCTGATCGTGCCGAGGTTCTGAGTAAGTACACCCCGCCAGGACCGATACCAGGACTCCGGCGAGCAGCACACGTCGCATCAGCTTCATCATTCCCCCAATGATTCCTTCTTTGGCACCCTACCCGAGTCCAAGACGGGGAGGAGCGCCCGGGCCACCGCACACATGGAGCCCATGACTCAATTCTCCCTACCTGTCCTCGACGTTCACCTGCCCGGACATGAGGTGCTTGTACCAGAACTGCCGGAGGAGCGCTGCGTGCTGACGGCAGGAACCAGGGGCAACCTGCCCAAGGGAACTGCGAACAGCTGAAGAGTTACTTGCACTTAGGGTCGAACTTGCCGATTCTCTCGCATCCTTCCAGCATCGCGTTGAGGAGCTAGTTCAGCGCTCTATCGTCGTAGGACATGAGACGGAAGGGGACACCTTCTCCCACGGTGACAGGTATGCTGGGCCTCACTACTTCTTGGGGGAAGAATGCTGCGTGTCCTGAAGTTCGCTGCCGCGGGCATTCTGTTGCTGGCAGTGTCCTCATGTGCCGCGCCGTCCATCGAGGAGCTCGGGCGTAGTGCCATCCGGGAACAGGCAGCCGAGGGTAAAGCCCGGTTTATGAGGTTCACGGCGGCCACGGATACAACTGACAGAGTCCTGGTGGCCTCCAAGCTGGATGACGGGAGTTTCGGCCACTACGCCTACGGCTGGGACCCCGACGGGGATTTCTACACGGAGCATTACTACCCCTGCCGCCTCAAGTGCTGGAACTTCTGCCTGTCGAGCTGCCTCGCCCGGAACGCTGGAGCTGCCGAAAGTGTGGCAACTATCAAGAACTAACGCAGCAGACGTGCGCCTGTGGAGGTAGGAGACCTGCAAATGAACTCGACAAGCTTCTGTGACTAACACGTCGTTCCTAGGAAATCGACGGGAGCAGGTCTAACTGCGGAACGTTCTCATGGCCTGACCGGGTGCCCCTAACCCAGTGTTTCCGGAAATGCTCAGTTAGTTTTGACTGCGCTAGCGCAATCTAGAGGAAGCCGGTCCCTTGAGATCCTGGCTATTTTTCGTCGAGCAATTGCTCGCTTAGGTCGGGGTCTCACAAGTCCTGTGAGATCGGAAGCCAGTTGGCGATTCAGGACCGGAAAACCGGCGAAAACCGCCCTAGTTGGCGATTCGCATTCCTAATCGTTGAACCCAACTTTGTTCCGGCTGGACGGCGGCGCGTTGCGGGATCCATTGCTCGCCTCGCCGCCCAGCTGAGTGGTTCGATCTGCTCAGAGCAGCAGGACAGGTACGGCAGCTCCTGTGCGGGGATCAAACCCTGAGGGTTGTCCCTGAGGAAGCAGACACGTGAAGGTGATGCCTGAAGCAAGCCGCGGGTGGGCTGAAACCGTTACCTGGGTTCCGCTCGTCCTCGCTGGCCCTTCGCCACCGGAGTTTCCCCTGTTCAGACCGGAACTACTGTGTAACACTTCGAGGCATGAACGATCCCAGAAGCCGGATTCTGCCACTCCTTCGCCAAGGTGAAAGGCTTCTGTGGGTGGGTCAGCCGGACCCCCGGGTTCGTTTCACCGGTGCGGACGCCCTTCTGGTGCCGTTCAGCATCCTCTGGGGTGGCTTCGCGATCTTCTGGGAGTTCACGGCTGCCACCACGGCCAAGCAACCCTTCTTTGTACTGTGGGGCATCCCCTTCGTCCTGATAGGCCTCTACTTCATCTTCGGAAGGTTCATCTACAAGAAGCGGCGGAAGCTCCGCACAGTGTATGGACTCACGGATCGCAGGGCAATCGTCTCAATAGGGGACAGGTCCGTTTCCGATACGCCGGTCAACGGCATGCCGACCAAGATCGATCAGTCCAAAGACGGACGCCATGTCAGCGTGACTTTCGGGTACCAGGGCATGGCCGGGGCTTTCGGGGCCGGAATGTACCAAAACACCGGCCTGGATTTCTTCAGTCTTGGACTCGGACAAACGGTGGCCTTTTACGATGTTGAGGACACCAGGGGATTGCTCAGTGCCTTGGACCAAGCCAGAGTCAGCTGAGGCCAGGGGAAAGCTGCCGGCCCTCGGGCCGGCCGCCAGGGGGCGGGGCACGAGGACCGCAGGACTTCCCGCACATGGTGGCATTATGCAGCGTCCCGTCCCTGCCAATTTGGCCCTACTTATCGGAACGCCAGTTTTCTGCCCAGTAAGGGTTCGACATAGTAAAAGGGTTTGGGAGAGGCCGTGACCCCATTAGACCGGCGATCTATATAAATGCAAGCGGAATCCCCGACGGTGTCATGAACATCATGGTTAGCGCTGTCGGGGTGACCGCCCTCGCCTGCGTACTCCTGGTGGTTGTGACCAATTACCGTGACAGGGCGAAAGACCGTGCGAAGAAGGAAAAGTCCCCATGTGCAGCAAGCGGATCCGGCTCTGGATCTGAATCAAGGGCAACATCTGCAGGAACCGGGGCAACAATTGGCTGGGTCCATCCGGCGGTTAAGAAGGGCACGGCCTACTCGATTTCGAAATTTGTCGCGCTTGTGGGCGCTGTTACCGTGCTCATATTTCTCCTAATGCAGAACCCTACCGGCGAGCGTTGCTATGGGTCGGTGTAGCTGTCGCTGCCACAGTGCTGGTTGGCTTCTTAATCAAGAAGCACGTTAAGGAGCTCCGACACGAGTATCGATACGAAGCAGGAAAACAGATGAGATCTGAGACGCCCCGGCCCGTCTCATTGAAGGTTCCTAGGCAAACCTTCCAATCGGACAGTCTAAGCGGCCCTGCGAGAACGCCGACCAGGCGCGGGCACTGCACTGCGACTCTCGCTATCTGGAGAAAGGGGGGACACTGAGCATCCAGAAGATCAGTGACGCTATGACGACGACGGCCATGCCGGCGCCGAGCGCCCCAGACAAGGCCAGCCTGTCAATTTTGTCGGCGTCCTCGCGGAGTAGAACGTATGCTACGCCGAAGGCGGTTAGGAAAGCCCAAGGCAAAAACGAGGGGAAGAAGAAATCCGTCGAACCCTCCTTCGGCGCTGGGCCTCGTCAGTCCTACCCCTTTATTGTCCTTCCCTCTGCAGCCAGCGTTAAATTCGTATTCCCGATCAGCCACGACGGTGCGCTGGCGGGAATGCCTAACCGGCGCACATCAGATGAACGGCGGGCGGGCCTCATGCGCTGCGTTTGCCATCCGGTCGGCTTGAGCAGGCGCGCGCCTATCAGGCAGTCACCGCCATCCTCACAAGGACTGCGATAAGAGCTAGGAACGAAGAGTGCGGTGCTCAAACAAACAATTCCAACAGCTGTAATGGAGGCAAGATTACCGCAGCGTGAGGCGCATCGGCCGGCAGGACATTGAGGACTACATCGCCGAGGCCTACCGCCGCACCGCAGAGCGCATAGCCGCCGGCGAGCTCGGAGATGACACCGGAGCTGAGGCTCACGAGGCGTAGCGGAACGAACTGCCCGCCTTTAGACTCTCGCCATGAAGCGACGACGGGATCTCCGTCCGGGCCTGCAGGCGGCAGTGGTAGGCGCAATAGCCTTCGGCATCCTTCTGGGAACGAACCTGCTCATCTTTCGGGACAGCCTGGACAGCGCGCTGTTCAGCGCGTTGGTGTACTCGTTGGTTGCTGCTGGAGGTACCTACTTCACCCAAAAGCGTTTCCGGAGGACCAAGGCGAGGTTGGATGAGCACGGGCAGTTGCTCATGTTCCTCCGGTACCCGAACGCCCGGCCCGGTTCCCTAAGCGGCATTTGGGAAATGGGCATTGCCACCCCGGCGCCGGGCCTCATCGACTTCCAGCCCGCCGTCTACGACGAGCTGATACCGAGCGGCCGCAGCAAGGCACTCACCGGCCTCCGCGCCACAGGACTGCCGCCCCGCACATCCAACCGCCACGACAATAAACAGGGGCTTCCGTTCGGATTCCAGATAATCACCATGGAATCGAATGGGGGAGTCATTGAGGTTGCCGTCAGTCCTGCAACGCTCCGGAAGATTCAGGATGCCGTGGAGCAGGCATCCTCCTAGTCTCCGGCCGCAAGATCCGCTCACGCACCTTGCCCCGGTATGCGAACCAGTGGTTCAGTTCAGACATGCCACGGTCGTCAGGGGTACCTCAAGACGGGAAGTCTCCGGCTTCCAAGGAGGAAGCCCGGCGAAAGATCACCCGCATCACGTACTGGTCGCTGCCGTTCGTGATCGTCTTCGGGGTGTGGAACCTGATACCAAACACCTCGTTGCCTTGGCGGATCGCGATGCTGGGTGTCGAGATCTTATTCGTCATCGTTTTCGGAACCGCGGTCATCCGGTTCTCGCTCTGGCAGCGCGACGAATACTGGCGTGAACGGGGAAGGGACCCCAAACATCCAGAGCGTTTCCCGGGTGACTGGCGGGACAACGGCCTGTAGGGTGCCTCTCCCATTCCTGGCCGGCAACCAGGGCTGAAGTCGAATGAAACAGACAAATCGTTCCTCGCAGAGACCACTTCAGATTCCCGGGTCTAGGATGCAGCTAAGCAGTGTCCTGGTCGGTGGAGTTGTAGTGGTTGCCGCGGGCCTTGGCCTGTGGTGGGCCGCCATGCTCTAAACGAGAACGAAAAGGGCAGGGTAACGCCGTTCACCGTTGGATTCGCTGCCATGGCCCTTATCCAGGGCTGCTTCATCCTGTTTTGGGATCGCCGATCAACACCCAGTGTTCTCATGCGGCCGCAACCGGCAGATGCCCTGTTGGTGATCCTGCCTGCGGCCGTCGTCGGGTCCTTCTTCGGGGCGCTGCCCGAACTTCGGGATCCTACTAGTCCCCCTCTTTGGATGCTGGTCCTTTTTCTCGGTTCGCTGGCAATCTCGGTGAAGCCGGCAGAGTCGGCTCTGCTCTCGGAGGTTCCGCCACTAGACTCGATGAGTTTTTCGGACTGGTGCGATCCCAGAATTTCGGCGCAGGAACTCTTCTGATCGCGATCTGGTTTGCAGCGATGTACTTCGGCACTGCCCTGGAAGCGGATGCTTGGACACCCGTGATTATCACGCTCGCACTCGCCCAAAGCGCGGTGAGTATTTGGCGCATTTTTGAACAGCATCAGATGTCCAAGAAAGGGGTCCGTCTATCTCGCATGCAGATCATCGGGTTGCGAGCCATTAACGTGAGTCAAGGGCATGAGGCTGCCGTTGAAGAGCTGCGTGCCATGCATCCCAAGATCGGCATAACTCACGCCGAGAGGGTCATCGAGAATCTCTATCAAGCGGAGGAAGAACACTGACCAAAGATGGGCTGACCTGCGGCACCAGCACGGGATGATCCGGTCCGCTGTGGACCGCGATGGCCGCCTTCTGCCGTCGCTTATCGGCCTGAAGGATGCCGTCGCGGACGGCCGCGCGGATGACGCCGTAAAGGACGTAGAAGAAGACCGCAGCGAAGACCACGGTCAGGATCAAACCGTTGAAGTCAGCCATTTCGGGTCTCCTCTTTAGGCCAGAACTGCTGGGCGCCTGAAGCCGCATTCCGCAACTGGCCACCGTCCAAAGTGATGAATGATTCCTTCACCCCCAAGTCAAGCCACTGGGCCAGGAGACGCAACTCGCCGACCGGAGGAAGCGGCCACAGCCAAAGCCGGCCCCGGCCCAGAAATTCGTCGTCGGCGCCGCTGCCTCCGCAGTTGTTCAAGGCGAGCACTGGTGGTGCAGGCTGCTGGCCGGTGTCCATCGGGCCATGCGGTCCCTGGCTTCCGGTGCTGGCCTTCGGGCCGTCGGGGAACTGCACGCCGAACAGCAGTCCGGAATGCTGCACTCTTCCAGGTCGGATGCCCATCCCCGGATGGAAGAACAGATGCTGCAGGCCGGCCCAGTCCTCGTCATTCTGCTCTCCACGGCGGAAGAGCCAGGACAGGCTGAAGGAACAGCCAGTGGAATAGACATCGACGCTTTTGACTGCCAGGACCGTTGTAGGGCTTCTGTGCAGGAACTTGCCGAGGTGTACTACCGCCGGTAACTCGTAGGCGGGTGCGGCCACCCAAGGGGGCGGGGCATACCTCGTTGAGCGCGGCTGCGGCGGTAAAGGAGGCACCGGAAAGCTTTGAAAGAAGGTCATGTCTATCCTTGACTCCGCTGGCTGCGACCGACCAGCGGAACGGCGGCGCAGCCGCCTTGGATCCCCCGATCCGTCCTAACCCGGCCCAGTCTAGCCCTACTGGTAACGCATCTTCAGGACACGCCTGCTGGGTCCGCAAGACTGTCGGCGCCCGGGAGGACTATGGAGGCATGACGGCCCCAACGGTTGAGGCGGCCATTCATGAACTGATGGATCTCGTCTGGAATGTTGTCTACGACCTGCTCACGGAGCGGGGACTGCTCGGCGACGGATTGTTCTTGGAGGAGTTCACCGGAATCCATTCCTGGATGGAAGACTTCACCCGCTACACCGTGGTCCACTCCCGCGAGGTCGCGGTCCTGTTCGTGGACACACGGCCCGTAGATGCGATCGTGTGCCATCAGGGCCTGCTCGCCGCCGACCCGAAGGAGTTCTTCAGGCGGCCGGGTTGTAGGTGACGTTGCCGTTGCTGTCATAGGAGGGTGCGTTCACGACGACCTGCAGGTGCGCGTTGCCGTACACCGGGATCGTGTAGCCGGTGCGGTCCTGGATGATCTCCGGAACGTAGCGGACCGTGTAGCCCGTTGCGGGGCCGTTGAGGTCAACCACCATCTGGTCGAAGCAGGGTTGCTGCCCTGTGCGGACGTTGGTGACGGAAGCGGTGCTCATCCTTGGCGCGGATTTGGCCAGGGATCCCCTTCGAGACCGCAATACGATGCTGCGAGACGGCCCCCGGTGCCACGATGCCCAGCCCGACGGCTGCGAGGTGCGCCGTGAGCCAGAGGACGAGTTTTTTCATTTGGTGCCATCCAAGGGGGAGTGGTGCGCTGGGACAGCTCAAGATTAGGGAGTGCCATCCCCCCAACACGAGGGTTGTTGCCGGTCCGGGGCGGAACCGCGAAGAACACAGGATTTGGGTCACATGCCAGTAAATCCGGAGGCTGTCGCCGTAGTGGGTTCCCTACCCGAACAGAAGCCCGTGCCGCTCGATTAGCGGCATCGTTGCCTCGAAGTCCACCTCACCGCCGTACTCGGCTGCGAGGGCGGGAAGTGTATCCGGCGAGTATTCACCCCCAGGCTCGCCGAGTCGGCGGAAGAGTGCCTCGATGCCGCCCGGAACGATGATCTCGAGCACACGGAGTTCGTCGTCACCGGCATTCCAGAAGGTGTGCCAGCGTCCGCGAGGCTTGACTACCAAATCGCCCGGCGTTGCCGTGATCTCGGTGCCCTCCTCGATCACCCCGCGTGTGCCGGCCAGCACGAAGGTGTATTCGTCTTCGCGACTGTGCCGGTGCATGGGTGCGGCCAGCATCTTCGGCGCGAGCACGTGTTCGACCAGCGCAACCCTGCCGGAGGAAGCTGCGCTCTCGAGAAGGTACCTGTCCTGGAACCCTGGTTCTCCAGTGACTTCGCCCTCACCTGCCCGGACGACACGAGGGCCAAGCGGCGTGTCCATACCGCCATGATAGGGCCGGGGCATCCGCGTTGGTACCCATCGGTGTACTAGGGGCAACCATCCACCGTACTTGAACTCGGCCGCCATGTAGTTGACCGGAAATGTCCTTCTGATGTGAACCCGACGTCCTCCGTGAGGAGGTCAAGGCGACGCATTCGGAAATGTGTTGCGCCTGTTCCCGTGAATGACCGCGGTCGGGTTCCTTTGCTCCCTTATGTGTCGGTGGGATGCTGGCCGGGTCGGAGCAGCAGCACGACACTCGCGGCCAAGACCCAGACCAGGAAGAGCAGGAAGCCGACAAAACCGGCCATGCCGATAGCGCCCCCATCGGGGGAGGTCTCAAATACTCCCGCGAGGGAAACGAGC
>NZ_JBNHFC010000036.1:0-10043 GCF_059089885.1 Arthrobacter sp. Y3221159
AAAGCTCGAGGGCCTGAGCCCGGTGCAATACCGTGCTCAGGCCCTCGCGGCTTAGGCTCTTACTTACCCAGTCCAACTTTCGGGGACCAGTTCAATGACGGGTTCGGACCCTTTTCATTGCGGGATTAGGATCAAAGGGTGCAGGAACACGTCTCTGACCCCTTTGTGGGAACGCTGGTGGACAACCGCTACACCGTGCAGTCCCGGCTCGCCCGCGGCGGCATGTCCACGGTTTACCTGGCCGTGGACCAGAGGCTGGAGCGCCACGTTGCACTGAAGGTGCTGCATCCGCACCTGGCCGCGGATGAGAGCTTCCTCGGCAGGCTGGGGCGGGAGGCGAAGGCGGCGGCCCGGCTCTCGCACCCCCATGTGGTGGGGGTCCTGGACCAGGGCCATGACGGCCACACCGCCTACCTGGTCATGGAATACATCAAGGGCCACACCCTTCGCGACGTCATCAACGACAAGGGGGCCTTGCCGCCGCGGCTCGCACTTGCCCTGATTGATCCCGTCGTGGAAGGACTGGCCGCGGCCCATACCGCGGGCTTCATCCACCGCGACGTGAAACCCGAAAACGTCCTGATCGCCGACGACGGCAGGATCAAGATCGGCGACTTCGGCCTTGCCCGGGCGGTCACCTCGTCCACGAGCTCCGGGACACTGATGGGAACCGTCGCCTATGTCCCGCCCGAGATCGTCCTGGGCCGGCCGGCAGATGCCCGGAGCGACGTCTACTCAGTGGGCATCATGCTGTTTGAAATGCTGACCGGGCAACAGCCGTTCAAAGGCGACGTCCCCATCCAGGTGGCCTACCAGCATGTCAACGGCACGGTGGGTCCGCCGTCGGCTCTGGTGCCCGGGCTGGCGGGCGAGCTGGACGAGCTCGTGCAATGGTGTACGGCCAATGACCCGGAGAACCGGCCAGTGGATGCGAATGCGCTCCTCCAGGAGCTGCGGCACATTCGGACTAACCTGACCGATTCCGAGCTGGACCTGCATCCTCCGGCCGCCGCCGGCACCGCAGCGCCTGCCTCCCCCGGCGCCCAGGAGACAGCCCCGGTCCAGGATGCAGCTTTCGGGAATCACACAGAGTTCATTGCGCAAACCAACAACCCCACCACGGTCATGCCCTCCGGCAGGCCGGCGCCGCCTGCCCATGGACCCGCGCTGGGGCGCGAGCCTGCGCGGCCGGCTCCCGGAGCCGGCCGGGGCAGCCACATCCTTACCCCTCCCGGGGAGGATGTGGAGGAACCCTGGGCGCCCCCGGCGCCCCAGCTCAGCAAGCGGGCACAGCGCAAGGCTGAAAAGGAGGACGAGAAGGCCCGTGCCCGGGCCGCCGCAACCCCTGTCCGTTCACTCCGCGAAGGCAGTGCCCGACGGCGGGGCGTCCTGTGGGTGGTGGTCCTGGTCCTCGCGGCCCTGCTCGCCACGGGAGCGGGCTGGTTCTTCGGTATGGGCCCCGGGGCTGCGGCCACCATCCCGGCCGTGGCAAACAGGACGGTGGCGGAGGCCCAGCAGCTCCTCAGTGAAGCAGGATTCAGGTCCACCACGAGGGACGTATTCGACGACGATGTTCCCAGCGGGCTGGTGGTGGGAAGCGAGCCGAAGGCCGGAACGGAAATCCGGAAGTTCCAGCCTGTATCGCTTTATGTGTCCAAGGGCCCGCAGCTTTTCCCCCTGCCGCAACTCTCCGGCGGCACGCTGGACGAGGCCAAGGACGCCCTGAACGGTGCCGAAATGGCGCTGGGTACGGTCACCGCGGAATTCAACGAGGACGTGCCTGCCGGCATTGTCCTGTCCCAGGAGCCGGCTGCCGGCACGCCGGCCAGGCATGGAACGCCGGTGGCCCTGGTGGTCTCCAAGGGACCCGAGCCCATCCCCGTCCCCTCCGTGGTGGGCCAGGACGAGGATGATGCCGTGGACGCCATCGAGGCGGCCGGGCTGCAGGCTGAGGTGGCCCGCGAAGAGGTGTTTGACCGGAATGTGCCCGAGGGTGCTGTTGTCAGCCAGTCGCCTGCCAGCGGGACGCTTACCCGCGGCGGCACCGTGACCCTGACCATTTCCAAGGGCCCTCGAATGGTGGAGGTTCCCAGCTTCATCGGGCGGCAGGCGAACGAAGCCAGGCGGGCGCTCGAGGCACTGGGCTTCGAGGTCCGGGTCAACAATGTGCTGGGCGGCTTCTTTGGAACCGTCCGCGCCCAGGACCCCGTGGACACAGAGGTCCCCGAAGGGTCCGTCATAACGCTGACCGTGGTGTAGGCGGCCCGACCGCCCACACCATCCGGCAGGGTCAGTGCTTGGCGAGTGCGCCGGCCACCAGGAATGCCATTTCCAGGGACTGCATGTGGTTCAGCCGCGGGTCGCAGACCGACTCGTAGCGGTGCAGGAAAGCATCCTGGTCGATGGGATCGGCGCCGCCAAGGCACTCAGCCACATCGTCGCCGGTCATCTCCACATGCAGGCCGCCGGGCACGGTTCCCAGGGCATGGTGCACCTCAAAGAAGCCGCGCACCTCGTCAATGACGTCGTCGAAGTTCCTCGTCTTGTACCCGTTGGGGGACGTCACAGTGTTGCCGTGCATGGGGTCGGTGACCCACAGCACCTGGGCGCCGGAGGCAGTAACCTTCTCGACGACGGCGGGCAGCTTCTCCCGGATGTTGCCGGCACCCATCCGCGTGATGAACGTCAGGCGTCCCGGTTCGCGTTCCGGATCCAGTTTGTCGATCAGGCGCAGGGCGTCATCGCCGGTGGTCGAGGGACCAAGCTTGACGCCGATCGGGTTCCGGACGCGGGACAGGAAGTCCACATGGGCAT
Organism: Arthrobacter sp. Y3221159; assembly: GCF_059089885.1. Classification (NCBI taxonomy): domain Bacteria; kingdom Bacillati; phylum Actinomycetota; class Actinomycetes; order Micrococcales; family Micrococcaceae; genus Arthrobacter; species Arthrobacter sp. Y3221159. The sequence goes on from NZ_JBNHFC010000036.1 coordinate 2,815, forward strand.
GGTCCAGTTCGCGGGTCCGCTCCCCGATCCACAGGAAGTGGGCGGAGGTGTCGTACGGGAAGCCGGTCCGGGAGTCGATCCGGGTCAGCGCCCGCTCGTAGTCCAGCAGCAGGGCCTCGTGGCTGGCGAAGAACTCGACGCGCTTGAGCGCCTCAAAATCCGCACCGCAGGAGTCCATGAATTTGATGGCCCGGTCGATGTCCCTGGCCAGCGACTCGTAGCGGGCGTGGGCAGGGTTTTCGGTGAAGCCCTTGTTCCACTGGTGCACCGAGCGGAGGTCGGCGAAGCCGCCCTGCGTGAAGGCCCGGATGAGGTTCAGCGTGGATGCGGAGGTGTGGTAGGCGCGGAGCATGCGCGAGGCGTCGTGGCCGCGTGATTCGGGGGTGAACTCGTAGCCGTTGACGATGTCGCCGCGGTAGGCCGGCAGGGTGACACCATTCCGGGTCTCGTCATTGGAGGAACGCGGCTTGGCGAACTGGCCGGCCATCCGGCCCATCTTGATCACGGGCATGGCAGCGCCGTACGTCAGCACGACGGCCATCTGGAGGATGGTCTTGACCCTGGCACTGATCTTGTCCGCCGTGGCGGCCTCGAAAGTTTCCGCGCAGTCGCCGCCCTGCAGGAGGAACGCCTTCCCCTGGGCAGCAGCGGCGAGCCGCTCGCGCAGGATGTCCACTTCACCGGCAAACACCAGCGGGGGGAGCACGGAAAGTTCCTTGACGGAGGCGTCGAAAACTTCCTGGTCCTGCCAGCTGGGCTGCTGGGAAATGGGAAGGTCCCGCCAGTCGTCCAGTCCGGGATAGTTGGCGGCTCCGCTCTGGGCGGTGCTGGACAGCGAAAAGGCAGGTTTTGCAGATAGCTCAGTCACCATCTAAGACTAACGGCAGCGCAGGACCACTGGACACCGCACCGTCACGCTGGCCGGCGTCCGCGTCACAACCCCCATGCGTGAAAAAGCCCGCCCATCAGCCGGTGGCGGCAGCACCGCCGTCGTCCGTCCGGTCCTGCTGCCTCACACCGTGGCCGGGAACGGGATCCGCGGGGTTCACGCCGCCCGCCGGCGATGCCAGAGGTTCTGCGCTTGCCTCGGGTTCGACCGGCCTGCCGGCCAGCCGGAGCTTCACTACCGCCGCGTACTCGTCAACATATTCCTGCCCGGAAAGCCGCTGCAGTTCGAACATGATCTGGTCCGTGACTTTCCGCTGGACATCGCGGTCCTCTGCCTGGTCCCGGTAGGCCGTGAAGTCCAACGGCTCACCGAAGATCATGCCGATCCTGCGGATATTGGGCAGCCGTTTGCCGATCGGCTGCACCTTGTCCGTGCCGATCATGGCCACCGGGATGACCGGAACGCCGGCCTCCAGCGCCAGCCGGGCAACACCCACCTTGCCGCGGTAAAGCCTGGCGTCCGGGCTGCGGGTGCCCTCAGGGTAGATGCCGAGCAGCCCGCCGTGGTTGAGCACGTCCATCCCGGCGCTGAGGGATGCCGCAGATGCCGCACCGCCGGAGCGGTCCATGGGCAGCTGGTTGGTCAGCCGGAAGAACAGGGCTGTCAGCCGGCCCTTGATGCCGGTGCCCGTGAAGTATTCCATCTTGGCCAGGAAGACCACGGGGCGGCGGACCATCAGCGGCAGGAAGATGGAATCGGAGAACGACAGGTGGTTGGAAGCGATGATCGCCGCACCCTGGCCGGGGATGTTGTCAAGGCCCTTGACCCAGGGGCGGAAAAGCAGCTTCAGGACCGGACCGAGGAAGATCCTCTTCATGACCCAATAGAACACGTGGTGAACCTCTCCGGAAGGCGGCCCCCAGGCTCCGCACCGGGCCTGGTCAGCAGTTCAATGCAACCCTACTCTAGTGAGATTTGGCCGGAACAGTGACACGATGGACTCATGACTGAAAGCAGCGTCCCGCCCCGCCCTGCCGCTTTCAGCTATCCCGGGCATGGAGCAAACGCGCAGGTGGGCGTGGCAATCTGCCATGGATTCACCGGCAGCCCGCTGAGCGTGCTGCCGTGGGCCGAGCACCTGGCCGGGCAGGGATATGCCGTCTCGGTCCCGCTGCTGCCCGGGCACGGAACGGACTGGCGCCAGCTGGCCAGGACAGGATGGAGCGACTGGTACAGCAGCTACGAGACCGCCTTCCTGGAGCTCCAGGCACGCACCGAAACGTGCTTTGTGGCGGGACTGTCCATGGGCGGGGCGGTGGCCCTGCTGACCGCCTCCCGGCATCCGGTGGCAGGGGTCTCGGTGGTGAATCCGGGGCTCAGTTTTTACGACCGCCGCATCCATATTATTGGGGTGCTCAAATACTTCCAGCGCACAACCATCCCCATCCAGGAGGACCAGCCGACGGCGCCAGCCACCGAAGACTGTGACTACTCCCGCACGCCGCTGGCGGCCGTGCACGAGCTCAAGAAGCTCTTTGGCGCCGCAATCCGCGGCTTGCCCCGCATCACGGCACCGGTCCAGGTCTTCAAGTCCAGGACGGACATTGTGGTTCCGCCCACGTCGTTGGCATTGCTCCGGCAACGGCTCGGCCCGCACCTCACTGAGGTGGTGGACCTTGCCAGCAGCGGCCATGTGGCTACGCTGGACGTGGACGCGCCGGAGATCTTCGCCAGGTCCAGCGCCTTCATCCGCGCCCATGCCCGATTGACCAGCACTTCGGAGACACCATGACGTCCAGCCCGGACCACAGTCCCTTCGCCAGCGCGTCCAGCGGGGACGGGCCCAGGACCGGCGTAGTCCTCTCCCATGGCTTCACCGGCAGCCCCCATGGACTCCGCCTGTGGGCGCAGGCCTTTGCCGCTGCCGGATTCGCTGTGCGCATGCCATTGCTGCCGGGACATGGCACCAGCTGGCAGGACCTCGCCCGGACCCGCTGGCAGCAGTGGCACGGCGCGCTGGATGATGCCTACCTGGAGCTGGAAGCGGAGTGCGACCACGTGTTTGCGGCGGGGCTGAGCATGGGCGGCGCGCTGGCCCTGCGGGTTGCGGCCACACGCCCCGTGGCGGGAGTGGTGCTGGTCAATCCCGCGCTGGTGATTGACGATCCCAGGGCTCCGCTCGCGGGCATCCTCAAGCTGGTGTTGAAATCCACGCCGGCCATTGCCAACGACATCCTCAAGGAAGGCATGGACGAGGGCGCGTATACCCGCACTCCGGTAGCGGCGGCCCATGAGATGAACAAAATGTTCAGGGACACCATCCGGCTGCTCCCCCGGATCACCGCCCCCGTGCAGGTCTACAGGTCCACGGTGGACCACGTGGTCTCCGATGCGAGCATTGCCGCGCTGCGACGCGGCTTGAGCGCGCCCGTGGAGCTGGTCCGGCTCGACAACAGCTACCACGTGGCCACCATGGATAACGACGCCGAACGCATCTTCCAGGGGTCGGTGGAGTTTATCCGCCGGGTGCTGGCCGCCGGCGCAGCCCCCGCGGCGGGAAGACAGGAGGTGCAGCATGAACAGGCATGACTCCGGCTCCCCCGACTCGGCGGACCAGGGAGCGAACCAGGACGACGCCGTCTGGCTGGACCTGGTGGCGCGACTGGAAGCTGACACCGCTTCCGGGCCGCCGGATCCCCGCAACTCGGATCCGGAGCCGCTCGCAGAGCCGGAGGCTCCGGCAGCCCGGGGAACCGCGTCCTTCCGCGATTTCGATCCCCTGGGCCTGGCGGGCGCAGCCCCGGCCGAACCGTCTGCGGCGCAGCGCCAGGCAAGGGCCGGCCAGGGCCGGAACGGGGATACGCCGGAGGGCCCCCGGAACTATACAGTGGACGACGACGACGGCGACTTCATCCCCGAAGAACCCCCGAGCCTGGCCGGCACGGACCCGCTGACCATGCTGGCCTGGCTGGCGGCGGTGGGCGGGCCGGTAGCGCTGCTGCTCTCGGCGATGTTCTGGCGTTCCGCGCCGCTGCTGGCGATAGTGGGCATCGTGGCCGCGTTCGTGCTGGGAACCGTATACCTGATCATGAAGCTCCCGCAGGAAAAAGACGAGGACGACGACGGCGCCCGCGTCTAGCGGGTCAGTGGCGGACCCGGCCGCTGACCCGCGACAGGTCCGCAGCCCCGATCAGTCCGGCATTGGGCCCCAGGGCGGCAAGCTCGATCCCGGCGGCGGGACGGAAGCCGCGCCCTGTGAGGTTCCGCGCGAACGCCTTCTGCGCCGGTTCAACCAGCAGGTTTCCGGCCGAGCACAGTCCGCCGCCAATCACGAACAGGCCGGGATCGAGCGCTGCTGCCAGGTTCGCGAGGCCCAGGCCGAGCCATTCGCCCACTTCCTCGAGCAGCTCACGGGAGGCAGTGTCGCCGGCCAGCGCGAGGTCGGTCACCACGGCCCCGGTGATGGTGTCAGCGCGGCCGCCGACTGCTGCGAGCAGGTCCTGCGCCATTGGGGAGTTACTGCGGGCCAGGATGCTGGCTTCCCGCCCCAGGGCATTGCCGGAGGCATACTGCTCCCAGCATCCGCGGTTGCCGCACTCGCAACGGTGCCCGCCCGGCATGATGATCTGGTGGCCGAACTCGCCGGCCACCCCGAACCGGCCGCGCTCCACCCTGCCGTCCATGACCATCGCACCGCCGATGCCGGTGCCGAGGGTGATGCAGACCAGCCGGTCCTCACCCCGGCCGGCACCGAAGCGCCATTCAGCCCAGGCCGCGGCATCGGCGTCGTTCGCCAGCAGCACGGGCCTACGCAAGAGCTGCTGCAGGTTGGCCCTCAGGGGCTCATTGCGCCATGCCAGGTGCGGACTGAACAGTACGGTGCCGCCGTCGAGGTCCATCCAGCCGGCCGCGCCTATTCCAACCGAGCGGATGCGCTGTCCCCTGCCCAGCTCTTCCACGAGTTCCACGATGACCTGCTCAACCTCGCGCGGATCCGTGCCGGGCGTGGAGCGGCGAGCCTCGCTAAGGATCCTGCCTTCGGTATCCACCACCCCGGCCGCCACCTTGGTGCCGCCAATGTCGATACCTATGGCCAGTCCCTTGCGGCCAAGCCGCACCTGCCCGTGGAAGCCGTCACCCCCTCTTCTGCCTGCCCGGTAGGGGGCGGAGCGGCGCCGCCAAGGGACGGCCCTGCTAAGTGGACCGGCCTGCTCGCCGAAAGATTGTGCGTACATAGTTCCCCATTCTAGGTTTTGCACCCATGGGCGGCGGGACCCCGCCTCGTGCAGCGGGACCCATTGACGGATAAGTTACCCGCCAGTAGGTTTAAGTGCTGCACTGCTCCCGCACCGGCGTACTACTCTGTAGGCATACCCCTGAAGCGGGAGTTCGGATATCAAAGGAGCTATAGTGCGCGAATTCAGTGTTCCGCCTCTTGTTGTTGTTCCACCGGAAACCAATATCACCGATCTGGTGCTGCGGCAGGCGAAGAAAGCCAGCAACCCGGCACTGTTCTCGCGCCTTGATTCAGCGGGTGCCTGGCAGGATGTTTCCGCCACCGAGTTCCTTGCCGACGTCAAAGCGCTTGCCAAGGGGTTGATTGCCAGTGGCGTCGGCGTGGGTGACCGCGTTGGCATCATGTCCCGCACCCGGTACGAATGGTCCCTGGTGGATTTTGCCATCTGGTTCGCCGGCGGCGTCTCCGTCCCGATCTACGAAACCTCGTCCCCGTCCCAGGTTGCCTGGAACCTTGGCGACTCCGGCGCCGTGGCCGCCTTTGGCGAAGCCGCGCACCACGAGAACGTCATCCGGCAGGCCGTAACGGCGGAAGGCCTGACTGGCCTCCAGCATGTCTGGCAGCTGGAAGGTGCAGGCCTGGATGCCCTCCGCACGGCCGGATCAGGGATCAGCGACGAGGAGCTTGAGTCCCGCCGGACTGCCGCCAAACTGTCCGATCTCGCAACGATCATCTACACCTCGGGCACCACCGGACGCCCCAAGGGTTGCGAGCTGACCCACGGCAACTTCGTCGAACTCTCCGACAACGCCTTGGCCATCATCGGCGAGATTGTCCATGAGAACGCCAAGACCATCATGTTCCTGCCGCTGGCCCACGTCTTCGCACGGTTCATTTCGGTGCTGGCCATGGCCGCCGGCACCACCGTTGCCCATACACCGGACATCAAGAACCTGCTGTCGGACCTGCAGAGCTATGAGCCCACCTTCATCCTCGCGGTCCCGCGGGTATTCGAGAAGGTCTACAACTCTGCCATGACCAAGGCGGAGGACGGCGGCAAGGGAGCCATTTTCCACAAGGCGGCGGATACGGCCATCGCCTTCTCCAAGGCACGGCAGGCCGGGCGGGTGGGACTGGGGCTGAAACTGCGCCACGCCTTGTTCGACAAGCTGGTCTACAGCAAACTCCGGGCAGCGATGGGCGGCCATGTCGCCCACGCGGTGTCCGGCGGAGGGCCCCTCGGCGAACGGCTGGGCCACTTTTTCCAAGGCATCGGCCTCCAGGTCCTGGAAGGCTACGGCCTGACCGAGACCACGGCTCCCATCTCCGTCAACACCCCGTCCCGGATCAAGATCGGTTCGGTCGGCAAGCCGCTGCCCGGGAACGCCGTGAGGATCGCCGAGGACGGCGAGATCCTGGCCAAGGGCGTCTGCGTTATGCGCGGCTACTACAAGCGTGAGGACCTGTCAGCGGAAACGTTCACCGACGGCTGGTTCCGCACGGGCGACATCGGCCGCCTGGACGAGGACGGCTTCCTCTGGATCACCGGGCGCAAGAAGGAAATCATTGTCACGGCCGGCGGCAAGAACGTCATTCCTGCCCTGCTTGAGGACCAGATCCGCGCCGACGCCCTGGTGTCCCAGGTGCTGGTGGTGGGCGACAACCGGCCGTTCATCGGCGCCTTGGTGACCCTGGACCAGGAAGCCCTGCCGGGCTGGCTGCAGCGCCACGGGCTGCCCGCGGACACCACCCTGGACCAGGCCGCCGCCAACCCTGTGGTCAAGGCCGCGGTCCAGGACCTGATCACGGCGGCCAACGGCTCCGTGTCCCACGCGGAGGCCATCAAGTCGTTCCGGATCGTGCCTGCGGATTTCACCGAGGCCTCCGGCCACCTGACCCCTTCCATGAAGGTCAAGCGGGCGCAGGTCATGAAGGACTTCGAGACAATTATCGAGGAAATGTACGCGGCGCCGCGTTCCTGACGCCGGTAACAACAAAGGGTCCTTCACTTGAACTGGTCCCCGAAAGTTGGACTGGGTAAGTAAGAGCCTAAGCCGCGAGGGCCTGAGCACGGTATTGCACCGGGCTCAGGCCCTCGAGCTT
>NZ_JBNHFC010000037.1:0-9384 GCF_059089885.1 Arthrobacter sp. Y3221159
ACGGGGGCGGTAATGGGGCCGGTTGACGCATCGAAAAGAAGCATGCCGGGTACGGCGGCGCGTGCTGCGTTGATGTCACCGTTGCGGATTGCCTCCGATACGGACGGCCCGCAGGGTCCGCTGGCCCGCGCCAACGCGCTGGCTGCCGAGCGCAACTGGGTGCCGGAAGAGACAACGTACGACGACGAGCCCGCCGATGAGCCCGAGCGGAAGGGCCGCAGCCCCTGGACCTGGCCCCTCATCGCCCTGATCCTGCTGGTGCTGTTCGCGTTGGTGGGGTTCTTCCTGAACCAGCGGGGGATCCTGTTCCCGTCAGACGGCGCAACGTCCAGCCCGCCGTCGTCCAGCCCACAAACCACCACCGCCAGCCCCACCCCGACAAGGGCCTCGCCCACGCCCACCGTCACGAGGAACACACCGACGCCCACCCAGGAGCCCCAGCCGGCAACTGTCAACGTGATTCCGGCGGCATACCTCGGCAAGGACTACCGCCAAGTCCAGTCGGAACTTTCCAGCCTGGGCCTCGCAGTGACGGTCCAGCCGCAGCAGACCAATGAGGCCGCACCGGGAAGGGTAGTGGGACTGAACCCGACCGGACCATTGCCGGTGGGATCGCCCATCACTGTCACCTATGCCGTCGCCCCGCCGGCCCCAACACCCACCCAGACACCGACGCCGGTTCCCACCACGTCGTCGGTGGCAGCGCCCACCGCGACGTCGCTGCTGCCTGACTGCGCAGACGGTGAACTTCCGGGTGCCCCGCCAACCTGCAAGCCGTAGCCCCAGGACAGCCAGTGAATGAGTCACCGCGCACCCCAATGCACCGGGAGGACAGCCTCCCGGTGGACAACCAGCGTGTCCTGAACGGCCGCTATGAACTGGGCGGCCTGATCGGCCGCGGTGGCATGGCTGACGTCTACCGTGGCACCGATACCCGGTTGGGGCGCACAGTGGCCATCAAGCTGCTGCGCCCCGACCTGGCCCGGGACCCCCAGTTCCAGGCCCGGTTCAGGCGCGAGGCCCAGGCGGTTGCGGCGCTGAACCACTCGTCCATTGTTGCCATCTATGACACCGGGGAACACCTGGTGCCGGACGGATCCGCCGAATCCGTCCGCGTGCCCTACATCGTGATGGAATTCGTGGAGGGCAAGACCATCCGCGAGCTCATCCGCGCCAACCGCGTCACCATCGACGAGGCCATCGACTATTGCCTGGGCGTCCTGGCCGCACTGGAATACAGCCACAAGGCCGGAATTGTGCACCGCGACATCAAACCGGCCAACGTCATGTACTGCGAGGGCTCCGACTCGGTGAAGGTGATGGATTTCGGCATCGCCCGTGCCATCGCCGATTCCTCAGCCACCATGACGCAGACGCAGGCCGTGGTGGGTACGGCCCAGTATTTGTCGCCGGAGCAGGCCCGGGGCGAAACAGTGGATGCGCGCAGCGACCTGTACTCCGCTGCCTGCCTGCTCTATGAAATGCTCACGTCCCGGCCGCCCTTCATCGGCGACAGCCCGGTCTCCGTGGCCTACCAGCACGTCAGGGAGATACCGGAGCCCGCCAGCAGCGTGAACCCCGACGTGTCCCCGGCACTGGACTCCGTGCTGGCCAAGGCCCTGCAGAAAAACCGGGATGACAGGTTCCAGGACGCCGCCGCCTTCCGGCGCGCCCTTCGCGCGGCGAGGTCCGGAATTCCGGTCATGGCAGTCCCCGCCTCGGAAGCCCCCACCGACCCCAACGACTATGTGCCTGCAGCGGCGCCGGCAACCCAGGCCTTCGCTGCCACCGGTGCGAGTTTCCTGGATGACGCTCCCACCGGCCGGCTGGCCGCCACCTCCGCCTACTCCGACCGCGGCACCGCCGCCCTGCCCGCCCCTGAGGAGGAGAACGCGGCCGCCGCGCCCCTGCCGTTGGGGTTTGCTCCCGAGCGGGATCGGACTTCGCGGCAGACGTCCCGCCGTCGTGCGTGGATAGCCACCCTGGTGGTGGTCACCCTGCTGGTCCTGGCCGGCGGTGGCCTGTGGCTCTACGACACAGTGAACCGGCCCGCGCCCATCGTGCAGGTGCAAATCCCGGCGGTAGCCGGGATGACGGAGTCCGCCGCCCTGCAGGAACTTTACAAGGCCGGCCTCCCGCCCAGGATTGTCCGGCTGCAGCATGACACCGTAGCCAAGGGAACCGCCATCGGCACCGAACCGGCGTCCGGAGCCCTGAACCCGGGCACGGAGGTGGTCCTGAACATCTCGGAAGGTCCCAGCGCCGTCAAGATTCCGGAGAGCCTTCCCGGCAAGACGGAGGCTGCTGCCCGGGACATTCTGCGCCAAAGCGGGCTGGTGGGCGCCCCGTCCACCACCACCGCCAACAGCGCCACGGTCCCGGCGGGAATCGTCATCACCACCAGCCCTGCGCCCGGCCAGATGGTGGGCGTTGGAACCACTGTTGAACTGGTGGTCTCCACGGGCAAGGTGGCAGTCCCCGAACTGCGCGGCCGCACCCGGGAGGAGGCCGAGTCTGCCCTCAAGGAACTGGGCCTGGTCCCGAATGTCATCGAGGTGGAAAACGGGCAGGTGGAGGCCGGGCGCGTGACGGACCAGAGCGATCCCGTCAACGCCGCCGTGGAGCAGGGCAAGACGATCAGCATCGTGGTGGCCAAGGCGCCGCCTCCACCCCCGCCGTCGCCCACCGCAACCCCGACGCCGACGGCGACGGCTACGGCGACGCCCAGCAAGAAGGGCCTGCTCTAGGCCAGCGCCGGGTGCGTCAGTGCTGGATGAGCGGGCTCAGCTTGGCAGCCCGTGCGGCCGCACCCTTCATGCCCAGCGACTCGAGCCAGTTGCCGAGCATCTGGTAGCCGCCCTCAGTCAGGACCGATTCCGGGTGGAACTGGACACCGCACAGCGGAGCGGTACGGTGCTGGAGTCCCATGACCACACCGGAGGCAGTTTCTGCCGTCACTTCCAGGACATCCGGAATCGTCTCCCGCACTGCAGCCAGGGAGTGGTAGCGGGTGGCCGTGACCGGGGAGGGGAGTCCCGCGAAGACGCTGGTGCCAATGTGTTCCACCTGTGACGTCTTGCCGTGCATCAACTCCGGGGCATGCGTCACCTTGCCGCCGAAAGCCTCCGCCAGCGCCTGGTGTCCCAGGCACACGCCGAACATCGGGACGCTGTTCTCCCCGCACCACCGGATCAGCTCGATGCAGACACCGGCCTCGGCCGGGTTGCCCGGACCGGGTGAGATCAGGACGCCGTCGCGGGTGCCGGCCAGTTCGATGGCCTCGGCGAGGGTGACGTCGTCGTTGCGGACCACGGTGGTCTCGGCGCCGAGTTCCTGGAGGTAGCCCACCAGGGTGTAGACGAAGCTGTCGTAGTTATCCACCACGAGGATCTTGGTTGTGGTCATGGCTGGTTTGCTGCACCAATCGTTGAGTCAGTGAACTGGGTGTACTCGGACATCCACGGAAAAAGGAACTGGACCATCAATACCAGTGCAACGGCAATGAGCACCAGCGAGGTGACCATCCGCAGCCACAAGGGCCCGGGAAGGTGGCGGAAAATCCATCCGTACATGCTCAGCCCTTTCCTATCGCTGCCGCCACCTGCGCGGCGATTTCGGCGGGCGGACCGGCGGAGGCCGGCCGCCAGCTGTCCAGCAGGGCGTAGGCGATGATGCGCTCTTCCGCCCCGAAACGCGGGTTGCAGCTGGTCATGGTGAGGTAGCTTTCCGTGGGTGTGACGCCGGGAAGGGTTGGCACCGGCTCCAGGACGTCGGTGCGGCTGGGCATCACGATCTGGTTGTTGCGGAAGACGTACACGTAGTAGCCGTCCTTGGTTTGCACATAGATCTTGTCGCCTGGAACCAGGGTATGGATGTTGTCCAGCACTGCGCCGTGCGTCTGCCGGTGGCCGGCGACGGCGAAGTTTCCCACCGCCCCGGGCATGGCCGTGGTGGCGTAATGGCCAAGGCCAAGGGTGTCCAGGACGTCGCTGGTGGTGCCCTGCACGATGGGCCGGGTGTAGCTGGTGCCGAAGCGGGGGATGTACATGATGCCGATGGTTCCGGCGTGGCCGGGGGCGGCTCCCACCACCGGTGGTCCGAAATCCTCGGCGGGCGCGGGTCCGTCTGCTTCCTGCGGGGCGGGGGCCGGCGGCGGGTTGCCGAGGTCCTGGGCAAACTCCTTGATGACTTCGCTCTGCCGCGCATCCGATTCCACGTTGGTCCACCACAGCTGCCAGGCAACGAACAACAGGAGGATGATGCCTGCGGTGATGAGGAGTTCGCCGAGTATCTGGATGGTCATGCGTACTATTCCGACGCCGGCAGCCGGGGCAACGGCGGGCCTCGCCTTCTCCTGCAATACCACGCGTTCTCCTCGGGGCGGTTCCGCTGGGCACCGGGGGCCCAGGAAGTCCGGCTAGAATTGGCTGCTAGTAAGAATCAAGATTTGTCCAAGATCGCGCAGACCGCTGGCAATTTCCTTCTTGCAGGATATCAAGCCCGGCACGCCGAGCTTGCCCAGCCGCCAAGGAGACCCAGTGCCCGAGTCAAAGCCGCGAAAGAAGACCGACAGCACCGTCCAGCCGGCTTCCCCGCAGGCGTACAAGCCGAACCCCGTATGGTTCAAGCCCGTCATGTTCGGGCTGATGATCATTGGGCTGTTCTGGATCATCACGTACTACATCAGCGAAGGTCTCTTTCCGGTCCAGGCATGGGGATCCTGGAACATCGTGGCCGGCTTCGGCATTGCCATCATTGGCTTCCTGATGACCACGCGCTGGCGCTCCTAGGCCTTCTTCTCCAACAATCCGACGGACTCCAGGAGGAACCGGATGGCTGCCGACACTGCCGGCTCGGCGATAGTCGGCGACGACGGCCTCGCCCGCCCGGCCTGGGCATCATCGGATCCACTGCTTAGGGAGTACTACGACCAGGAGTGGGGCCTTCCCGTTACCGACGAGCAGGGCCTCTACGAACGGATCTGCCTGGAGGGTTTCCAGGCCGGGCTGTCCTGGGCAACCATCCTGCGCAAGCGGCCGGCGTTCCGCTCCGCCTTTGAGGGCTTCAGTCCGGACGCGGTAGCGCTGTTCACTGCCGCCGACGTGGAGCGGCTCATGCAGGATCCTGGCATCGTCAGGAACCGCATGAAGATCCTCGCCACCATCAAGAATGCCCAGGCCACCATTGCCCTGCGGAAAGAGGGCGGCCTGGTGGACTTCGTGTGGCAGTTCCGCCCCGCGTCCACGCCGCACCCGGTTGTGCACACCGATATCCCCACCCAGTCCGGGGAGTCGGTGGCACTCTCAAAAGCCCTCCGTAAGAAGGGCTTCGCCTTCGTGGGGCCCACCACCATGTTCGCCCTGATGGAAGCAATCGGAATGGTGGATACCCACCTCCTGGACAGCCACCGCCGGGGTTCCTCCGGGGTATGGCCGGAACCAGGCAGCTAGGACGTTCTCCCCAACTGTTGGGAAAGTTATCCACAATGTTGAAAAACCTGCGGATAACGCTGCCTCTTATCCACCGTCCGGCGCCCACTGGGGCCAGGCGGTAAAACATGCCCCTGCCATTCGGTTATTAACACTGTGGAATACCCTGTGGATAATCCCCGCTGGGGGAAGTGCAGCTAGCTTTCCTGGCGGTCACGCCGGACCGGATGGTGGCTCACGATCGAGATGCGGTTGAAGGCGTTCATGCTGACCGCCACCCAGCTGACCACCGAGAATTCCTCCTCCGTCAGGGACTTCCTGGCCGTGCCCTCCTCCTGCTCGCGGAGGTGCTGGCCGGGGAGTTCAGTAATGCTTTCCACAAGGGCCAGCGCGGCACGTTCCTTCTCGGTGAACAGCGCCGTATCGCGCCATGCCGGCAACACCGCCAGGCGCTGCGACGTTTCCCCGGCCTCGAGTGCTTCCCGGACGTGGAGGTCCAGGCAATAGGCGCAACCGTTGATCTGGGAGATACGCACGTTGAGGAGTTCCAGGGTCCTGGCGTCTATCCCGGCGTCCGCGGCCGCTTCTTTGACCTTCAGGGCCAGCCCGTTGATAGCGCGCCAGACAGCAGGGTGCTGCTTGTCGAGGAAGATGTGCTGTGTGGCGGTCAAGGAAGGTCCTCCTGGAAGGGCGGGATGGGCAAGCGGCACTTGAAGCTTATCCACTTACCAACATTCCAATACCCACAAGTTATCCACAGCTGTGGAAACCGGTTGGGGATTATTTGCCAGCCAAGGCCTGCACGCTGGGATCCAAGGTGAAAAGGCGACCGGAACTACACCGGCAGAAGTTACTAACAGTGTGCATAAGACTGTTGAAAGGATCGCCTGCTGCGGTCATCACTCCACTGGAAGCCAGGGTATCCAAGGCTTTATCCACAAACCACCCGGAAAGGCGCGGTTTGTCCACTTAAGCACAGGTCTATCCCCAAGAGTTATCCACAAGTGTGGAGAAAAGCGCCCTGCCGTTTGGAAAAGTCCCGGAAAGCGGACGCTGGCGCACGAAGCGGTCGTGAATGACACGGATGTAAGTTATTAACACTGTGGATAAGGGCTGTGGAAAAACAGAACCCCCGGCACCTGCGGGTGCCGGGGGTCTTGCGCCTCGTTCGAGATTGTGGGCTTTGCCCGTTGCGGGTCCGGCTATAGCGTGACGCGTACCCACGCCGCTAGGGCGAGGAGGACCAGCACAGCCGCCAGCCCGGCCGCCTGGAGCATGCCTTGGCGAGGACCGCGGGGAGTATAAGCAAGTACTGCCGCGCACAGCCCGCCTGCAACCAGGCCACCAAGGTGGGCCTGCCAGGCGATCTGGGGGATTACGAAACCGATCACGCCGTTGATCGCGATCAGCACCCACAGCTGGCGGGTGTCACCCCCACGGTGGCGCTGTACCAGGAGCATGGCCCCGAAGAGTCCGAAGATGGCTCCCGAGGCGCCCACTACACCATAGAGAGGCCTGCCGGGTTCGTAGAGGGGGGTCAGCAGAAGGTAGCCGACCGAGCCGCCGATGGCCGAGATCAGGTACAGCGCCAGGAACCGTGCCCGTCCCAGCAGGGGCTCCAGCGCCTGCCCGAAGGCCCACAGCATGTACATGTTCAGCACAATGTGCAGGATGAACCCCTGCGAGTGGAGGAACGCCGCGGTGAGCATCCGCCACGGCTCAAACTGGCCGTACCGGGGCTCGGCGTAGATGTTGGCAAAGCCAAGGGTCTGGTAAATGGCGTCATTGGGGATCAGCCACTGCAGGACGTACAGGACTGCGCACACGGCGATGATCCCGAACGTCACCCTTGGCTTGCCGGCCGCGACGGCGCCGCCGTAGACAGTCCGTACCTCCGGCGTCGTACGCTTTGCCTCGTTGACGCAGTCGACGCATTGGAATCCGACGGCGGCCGCCCGCTGGCAGTCGGGGCATGCGGGGCGCCCGCACCGCTGGCAGCGTACATAGGACGGCCGGTCAGGGTGCCGGGGGCATACCGGGACCTGGGCGGACGGCTCAGCCGACGGAATTCCGTAACTCATGGTCTGGTGTTACAGCTGCTCGATATCGATGCTGTTGATGGTGACGTCCTCCACGGGGCGGTCGCCCATGCCGGTGCGGACACCTTCGATGGCGTCGACAACCTTCTTGGATTCCTCGTCAGCCACTTCACCGAAGATGCTGTGCTTGCCCTGCAGCCAGTCGGTGGGGATGGTGGTGATGAAGAACTGGGAACCGTTGGTGCCCTTGCCCATCTGGATGCCGGCGTTCGCCATGGCCAGCTTGTAGGGCTGGTTGAAGCTGAGCTCGGGGTGGATTTCGTCGTCGAAGCGGTAGCCCGGTCCGCCGGTGCCGCGGCCCAGCGGGTCGCCGGCCTGGATCATGAAGTCCTTGATGATGCGGTGGAAAATCGTCCCGTTGTACAGCGGAGTGCCGGTCTTGTCCTCGCCGGTCTCCGGGTGGGTCCACGCCTGCTCGCCGGTGGCGAGGCCGATGAAGTTCTTGACGGTCTTGGGCGCGTGGTTGCCGAAGAGGTTAACAACGATGTCGCCGAGGCTCGTGTGGATGGTTGCTTTTGCGGTTGCGATTGCAGTCATAGGGCCCATTCTTCCACGCCGGTCCCTGCCGGTTGCGGCTGCTGCAGCAGTTCCGCGCTGGGTGAAATCGCCCTGAAATCCGCGGTGGGAATAGCAGGTGAAGATCAAGCCACGTAGGCTAACCACAGACCGTCACATTAATCGGGAGGTAGTTGTGAAGAAATCGGATCGTATTGCCCGTGACCTTGAGCTGTCAGTCATCGGGGCAGTTGAGAATGCCAAGGATTGGGCCGCCCCCCGTGTGGAAGCAGCTGTGGACTGGGCGGTTCCCCGCCTCCAGCACAGCCTGGATACCGCCTCTCCCAAGATCCAGGAAGGGCTGAAGACGGCGGCGCACAACCTGGCCGACGGGGTTGCCACCGTGACCCCCCGGATTCAGGACGGCCTGGCGCAGCTAGCCCCGAAAATCAACGACGCCGTCGAGGGCGCCTCACCGCGCCTGCACGAGGCACTGGACAGGGCCACCCCGGTGGTCCTGAACGCGCGCGACCGCGTTGTGGTGGAGTACCTTCCACGGCTCTCGGACCAGATCGGCCACGCGTCCGACGCCGTCCACCGCACCCTGGAGGGCACTCCGGCCCGCGTGGATGCAGTCGCCCAGAAGCTCGGTGACGTTGGAATCATCCACGCCCTCCAAGAGCAGGCCCAGGCTACCGGCACCCAGCTGAAGGCGGCCGCAACGGAAGCCGGACGTACCGTCGGAATTCAGCTGGCCCAGCCGGAACCGCCCAAGAAGCAGCGCGGCTGGCTGGTCTTCGGCGTCATTGCTGCGGCTGTGGCTGCTGGCGTTGCCGCCTGGAAGGCCTCCAAGCCCGTTGAGGACCCGTGGAAGACGCCCTCACCCGTGACTCCAGCTCCGACGCCGGCACCGGTTTCAGCCTCCACTGTCAACGAGGTCAAGGAAACCACGGCTGACGCTGCTGACAAGGCCAGCGACGCCTCGGCTTCGGTTGCCGCTGCAGGTGCGGGCACAGTGTCCGAGAGTGCGGACACCGTTAAGGACAAGTCCGGGGACGTGGCGGACAAGGCCAAGCACGTGGCGGATGATGCTGCCGAAACCACGGCCAAGATTGCCACTGACGCGAAGACGGCCACCAAGAATATCGCTGCCAACATGAACGGGGACAAGGGCGCCAGCCAGGCCTAGTCACCCGCACACACCGCGAAGGGGTTCCGTCTCATTGAACTGGTCCCCGAAAGTTGGACTGGGTAAGTAAGAGCTTAAGCCGCGAGGGCCTGAGCACGGTATTGCACCGGGCTCAGGCCCTCGAGCTTTGTCGAGATTCTTTCGTTGTTGTACCAGCGGATGTACTCGTTCA
>NZ_JBNHFC010000038.1:0-8908 GCF_059089885.1 Arthrobacter sp. Y3221159
GAAACGCCCGGTCCCATTCCGAACCCGGAAGCTAAGACCCACAGCGCCGATGGTACTGCACCCGGGAGGGTGTGGGAGAGTAGGACACCGCCGGACAACACATCACGGTCGAGGCCCCAACCACAGGTTGGGGCCTCCCGCATTTAAACAACCAACCACCAAACCAAGCTCCCTGAAGGCATTCGGGGAAGTGACGGTGTGTTGGCGGAGGCACTTTTGGGTTAAGAGACCCCGGTAGAGTTGATCACCATGAACAGCCTCTTCAGCCATGCCCAGGACCCCTGGGAAGACGACAGCCAGCCCGCATCGGATCTGCTGGAGCCTGTGGTGCATACCGTCGTGGTGCCGGGGACCATAGCCCATGCCTTCGCCGGCTTCACGGACCATACACACCTGTGGTGGCCGCTGGAAGCCCATGGCGTTTACGGGGCTGACTCCTATGTCGAGTTCGAAGAGAACCTCATTCTTGAGACCGCTGACGACGGCCGGACGACTATCTGGGGAACGCTTGATGACTGGCAGCCGCCGTTCTCTTTCCACGCAACGTGGCATCCCGGCACCACTGCCCTGTGGTCCACTGAACTCCTCGTGGTATTCAAAGCTGTGGATGAGGGAACAGAAGTTCGCGTATTCCATGACGGGTGGGAAGGTGCCGAGGACCCCGCTGCAGTCCGTGCTGAATACGCCGACGCCTGGCCGGAGATCCTGGCAAGGTATGCCCGGTTCATGGGGGCTGAATGACCGAAATCCGTCGCCTGGAAGAGGGAGACGCGACGCTGCGCCGTTGTATCGCAGCAGCAACGGTATGAACTGCAGGCGGACCTGCTGGAGCTTGGAGTGCATGAGCACAATGTGCGGGCCCAGCGCCTCTACCTGCGCCAAGGCTTCAGGGACACAGGAAGGCGTAAGCCCTACCCGCTGAATCCGGCTGCCAAGGTGGCTGGTGATGGAACTGCAGCTCAAGCCCAAAGCTGACGGGGAGTAGCTACAGCGTCCGAGTAGAAGCCTGCGCTGGCGGTACCGCCGTACTCGTTCGGATGATGAACTCCGTGGGATATTCGTGGTCGGTGGCACTTTGTCCCGCACCGCCGTCGGACTTCTGCCCGCCATCGCCCAGCAAGTCGAGGGCGGTTCGTGCCGCCAGCTGGCCCTGCCCCCGCGGATCCTGGCTGATGGTGGTCAACCCGAACGTCTCGCCAAGCTCATGCCCGTCCATGCCCACCACGGAAAGATCGTGCGGAACCTGCAGGCCGAAGTCACGTGCTGCGAGGATGATGCCGACAGCCATCTCGTCAGAAGCCGCGAACACGGCAGTAGGCCGTTCCGCTGCCGTCCCCAGCATGCGGCGTGCGCCCGCATACGCGCCGTGAATGGTGAAATCGGCCGGTACCTGCCATTCCCGGCGAACCGGCAGGCCCGCAGCCGCCATCGCCTTTTCGAAGCCGCCGCGGCGGATTCCCGGCAGCTTGAAGTCGCGGTCCAGTTCCGCGTCACCCGTCATGTGCGCAATCCGGGTGTGGCCCAGCCGGATGAGGTGGTCGGTGGCCTCCCGTGCCAGCCGTTCATCGTCAATACGGATGGTGGACGCGCCCGGCAGCGCTCCGCCGATCCCCACGATCGGACGGTGGACGGCCAAGAGCTGCAGGATCTCCTCTTCACTCAGCACCAATGCCACCGCGATCACGGCGTCCAGGCGCTTCCGCAGCAGGAAGTCGTTGAGCACGCTGCTGCGCCGTTCAGGCTGCTCGCCCACGTTATACAGCGTGAGGTCGTAGCCAGCATCCAGCAGGGTCTCCGAGACTCCCTCAAGTACCGAGGAGAAGTACCACCGGTGCACATGCGGCACCACAAGCCCGATGTTGTGGTTGCGCCCCGAAGCGAGGCTGGAAGCGTGGTAGGACGGGACAAAGCCCAGCTCCTGCGCAGCTTCCTGGGCGAGCCGGCGGGCCCGCGGCGACACGTTGGCCTTCCCGCTCAACGCCCGGGACACGGTGGCCACGGACAGGCCCGCTTTGGCTGCTACCTCCTTGATGCCCGCCATGCTCAGTCTGCTGCGGCGCCGGGTCCAAGCTGGATCCAGGCAGTCTCGCCCGAGGCGAGGTGCGTACCGGACTCCGAGGGAAGGCTGCGGACGATGACCTGCCCGGCGGGCAATTCCAGTGGCTCGTGGTTGAGGTTCATAAGCACCAGCGTAGTGCCGTTGACATACCCGAGTGAGGAACCGGTGCACCAGTCCTCTGCCCAGGCGAGCGAGCCCCGGCCCAGGTCCAGGTCCCTCCGGATCCGAAGGATGTTCCGGTACAGCGCGAGGTGCGACGACGGCGAATCAGCCTGGACGTCGCGCGCCAAGGCCGGGAACGAGGGCGGAAACGGCAGCCAGGGGGTGTCTCCGGCACCAAAGCCGAGGTTCTTGTCCGCGGCACGCCACGGGAGCGGAACGCGGCAGCCGTCACGGCCCAGGCGCTCCCCGCCGGTCCGCGCGAAAGTGGGGTCCTGCCGCTGATGCTCGGGGATGTCGATGCCGTCGGGCAACCCAAGCTCTTCACCCTGGTACAGGTAGGCTGCACCCGGCAGTCCCAGCATGAACAGCGAAGCGGCAGCTGCCCGGCGGCGCCCTAGTGCGGTGTCCGGCTGGGGATCAGCGGGGCCAATCCCGTCCCCGTCCCGAGGCCCCGGCCCGTTGTAGCCGAAGCGGCTGGCATGCCGGACGACGTCGTGGTTGGACAGCACCCAAGTGCTTGGAGCGCCAACGGCGTCCAGCGCCACCAGCGAGTCCGTGATCACCCCGCGCAGCCGGTGGACGTCCAACCCTGCATGCAGGTACGGGAAGTTAAAGGCCTGGTGCATCTGGTCCTCCCGTACCCAGTCCGCCAGCCGCGGCAGCGGATCAACATTGGCCTCGGCGCAGAGGATGCGGTCCGGCCCGTACTCGTCCAGGATTCGGCGCCAGTGGCGGTAGATGTCATGCAGGGCCGGCTGCCCGAACATCGGTGCTTCATGGCCTGGGAACCCGTCGCTGCTCCCGCCGTCCGCCCGTCCGCCCCAGGCCGGAAGCCCGGGGGCCTTGACCAGGGCGTGGGCAACGTCCACGCGGAAACCGGAGACGCCGCGGTCAAGCCAGAACCGGAGGACGCGTTCAAACTCGGCATGGACGGCCGGGTTGTCCCAGTTGAAGTCGGGCTGGGAGGAATCGAAGAGGTGAAGGTACCACTGGTCCGGCTGGCCGTCCGGGCCGGCCACCCGGGTCCAGGCAGGCCCGCCGAAGTGGGACTGCCAGTTGTTGGGCGGCTCGTGACCGCCGGATCCCCTGCCGTCGCGGAAAATGAACATCTCCCGCTCGGGGCTGCCGGCGGGCGCCGCCAGGGCAGCCTGGAAAGCGGCGTGCTGGTCCGAGCAGTGGTTGGGAACCAGGTCCACGATGACCCGCAGGCCCAGCCGGTGGGACTCGGCCATCATGACGTCGAAGTCGCCAAGGGTGCCGAAAATCGGGTCCACATCGCAGTAGTCGCTGACATCGTAGCCAGCATCGCGCTGCGGAGAGCGGTAGAAAGGCGACAGCCAAACCGCGTCCACGCCGAGGTCCGCCAGGTGCGGAAGTTCCTCGGTGATGCCGGCAAGGTCGCCTATGCCGTCGCCGTTGAAGTCGCGGAAAGACCGCGGGTACACCTGATAGATCACGGCTGAGCGCCACCAGCCCGGGACGGCGTCCGCAGAGTGGATGAGTGTCAGCGGGCCGGCATCGAGCGTAGTGCTGGGGATCACAGTTTCGACAGACATGGTTGACAGCTTAGACAAGGAGAAGGGGAAAATGAAAACGCTTCCATATTCTTACGGCCGCATATTGTTCGCCACGAGGGCGTTGCTGCAGGTCAGTAGTGGAAACGCTTGCAGTGATGCAGGGATACGTTACGAAGTGCGTGCGCGGGTGCCCCTAGACTGAGGAGACAAATTCGGCGTCGGATGGAGGCCTTGTGGGCAGCGTGCTTGATGAACTCGAGGGCATGCTCGCCCCTGGGCAGGTTGACGTGAGAGAGGCCGCGCTCCGCCGGTACGCCGTGGACCAGGCGCCTATCATCGACTTCCACCTGCCACTCGCCGTCGTTTTCCCGCAATCCGTTGCGGACGTCCAGGCCGTGGTGCGCGCCTGTGCGGCCAGGGGTGTGGCGGTGGTGGCCCGGGGAGCAGGGACTGGAGTGTCCGGAGGCGCCCACGCCACGCGCAATTGCGTTGTCATGTCGCTGGAGCGGATGGACCACATCCTTGCACTCAACCCGGACGACGAAACGGCAGTCGTGGAACCCGGAGTGGTCAACGCGGTGCTCAACGAAGCTGCCGCCGTGCATGGCTTGATGTACGCACCGGACCCAGCGAGCTTCCGCACGTCCACGATCGGCGGCAATGTGGCCACGAACGCGGGCGGGCTGCGCTGCGCAAAGTACGGGGTCACCAGGGACTCGGTGCTGGCCCTCGACGTGGTGCTTGCGGACGGTTCCCTTCTCCACACCGGCCACCAGACGTTCAAGGGCGTAGCGGGCTATGACCTGACGGGACTGTTTGTCGGATCGGAAGGGACGCTGGGCATTGTCGTCGGAATCACCGTGCGGCTGAAGTACCTGCCCCACGAGGTGCACACAGTGGCAGCCTTCTATCCCGACTTCCGGATGGCTGCCGCGGGCGTCCTGGCGGTAGGAAAGGCGCGGGTCCAGCCCGCCATCATGGAACTGCTCGACGGCGGCACGTTGGCCCAGCTGGACGACATCCATGGGTCGAACCTCACGGCACGGGGCGGCTCCCTGCTCCTGGTTCAAACGGACGGGTTCGGCGCCGGCCCCGAGGCGGAGGTGGTGCGCACGGTTCTGCGGTCCGGTGGTGCGGCAGTCACCGCGGAAGCCAGCGCCGAGGCTGAACGGCTGGTGGAGCTCCGGCGCCACAGCAGGGGTACGGAAGTTGACGATGAGTACCGGGTGGGGGAGGACGTGGCCGTGCCGCGTTCGCGCCTGGTGGATTACGTCGGCGCGCTGGAGGCCATGGCCGTCCGCCACAACGTGAACCTCAAAGTGGTGGCCCACGCCGGGGACGGCAATCTGCACCCCACCTTCTGGATCGAGCGGGACGGCAGCGGCGTGGACGCCGGGGCGATGGAGCGGCTCCAGCGGGCCCTGGACGAAAGCATTACGGCCGCCCTGGACATGGGCGGCACCATCACCGGCGAACACGGGGTGGGCCAGTACAAGCTGCGGTGGCTGGGGCAGGAGCAGCCGGCGCCGCTGCAGCAGCTACAGCGCAGGATCAAGGAACTGTTCGACCCCGAGGGCATCCTGAACCCGGGTAAAGCGATCCTGCCTTAGTCGTCCGCGTCCGGGTATTCGTCGATGGACTCCTCGTCGCCATACCGGGACTCCTCGGTCTCCACCTCGAGGATCTTCAGCAGCCCGGTGTCCGGGTTCAGCATGATGGCGGCCTCATCCCGGCGGTGGCGGAGGATGGAGTCAATGTAGGACTGCACCGCCTCGGCCAGGGGAATGTGGCGTTCCTGCTTCTCGGACATGTACCAGCGGTGTTCCAGGACCTCGTGGACCACCTCCGCCTGTTCCAGCTTGCCCGACATGTCACGCGGGATGGAACGGACGATCGGCTCGAAAACCTGGCTGACCCACAGGTGGGCACTGTATTCCTCATCCATGTCCGGGTTGTTGTCAGCCCGGAAGGAGTCCATGTCGTTGAGCAGGCGGCGCGCCTGGTTCTCCTGTGCGTCCAGGCCGGTGAGGCGGAGCAGGCGCCGCTGGTGGTGCCCGGCGTCCACCACCTTCGGCTGCAGCTGGATGGTGGAACCGTTCTGGGTGGTCTTGATGGCATATTCCTCAACGTCGAAGCCGAGTTCGTTGAGGCGGCGGATGCGGGCACCCACGCGCCAGCGCTCGCCGAGTTCGAAGGACTCCTTCTCGGTCAGCTCAGCCCAGAGGCGGCGGTAGCTGTCCATGATGAGTTCACTGGTGGCCACGGGGTCCACCTTTTCCTCGATCAGTCCGCCGTCCAAAAGGTCCATGAGTTCGCCGGCAATGTTGACCCGTGCGATTTCAAGATCGTATTCGCGCTGGCCCGTGGAGAGGTCCGGGTACAGCTCGCCGGTTTCCGCGTCCACGAGGTAGGCGGCAAAGGCGCCGGCGTCGCGGCGGAACAGGGTGTTGGAGAGGGACACGTCGCCCCAGTAGAACCCGATCAGGTGCAGCCGCACCAGGAGCAGCGCCTGGGCGTCGATGAGGCGGGTCAGGGTGTCCTTGCGGAGCATCTGGGAGAACAGCGCCCGGTACGGCATGGAGAACTTGAGGTGCCGTGTGACCAGGACCGGGTTGAGCGGCCGGCCGTCCGGGGTTGCGCGGCCGGTAATGACCGCCACCGGCTCCACGCAGGGCACGTCCAGCCGTGCGAGCTTACGGAGCATGTGGTATTCGTGCCGGGCCACGTGCTCCGAGGTTTCCTTGATGGCGATGACGGAGCCGCCGAGGTGGGCGAAGCGGACGATGTGCCGGGAGATACCGCGGGGGAGGGCAGCGAGGTATTCGGCCGGCCAGTCTTCCAGGGCGATGTGCCAGGGCAGGTCCAACAGTTCGGGATCGGCTGCAGCGGCGGTGATGTTAAGCGACGAGACCGAGGCGGCTTTCCCGTCGTCCGCACTGGCGGCCACGAAGCGCGGCAGTTTTCCGATCTGCGCGTAGTCGGTGGGTTCGTCGTGCCACTGGGCGCTGTATTCCTCGGTCATGGTTCAATTCTTCCGTACTTGGCGGTGGGCGGCTAAATTGCCGGCAGGCGCAGTTAAAGGCCGACGGCGGCCCACACCGTTTGCGAAAAGGTGTGGGCCGCCGTCGGTTAGAGCGCGATTCAGTCGCCCAGGCGCAGGCCGGTCTTGGTATCGAACAGGTGCACGTGGCCCGACTGCGGGCGGACGTAGATGGATTCGCCCTTCATCGGAGGGCGGCGGCCGTCGACGCGTGCCACGATGTCGTGGTCCTTGCCGTCCAGCGTGGTGTGGCCGTAGACGTAGGCATCGGCGCCGAGTTCTTCGACGACGTCCACCTCAACCTTCAGGCCCTCGCCGTGCGGAGCGGTTTCCAGGTCTTCGGGGCGGCTGCCGAGGGTGACGGTGGAGCCGTGTGCCTCTTCCAGGACGTCGCGCGGCACGGGGTAGACGGTGCCGCCGAACTGGACACCGCCGTCAACGACGGGCAGTTCCAGCAGGTTCATGGCGGGGGAGCCGATGAAGCCGGCAACGAAGACGTTCTTGGGACGGTCGTAGAGGTTGCGCGGGGTGTCAACCTGCTGCAGCAAGCCGTCCTTGAGCACAGCCACGCGGTCACCCATGGTCATGGCCTCGACCTGGTCGTGGGTCACGTAGACCGTGGTGACGCCGAGGCGGCGGGTCAGCGACGCGATCTGCGTACGGGTCTGGACACGCAGCTTGGCGTCCAGGTTGGACAGCGGCTCGTCCATGAGGAAGACCTGCGGGTTACGCACGATGGCGCGGCCCATGGCAACACGCTGGCGCTGGCCGCCGGAGAGTGCCTTCGGCTTGCGGTCCAGGTACTGCTCGAGGTCGAGGAGCTTTGCTGCTTCGCGAACGCGCTCGGCGCGCTCTTCCTTGGAGACGCCGGCGATCTTGAGGGCAAAGCCCATGTTGTCGGCCACAGTCATGTGCGGGTACAGCGCGTAGTTCTGGAACACCATCGCGATGTCGCGGTCCTTCGGCGGAACATCGGTGACGTCGCGGTCACCGATCAGGATGCGGCCGGCGTTGACGTCCTCGAGGCCTGCGAGCATGCGCAGGGAGGTGGACTTACCGCAACCGGAGGGTCCCACGAGGACCAGGAATTCGCCATCGGCGATGTCGATGTTGAGCTTATCGACGGCGGGCTTATCTGTGCCCGGGTACAGACGCGTAGCGTTGTCAAAAGTAACTGTAGCCACAGTTATCAATCCCTTCACCGGCAGGTACGTGCCGGACGATCCGTTGTGAATGGTTCATGTTTGTTCAGTTTTGTGTTGCAAGGTGGACTGCGGACCGGCCGCAGTGCACCGCGTGACGCCGCACGGTGTCTGTGCGCCACATCACAAGCAAGAGTATGTCAGACGCGTTGTTTATTGTTGCAAATGTTACGGACGTCACATGTTGTCCTGGACACCCTTTACTCCGGCGCCCCGTCCGGATCCTCTTCCGCGACGGCCAGGCTCCGCTCCTGCAGCAGCGCCTCAAGCAGCTCCGCAACGTGCACCGGCGCCTCCACGCGGTACTGCGCCTGGGTGAAGTCCAGGCCCACTTTCACGCCCACATCGCCGGGCTCCAGCCGTGCCAGCGCGTCTTCGTCAGTGGTGTCATCCCCGGCGAACAGGACTGCCGTGGCGCCTGTTGCCTGCCTCAGGAATGTGACGCCTTCGCCTTTCGAGGCGTTGACGACGGAGGTCTCCAGGACGCGCTTGCCGTCCTTCAGGAACACGCCTTTCCGGTCCTGCAGGAGGGAGCGTGCGGCAGCTACCGCGTCCGCGGCGACGTCGTCCGCCGCCTGTCGCGTGTGCAGCACCACGCCTGCCGGCTTGTCCTCGAGCATGGTTCCGGGAGCCTCGGCCACAATCTCCGCGAGGAGGGCGCGGACCTCGGCCAGCAGTGCCGTCTGCTGTTCATCCAGTGTGAGCCCGGTGGAACCGGGCCCCAGCCAGGCTTCCGCCCCGTGGCTGCCGATGAGCAGGGAGTCCACGGGCGGCGAAGCGACGGCGCGCAGGCTGGCAAGGGCCCGGCCTGAGATGAGGGCCGTCGTCGTCCGCAGCTTCGCCAGCATCGCCCCGGCGACGGCGGCGTCCAGGTCCGCGTCCTCGAAAACGACGAACGGTGCGTTGCCGCCCAGCTCCATGGAGGTCC
>NZ_JBNHFC010000039.1:0-8572 GCF_059089885.1 Arthrobacter sp. Y3221159
GGTTGCCGCTGGCATTGGTGCCCTCCGTGCGCGGGCCTTCCGTCCGCGGGCCCTCCGTGCGCGGGCCTTCCGCGCACGGGCCTCCGGGCGGCAGCCCTCCGGCAGGGCGGACCACAGTTCCGGGCCGGACATTCCGGAAGGCCGTGATGCCGGGCTCCTGTTCATGCGTGAGCTGCTGGCCGAGGTGCTCGTACAGCCCCACCACCGCCTGCTGGTCCAGCACAGCAGGCAATGATTCGATGGCCCCAACCACGCGCTGTGCCCCGGCGACGGCTACGTCGGAGTTGGTGACGCCGAACAGATCCGGCTGGGCGGCCATACAGATGAGCGGGCGGACAAACCTGCGGTGCGGCGGTGCAAGGACCGACGTGACGGCGGCGCATCGGGCCAGCGCGCCCTCCACCGCCTGGGTCCGCGCGTAGCGGCCCTGCCAGAGCACCCCGGATGCCACCCGCACTTCGCCGGTCCAGTTCTTGGCGTCCACCACCACAACGCCGCCGGGGCCAACCAGCACGTGGTCCAAATGGGCTTTCGGGCGCCCCGGCCAGTGCACGTCGTGCATGACATACCAGCCGCGTGGCACCAACTCGCTCAGCTTGTCCGCCACCACCCGTTCGCCCGCGGCCCCTGCGTCCCACGCCTTTGTGGCATGCTCGGCCTCGTCGAGCTGGCGCTTTAGCCTGGCAACCCTTTCAGCGGCCAGCCGGGACTGCTCGGCCGCTCCGTCTCCTGCCCCCATGGTTGGTCCCTGCTTCCCTGCCGTCGCAACGGGGGCGGCTGGCCGCCGTCGTCCTTGCCTGCGGTTGTTCTTCCGGTTTTTCGAAAGTAACAGGGCGGCAGGACGCCGGTATATAAGTACTTTTCGCGGGAGTACTCAGGTTGGTTACTTGGTTTGCAGGTCCTTGGTTGATGACACGGCTTCGTCACAGGGACCCGAATATGGGCGGTTCATTTTGACTGCCGCGAGCTTCTGGCATGCTGGTGCCATGGCTAGCCGCGCGGGCACACTTGCCCAACCCCAGGACCTTGTTGACATCACTGCGCTCCTCGACGCGTACTACGACATCACGCCAGACCTCGCTGATCCGGGCCAGCGCGTTGTGTTCGGCACGTCCGGGCACCGGGGGTCCAGCCTCAAGGCGTCGTTCAACGAGAAGCACATCGTGGCCATCACGCAGGCCATCGTGGAGTACCGGGCAGCGCAGGGCGTCACCGGCCCCCTGTTCCTGGCCAAGGACACGCATGCGCTGAGCGAACCGGCGCAGAACAGCGCCCTGGAGGTCCTCGCCGCCAATGGCGTGCAGGTCCTCATCGATGCCCGGCACGGCTACACCCCCACCCCGGCGCTGAGCCATGCGATCCTCACGTACAACCGGAATGCCGGGCCCGGCGCACCGCAGGCTGACGGCATCGTGGTGACCCCCAGCCACAACCCGCCCGCGGACGGCGGCTTCAAGTACAACCCGCCGCACGGTGGCCCCGCCGATTCCGACGCCACCGGATGGATTGCCAACCGCGCCAACGAACTGCTCGAGAACGACCTGCGCGGGGTGAAGCGGATCCCGGTGGCCGATGCCCTGGCTGCTGACACCACCGGCAAGTTCGACTTCCTCAGCAGCTATGTTGACGACCTGCCCTCCGTGCTCAACCTTGACGCCATCCGCGAGGCCGGCGTCAGGATCGGCGCCGACCCCATGGGCGGGGCGTCCGTGGACTACTGGGGCGAGATCGGCGAGCGCCACCAGCTGAACCTGACCGTCGTCAACCCCACGGTGGACCCGCAGTGGGCGTTCATGACGCTGGACTGGGACGAAAAGATCCGGATGGACTGCTCGTCGCCGTCGGCCATGGCCTCCCTGATCCAACGGATGTCCGACGGCGGCTCGGCCTTCGACGTGGCCACAGGCAACGACGCCGACGCCGACCGGCACGGCATCGTCACCCCCGACGGCGGTCTGATGAACCCCAACCACTACCTCGCCGTCGCCATCGATTACCTCTACCGGAACCGCAGCGGCTGGAACCCTGCCTCCGTGGTGGGCAAGACCCTGGTGTCTTCCTCCATCATCGACCGTGTGGCACAAAGCCTGGGCCGGAAGCTCGTCGAGGTGCCGGTGGGCTTCAAGTGGTTCGTGCCCGGCCTGCTGTCCGGCGAGGGAGCATTCGGCGGCGAGGAATCGGCCGGCGCCTCTTTCAACAAGAAGGACGGCAGCGTCTGGACCACGGACAAGGACGGCATCCTGCTGGCCCTGCTCGCGTCCGAGATCACCGCCGTCACGGGCAACTCTCCGTCCCAGCTGTACAAGGGCCTGACGGACCAGTTCGGTTCGCCGGTCTATGCCCGGATCGACGCCGCCGCCTCGCGCGAGCAGAAGGCGAAGCTGGGCAAGCTCTCCGCGGCGGATGTCACCGCGACGTCCCTGGCCGGCGAGGAGATCACTGCGAAGCTCACCGAGGCGCCGGGCAACGGTGCATCCATCGGCGGCCTCAAGGTGGTCACGGAGAACGCCTGGTTTGCTGCGCGCCCGTCCGGCACCGAGGACGTGTACAAAATCTACGCCGAGTCGTTCAAGGGCGAGGAGCACCTCAAGCAGGTGCAGGCCGAGGCCAAGGCGCTGGTGGACGGCGTCATCGCCTAGGCGGTTCCCTTCCCTGGGTCCAGGCTCCACAGGCGGAGGACGCGCCGGATGGTGTGGTCACCATCCGGCGCCATGTCCACCAGGGCGATCCGGTCCAGCACCACTGCGTCCCCCGGGTTCAGCCGTTTCTTGCCAGGGCCTGAGCCGTGGTGCGAGACGTGCGGCCGGTAGCCGGAGAGTGTGTGGCGCGGCGTGAGGATCCTGCCGTCCACCGCGGCCACAGCCTGGACCAGGGCCTCA
Organism: Arthrobacter sp. Y3221159; assembly: GCF_059089885.1. Classification (NCBI taxonomy): domain Bacteria; kingdom Bacillati; phylum Actinomycetota; class Actinomycetes; order Micrococcales; family Micrococcaceae; genus Arthrobacter; species Arthrobacter sp. Y3221159. The sequence goes on from NZ_JBNHFC010000039.1 coordinate 2,880, forward strand.
TGCAGGGCCTGGAGCGCCGGGTGTGGCTCCACCAGGCTGACGGCCACGGATCCGTTACGGCCAAAGGCCGCATCCTCCCCTACGGCCATGCTCGCGCCAAGCGCGGCCCGCGCCGGAGCATCGGCGAGGGCGGCGACGCGTTCCGCCGCGCCGGCACTGTCCGGACCTCCGACGTCGAACCTCACCAGGGTGATGTGCAGCGGCCAGTCGGTGCGCAGGAAGACGGCGCCTTCTGCCACAGGTTCGACGAACGCCACGAAAATGAGGTTGCGCATCGGCATGGCCCCAGTCTCCCACCGCGCTTCCTTGTCGCGGCAGTGCGCACGCGTCGACGGGAAAGCCGCCACAAGTGAGCGCGCGTCCCAAAACATCAAACGCCCGCTCACCTTTGGCGGCTTACATCCAAACGCCCGCTCACTTCATGTGAACGGGCGTTGGACAACGAAAGGGTTAGACGCTGCGGACGACGTCCTGGTAGGCGAACTTGGGCTTGGCTTCGCCCCATGCGTCCTCGCCGGGCTGGCCGATGTTGACCACCAGGAAGCTCTTCTGGTCCCCCTCCGGGAAGAAGGCCTCGTCGATGGCACCGAAGTCGGCGCCGGTCATGGGGCCTGCGGCGAAGCCAAGGGACCGGACGGCCAGGATGAAATAACCGGCCTGCAGGTGCGCGTTGTTGTTGCCCGTTGCCGCGGCCAGCTCGGGGCTGGCGTCGTACATGGCCTTGGGGGTGTTGTAGCCGGGGAGGAAGTTGTCCCACTCGCCGGCCCAGTCGGTGTCATAGCTGAGGATGGCCACCAGCGGGGCGGAGGCGGTCTTGGCGCGGTTGCCGGCCATGAGCGCATCCACGAGCTTGGCGCGGGCCTCGTCCGAACGGACGTAGGTGATGCGCAACGGCTGGGAGTTGAAGGCGGTGGGGCCGAACTTGGTGAGCTCGTAGATGGCCCGAGCCTGTTCCTCGGTGACTTCACCGGTGAAGGTGTTGGCCGTTCGGGCCTCGGCGAAAATGGCGTCGACGGCGGCGGGATCGATAACCGCTTCTTCATGGGCAATGGTCATTGGCATACCTTTCGCTGCGCCTCCCCGCCTGCCGGGTCGGCCTCTTCGCTGTCGGTAGTTGCAACTTCAACCTCTGCCTGGGTCTTCCCGGAACAGCACGTGACCTTAGCCACAACGGCAGCAACAACGGACCGGGCGGTATTCTGGTGGCCGTTCATCTTCGCCATCGGCGGCACCCCCTGAAAGGCCCCTCCCATGAGCATGCTCGGAATCAAGTGGAAGCTGCACGGCACCGGCAAATCCATCAAGCCCGGCCACGTGGTGGCCCCCGATGAGCGGCTGGCCTGGCCGCTGACCATCGGCGTGGGCATGCAGCACGTAGTGGCCATGTTCGGTGCCACCTTCCTGGTGCCCATCATCACCGGCATGCCACCGGCAACCACGCTCTTCTTCTCCGGCGTCGGCACCCTGCTGTTCCTGGTGATCACCAGGGGCAGGGTGCCCAGCTACCTGGGCTCGAGCTTTGCGTTCATCGCGCCGATCATGGCATCGCAGCAGCAGTTCGGCGTGCCCGGCGCCCTGGGCGGCGTGGTCCTGGCCGGCGCCGTCCTGGCCCTGGTGGGTGCCATCGTGCAGAAGTTCGGCGCGGAGTGGATCAACCGGCTTATGCCGCCCATCGTCACCGGCGCCATCGTGGCGCTGATCGGCCTCAACCTGGCCCCCGCCGCGAAACAGAACTTCGCCGCCGCGCCCGTTACCGCCCTCGTCACACTTGGCACCATCATCCTGGTCAGCGTCCTCTTCCGCGGGATCCTCGGCCGGCTCAGCATCCTGGTGGGCGTGGTGGTGGGCTACCTCGTGGCCATGCTCCGCGGCGAAGTCAGCTACGAAAAGATGAACGCGGCCGCGTGGGTGGGGCTCCCCCAGTTCCAGACCCCCGAGTTCCACATCGGCGTCCTGGGCCTGTTCGTGCCGGTGGTCCTGGTCCTGGTGGCGGAGAACATCGGCCACGTGAAGTCCGTGGCCGCCATGACCGGGCAGAACCTCGACGGCGTCTCCGGGCGCGCGCTGATGGCCGACGGCGCCGCGACCGTCCTCGCCGGCATCGGCGGCGGTTCGGGAACCACCACCTACGCCGAAAACATCGGCGTCATGGCTGCCACCAAGGTGTATTCGACGGCGGCCTACTGGGTGGCCGGCATTTTCGCCATCCTGCTGAGCTTTTCCCCCAAGTTCGGGGAGCTGATCGCCACCGTCCCCCCGGGCGTGCTGGGCGGCGCGGCAACCATGCTTTACGGCATGATCGGCATCCTTGGCGTGAAGATCTGGGTGCAGAACAAGGTGAACTTCTCCAACCCGGTGAACCTGACCACTGCGGCCGTGGCGCTGATCATCGGCATCGCCGACTATACGCTGACCGTCGGCGAGCTGACCTTTACCGGCATCGCGCTTGGTTCGGCGGCCGCACTGGTGATCTACCACGGCATGACGGCCATCGCGAAGGCCCGTGGAACGGTGGCGGAACCGGAGTCCGAGCAGGCGGGACTGCCGCCTGCGGCCAAGGCCGCCGCGAAGCGGGCTCCCAGGAAGCGCTAGGAGCTAAGCCACTTCGTCCGGACGGTTGAGCCCGTAGACGGGCCCAGGCTTGGGGCGCTTTGCCGCCAGCGATTCGTCGGAGCCGTGCGGCAGGATGCGGTGCAGCACCCAGGGGAAGAAGTACTGCCGGGCCCACACCAGGTCTTCGGCCCGCGCCTGCGTCCAGCCGTGGGCCGGCACCGGCCGCGGCTCAAGCGGCTCAAGGGTGTGCGGCACTGCCAGCGCGTCGAGGGTGGCCACCGCAACGGCGTGGTGGCCCAGCGGGGACAGGTGCAGCCGGTCCGGATCCCACATCCGGACGTCCTGGAGCTCGGGCAGGCACCACAGGTCAACCATGATGGCATGGTGGCGGAGGGCTATCTTGTGCAGGTGCTCGTTGTAGATGGCCGCCCTCCCGCGGATCTGGCTGAAGACGGGGGTGCCGCCCCAGTCCGGCCCTGCGTACAGGAGGACGGTCGCTCCCGTGGCGGCCAGCTTTTCCACTGCCTGGTCCATATGCCGGGCGAGCTTGTCCGGATCGCCGCGGCGGAAGATGATGTCATTTCCGCCGCCGGACATGGCAACCAAGTCCGGCTTCAGCGCCAGGGCCGGCGCAAGTTGCCTGTCCAGGATCTGCCGCAGCAGCATTCCCCGGACCGCGAGGTTGGCATAGGCAAAGCCGGGCTGGCCGGCGCTGAGTTCCTCCGCCACACGGTCGGCCCAGCCCCGGAGCCCGCCGAGGCTCCGCGGCTCGGGATCGCCCACACCCTCCGTGTATGAATCGCCCAGTGCCACGAACCGGTGCCAGGGGTGCCTGCCTCCGGTTTCCATGCCGGCCCGCAGGTCCTGCTTTTCCGTTGTCATGCCGTCCTCCTTCGCACGGATGAACGCGGGCGCTGCTTCTTTGCGGCGCCCGCCGCCGGTGGCATCTCTGACTGTTGGTCCAGATCGGCCGGCGCCAGCAGGCGGAAGTCCTCGACGCCGTCGGGCAGTTCCTGCCTGAGCCCGGAGACCGCCGGGCCGGGCCGCTCCATCGCGGCACTGGGCGCCACGACATTCAGCGCTGCATCCCGCAGGTCCAGCTCGTGATGCAGCGCCTGCGTCTGCAGGAACCGCAGGGCCCCCTCGCGGCTAAGGCCGTACTCGTTCATGAGGCTGCGCACCGCCAGGTCCACCAGAACCAGCGAGCTTTGCACGACGGCGATTCCCGCCGTGGTCTCGGCCCGCTCGGCCACGCGCACCACCACGCGCAGGGCCCGCGCCACCTGGTGCACGTAGCTCCGGATCCGGACCAGGTCGTCACTGGTGAAGGCGTGGGATACGGATGCGTAAAGGTTGATGGCCGCACTGGAGCCGCCCTCGGACACGATGGGCGCGGACAGCAGTGACTGCACGCCGTGGCTGGCGGCCGCGCTCGAATAGCCGGGCCAGCGCCGGTCCCGGCTGAGATCGGACAGCAGGACGAACTCACTGGTACGCAGGGCTTCCATGACCGGCCCGTCCGCAAAGGAGCACTGCTCCCGGTCCGCCTCGCGGGCCTGCTCGGTGCTGGCGGCAAGCGTGTGCGCCTTGCCAAGGCGGAAAAGGGTCGCAGCCCAGGCGATACCGCGGCGTTCACCCTCGATGTCTGTCATGAAGTCGCGGGTGACTTCCCAGAGGTATGTCTCGACGTCCTTGCTGTCGAAAACAGGCTCTGGCGGCATTGGAAGAGGTCCCCAGCCAACCTGCCCCGTGGGTTCAGCGGCCATTCTCCACGCCTTGCTTATAAGCGCCTCGGCCTACTGCAAAACCTTGTTCTAAGAATACGTCCCGCAGCCACGTTGCAGGGAACTCCGGGAAACTTTGGGGCTTTCCGCAGCAATACCAGACGTCAGAGCCAGACCTGGTATCCGGTCGACTTGTCGAAGAGCCTGCGGGTTGTAATGCCCTCGCCGGCGATCCACAGGACTGAACCGTCCTCCGCAGCCTGCTCAACCAGGCCGCTGGCAACGTGCTCACCCCCCAGCCAGACCTCCACGGTATGGCCAGTCAGCCGCGCCCAATCCTTGCGCGGTCCGCGGCTTGCGCCAGGTGCCGCCTCTTCTTCCCTGGGGTTGCTTTCGGCCGCTGGCAGGTCTGCCAGTACGCACAGGTTCACGGTTCCTCCATTACTGGGCATGGGTCGAGCCGCATCAGGGGGACTCGACTGATATCTCTTTGATATATCAGGTTGGGAAACCCAGTATGTTCCAGGTCACATTCCTTGTCAAAAGAGGATCAAAACTGCCAGCCAGCCTTAAGGGAACACGGGCCCGGCCCTCAACGCCGCTTTACGCGGCGAACAGGGCTTCGCGTACCGCACGCTCGAAGCCGCTGACGTGCACCCTGGCAAGTTCGGCAGCCTTGCCTTCGTCCCCGTCGATGACGGCATTCAGCAGATTCACGTGTTCATGCACATGCAGGGACAGGTCGGGAAGGCGGTCGATGACCATGCACCAGATCCGGGTGGCCAGGTTGTCGTACCGGATCAGGATGTCCTCAAGGTGCGGGTTGGCAGCGGCGGCGTAGATGCCCTGGTGCACCCGGGCATCCAGGCGGAGCGTCTCCGTGACGGACGCGGCCCCGACGTCGAACGCCTCAACATCTTTGAGGATGGCCCGCAACTGCCGCCTGACAGCATCGGTGGCAACCCTCGCCGCGCGGGCGGCAGCAAGGGGTTCAAGCTGCGCGCGGATCTCAGAGATGAAGGACAGGTCCGTGACGTCCACCCGGGTGGCGAAGGTGCCGCGCCGCGGGTACGTGATGACCAGCCGGTCCAGTTCCAGCCGCTTCAGCGCCTCGCGCACGGGAGTGCGGCCAACGCCCAGTGACTTAGCCAGCACCTCGTCGTTCAACAGCTCGCCGGGCTTGATGTCCAATACCAGGAGCCGGTCCCGGATGCTCTCATATGCGACGTCGGCGAGGGACTTCCTGCTGCCCTCTTCCGCAGCCGCCAAAGTTTCCAGTGCCATGCCAGGACCCCTTTCCCCTCGCTGAAAAATAACTATTGACCTGTGTCACAGTCGAGTATACGCTGGGGTCCAATCTAATATATCAGTTCGCTACTTTTGAATATATCTAGAAGGAGGAGGGGACATGACCCT
>NZ_JBNHFC010000040.1:0-6458 GCF_059089885.1 Arthrobacter sp. Y3221159
TGCCGCTGCACGCCACGGGAAGCCCACTGTTCGGCAGCCTCGGCGTGGGCCAGAACTTCCTGGTCCAGGCCGGTTCGTTCGTTGGCAAGACGGACGGTTCAGGGTTTGAGCGGCTTACCTTCCCCGTCGCGTTCCCTAACGGACTACTTTCGGTGGTCCTCATGAACGGGGACGGCTGGTCCTCCGGGCCCGGTGTCTCGTTCGCCGCCGCCGGCAACGTCACCGTGAACGGCACACAGAATTTTTGGGGCCAGTCCGGTTACGGGTCCAAATCGGACCTTGTCTACGAGGTCCGGGACGCCGGCGGTGCCCCGGCGCTCAATAGGCCGCACCGGGTCAACTGGATCGCTTACGGCTGGTAATACTGCCAACCATCAGGGAGGACCAATCGTGTGGACGCAGGGACCATCACCGCGGTCGTCGGTGCTCTCGCTGCCCTCGGTGCCGGGATCAAGTACCTCATCGATCGGGTGGACAAGAAGCGCGAACGAAGGGAGGCGGCCGTGGAGGCCTTTCTGAAAGAGCAGTACGCGAAGCTCGAAGCTGACCGGCAGCGTGAGCGGGCCGAAGCGCAGGCGCGGGAAGCTCGGCTCACCCGCTACAACAGCCGCATCAAGGCTGCCGCGGGCAAGTGGCGGGAACAGTTGATTCACAACAACATTGCCCCCGAACCCGCGGACTGGCCGGAGGATACCGATGAGTGAGTTCGAAACCCAGCTTGCCCGGTTCAAGGAGGACGCCAGGCGTTCGCGTGTGGCGTCCAAGCGGATGTCCCTCGGGCTCCTCGCGCTTTCCCTGCTGCTGGCCATCGCGGTGGCCGTCCTTTGCTGGTTCGTTGCCGACAATTACCGTCTGGCCGTGGAGAACGCCGAATACGGAGCAACGCAGGAGATCCAAAAGAAGGGCCTTGCCATTGAGGCCAAGGAGGCGTTCTGCGATCAGGGTAAACCGCAAACGGACGCGGGCGCGGATACCTGCGAAAAGCTTGAGCAGGAGGCCGCGAAACCGGCCGATTCTCCGACCATTCCGCCGGCACCGCCCATCCCAGCGGTGGGCGGAGTGGTCACTGCTCTGCAGATCCGAACCGCCGTGGACGACTACTGCGCCCAGAACGGTTGTCAAGGAGCAGACGGGCGGACACCATCCCCGGCTGATGTGGTCAAGGCCGTAGCGGAGTTCTGCAAGGACGGCGCATGCAAGGGTGAGGCCGGCATCCCGGGTATCCCTGGCACTCCAGGCGTGGCCGGGACGCCCGGAAAGGACGCCCCACCGATCACCGTCGAACAGCTCGCCGTGACCGTGGCCGCGTACTGCGCTACCGGCTTGTGTGTTGGGCCTGCTGGTGCACCCGGCCAGAGCGCTACGGCCGAACAGATCAGTGCTGCCGTCACGGAGTATTGCGCTACCGGGGTTTGCCAAGGGCCGCCGGGACCTGCCGGCGCGGACTCTACTGTTCCCGGCCCAGAGGGCAAGCAGGGCCCGGAAGGGCGTGGTATTCGTTCCGCTTTCTGCGGCGATGACGGCCGCTGGACGATCACTTACACGAACGGCGAAACATCAGACGGCGGTCAGTGCCGCACCCAAATCACACCACCAATTGGGGGGACACCATGAGTGACATACGCGAAGACTGGCTAGCCTCCGTCGTTGGGCAGGCGCTGAACCCTGACCGGTTCGCCGGCAACCAATGCGTGGACGCTGTGGATCACTTCGGGCAGTTCATCTTCGGGATCCCGTGGCAGCAGTGCGTGGGCGGCGTCATCGGCGCGAAGCAGCTACTCGACAGGGCCCCGGACGAATACTGGATCCGGATCGACTATTTCCACGGCTTCGTCCCGCAACGGTTCGATGTTCTCGTGTATGCGGGCGACCAGTACAACCAGTGGGGCCACACGGCCATCACAGAGTCCGCGGACAAGATCGGCATTAACGTCGTCCAGCAGGACGGTTTCGCTGCGCCTCACCAGTTCGTGGACGGCAACTGGTACAGCGCGAAGCCGGCGCACCGCGCACGCCTAGCCTACTCGGCCCGCGGCACAGGCCCTCTCCTGGGCGTCCTTCGACCCCGCCCGGAAAAGCTCATCAGCGGCGGACTTAAGTACAGCAGCGAATCCATCACCCCAGCATCCAAGGAGGATGACGTGGCTACACCCGAACAGATCGACAAGATTGTCACCGCTACTAATAAGGGCACGCAGGCCATTGCGAATCAGCTCTTTGAGGAACTCCTGAAAAAGCTGCCTCCCGGAGTATGGGGCTACAAGAACGGCGAGGAACGAGACGCCTACCAGATCCTCCGCGACGTCCCCGCGGACACTTGGAAGCACCCCATCGACTGGCGTGACCCTGAAACGGGAGAGCTGAAGCAGGATGCCACCACTGCCGAAACGCAGCTGAGCTTCCTCGACACCAACACCTCCCGCATCCTGGCCAAGGAATCACCGGCCTCCATCGCCGCCAAGATCGACGCCGCCGGCCTCGCCCGAGAGGTTTACGCCGAGATCGGCAAACTGTTCCAGGAAGGGGCAAAGTAATGGGTGACCACGTCGCAACGGAAACCCCGAACCGTTGGATCCATGACCCAAAGGTTCGGAACTACGCCTACAAGGTGCTGGCCGCGGCCGGCCCTGTCGCGCTGCTGTATGGGTGGCTGACGGCTGAGGAAATCGCTGTGTGGCTGGGACTCGGCGCGACGATCCTGGGCACCCCAGCGGGCACGCTGGCGGCCGCTAACACCCCGAAGTAACCCATCCCCGCCTATCCCCGCAGCGCCTCGAGGGGCGCTTTTTTCATGCCCGAGATGAAGGAGCGCCCCTGTGGCCTACACCTATGACCCGATCTTCGCCGCTGACCCGTCTAACGCCCAGAACGTGGCGGTCAGCGCGTCGATCACGATCTTCGACCCGAACGACCCGACTAAGGCGCCTGTTGCCATCACGGATGTGACCGGGTCCCCTCTTCCGAACCCGATCACGGTGAATGAGAAGGGCTTCGGCCCGGCCTTCATGCACGCCACCCTGGACCGGGTGGGCTGGTTCGGCGCCGGCTTCGAGAACTACTTCACCGCCTATGAGGGCATGAAGAACGAGGCTGTGGCTGCCCGCCAGGCGGCGCAGGCTGTACAGGCGCAGGCCGCCGCAGGCGCGTTCAAGGGAGAAACCGGGCCGCCAGGCCTCCAAGGACCCCAAGGCCCGGCTGGGATCTCAAACATTGCTCTGGACACTGACGGTGTCCCCTATTTTGCAGCCGGCTCGAACGCCGTCCAAATCCTTGCCGACACTGACGGCGCACCCTACTACGTCTAGGAGACAACCATGGTTCAGCCAACAAGTAAGCGCCTCCTCACTGAGGCCAAGGCTGGCGAGCATGCAGCCGATCGCGGCACGCCGCTTGGAGCGGCACTTTCTGCCACTTATGGGCAACTATCCCTCGCCCAACCAAATCCTACGATTGCGCTCTTGGGAGACTCGCTGACGGCGGCCAACTTCACTGGCACAGAAAACGAGTCCTATTCCACGCGTGGTCCATGGACATGGGCTGCAGCTTCGCTCGGACGCCGCCTGACGCTCGTGGGAGGGAACCATGGCGTCAGTGGCGAGAAGACAGACCAGATCCTCGCCCGCGTCGGGAACATCACCGCGCTCAAGCCGGGGTGGTGCCTCGTTGAAGGCGGGACAAACGACGCCAAAAACTCATACACTGCTGCCACCACGAAGGCCAACCTCCAAGCCATCTACGAGACGTTGATCCGGAACGGGATCAGGGTCATCGCCATGAACATCCCCCCGTTCACAGGCTGGACGACAGCCCAACAGGCGTTCGTGTTCGACGTGAATGCATGGATCAAGTCCTACGCAGAGTCGAACCCGGGAGTTGTGTTCGTGGACCAGCACACCCCGCTAGCGGACCCTAGCACCGGGGCTCCGCTGTCTGGCGTGACCTACGACGGAACGCACTACTCGTCCCTCGGGGCAGCAGCCGTAGGTAAGCGCATCGCCGCCGCACTGTCGGTCGTCGTCCCACCAAGGGATACTCTCATCACCAGCCCTATCCAGACGGGCATCATCACGGGCAACCCGTTCATGACCGGGAATGCCTCGGGTGTCGCTACCGGCTGGCAGGTGGTCCGCCTTAGCCAGGCCGCATCCTCCGCAACCAAGAGCAAGGTCGCCCGCGCCGACGAAGTCCCCGGGGAGTGGCAGCAGGTCACGCTGGCCGCGACAGACGTTGACGTGATGCTGTTCCGAACGGCCAATTCCGGTTTCATCGCCGGTACGGATCAGGTCCATGCGTTCGCGGAGTTCCAGACGGACAACGACTGGGTTGGCACGACGAGATTCCGCATCTCCCTGCGTTTCCGCGATGCCGGGTACGCGCTGCTTAAGAACCCGACCGACTTCTCAATCACCGACCCGTCCTTCCCGCTGGCCTACAGGCCCGCGTCAGGGATCCTCCGGACCCCTAAGTGGACCATCCCGGCAGGCACGACTCTTATCGAGTTCTGCGTGGAGTTCGTCGGCACGTCCGGTACGTTCCGCATCGGCCGTGCAGGGGTTATCAAGGCCTAGTAGCGCGGTCCTGCTCGGCAAGGTCAGCCCACACGGACATCTCTTCCGTGTGGGCTGCAAGAGCCGCCTCGGCAGCGGCGCGAGTCTCATCGCTCACCAACGGGTCCTGGCTCAAAGCTTCGATGAGTGCGGTCAGTTCCTGCATGGTTCCCCCTAGAAAAGTCAGGCCATAGCGGCCCGCGAGTAAGCCCCAGTATAGGGCTCCCATAAGACCGGTTAAGTTCACTACGTGCCGGAGGCCAGGGCTTCATCGGCTTGGGCCATGAGGTTCGGTAGCGGAATCCCAAGGGCTGCGCTGATCTTGCGGAGTTGGCCGAGATACGGTTGGCGTTTCGCGTTCACCACACGGGACAGGGTTGCCCGGGGAATCTCTGTCTTGCGGGCTAGGTCTGCGGTGTTGATCTCCGATGCGTCCATGGCCGCCCGGATGATTCTCATGACTGCTTCGGTGTGGTCATCGGGGTCTGGTCTTGTTCCTGTAGGCATGTTGCGATAGTTCCGTATGGCACGGGAGTTAGCAAGCGAAAGGACCCACTTCTTCGGAGGTGGGGCTTTCCGGGGTTTCCGGGCGGTACAGTAGCTCCGGGAAATTTCCCGTCAACTACTGCATTTTGGGGGACGCCGTGGCGCGCTTGAACAACCTCTTCCAACGGATGGCCGATAAAACAAACCCTTGGGACGACACCGGCATGGGTAGCTCCTACCGGAAGCGTGTACAGGTGAAAACTACTTCGGACTTGAAGGCATTCGGCGAGGAGTTGGCCGCGGGCGGGCAGGTCGTCTACAAGGTGAAGGGCGTTTCGAGGACGCTCGATGAGATCGGCGGGATGACGGACGCCCAACTCAATGAGGTTTCCATCGTCGTCTATCCCGCGGACGTATCTCCCTCTGACACTGAGGCGCGCTGGCTGCTGACAATCACCATCAACAATTCCGGCCACTCTGCATCTGCGCCTGGCAGGTTCTACATGGCACTGAACCGTAACCACCAAGTCCTCCTCGACAATCACCGGGCGGCACTGCTCATGGACAGAGCGAAGGAGGTCGCCGAGGCCTGCACGAAGGGCGTCCGGTGGTGGAGGAGGTCCTACCCCGTGGTCAAGACCATCACCAAGGCCGCGGAGGAGCAACGCACTCACGAAAAAAAGGTCCGCCGCCAATCTGCTTGGGTGAGCCTTCTCGTAAGTGCTCCCGTAGGCTTTGGCAGCGCCTGGCTGCAAGCGGTACTTACGCCCGCCGGACAGTAACCTCCTACCGCTCGGCCCGGATGGTCTGCAGTGCCCAGCCTTCGGGTACCTGTGCAGTGAGCTGGGCGCGGCCTTCCTCGTAGGAGTTGGCTTCGATCTCGATGGTCTGGGTTTCTTTGGAGCGGATCACGCCGATAATTTTCACTGCTCCACATTAGCGCCCAAGGCGGTTGCTTAGAGTTATCCACACGGCGCCCCATCTCTTCGGAGGTGGGGCGCTTTTCGTGGTTTAGTGGCGGCATGGGTCTCTTCGACACGCCAACCAAGTTCGTCCTAGACGGCACCGAATACGAGTACGCCGACCTGGCGCCAGAGCTGGACGTTGGCCGGGTGACGAGGTTCGAGCACCGCACCGAGCCGGAGGTCATCGCCCAGGTCCCGCTGGTAGGCGGCGGCACGGTAGAGGTCCACGGCTATGCCACCTTCTACACCCAGGACTGGGTGGACCTTGTCTGGACGGACGACAAGCAACAGCACCTCAACTGCTGGGTCCCGGCCGCCGACGTCCGCCGCCCCGCGCCAGGCGAGTGGCGGGGCCGGTACGTCCAGTTCTAGCGGGCCAGCGCAGCGGTTGCGATGGCGGCGCCGGACTGTCTGGACGAGGGCATGAGGTGCGCGTACCGGGAGTCCGTGGTCAGGGTGG
>NZ_JBNHFC010000041.1:0-5481 GCF_059089885.1 Arthrobacter sp. Y3221159
GATAATTCAACCGCCCCACCGCGTTCTTCGACTTCGACACCACCCACACACCACCGTCATTCAACTCCACCTCAGTGGTCTTAAACCCCGGATAGAGCACGGCGCCGGTCACCACGACAGCCACGGCGGCACCAAAAGCGGTACCGTTGACGATTCTCTTGTGGCGCCGTTTGAGCCCAAGTTTCCCCAGCAGACTTGTCACAGCGTTATGTTCCTCAGATTGTTGCGGTGGCCCCCAGGCCTGCACAGCGGAAAGCCTGGTATTGGGCTCCCCGTTTCCCGGGAAAGCCTACCCAAGGGCCTGGCGGGACGCGATGGGGAGGCCTCCCCCACCGCCTGGCCTGCCGCTCCAAGAGCTTGGCGTGTCAGCATGGCGGCACCCCTACGTTCCCGGGTTCGCCGAGGGTGGTGGAACCTGCCTTGACATAGCGCCCCACGTTGCTGGCCGAGCCTGCCTCAATCCGATACCAGGTGCGGATCGGGTTGGGGGTCCAGTGGTCGCTTTGGATGATGTAGCAGCGGACCACCAGGGTGTGCTGGTCGGCGACATAAAGCCAGGGCGGCTGGTGCGCGTTGATGCCGTCACAGTCGTAGTACGGCGCGGGCCGGTAGTTGGCGCCGCCCAGGGTGTAGGTGCAATCCCTCACGAACTTCGGATCCGCCGAGCTGAGCCGGGTGGTCCACTCACCCCTCTTGCCCGACGTGGCGGTCGCACTGACCTGCGGGCTTCCGGTGCCGAGGGAGTTGAAGGTCTGCACGGTGATGGTGCGGGACTGCTCCCAACCGCCGGTGTTGATCGTGCGGCTGCCGGATGGCGCTACCGTTTCCCAGCCGCCTCCGCTGATCTGGATCCTGGTTTCGGCGACGTCGTTGGTGGACGTTGAGGGTGAGGACCAGCTGAGCGTGACGGTCTGGTCGTTCAACCGTCCATTGGTGCCGCTGGCTGACGGTGTGCCGGGTGAACCATAAGGCGTCACCCGGGCGGGCGCACTGGCGTCGGAACTGGGGGCAACCGTGGAGACCGCCGTGACGGTGACGGACAGGGCCTGCCCGTTGGTGAAGCCGCCCACGGTCTGGCCGGGGCTGATGGGCCCGCTTTGTCCGCCGGCGGAGTACCGGTAGCTGACTTCCTCGGCCCGGGAACCATTGCGCTGCGCGTCGGTGAGCCGGTTGAACTGGATAGTGATGTGCCGGCCCGCCCCTTCCGTGTTCGCGGGCGTGGCGCTGACGCCGGTCACCTGGGCGAGCTTCCCGGTGGCCCGTCGGGGCGCGGAGGGCGGGCTGTCGGCGCCCTTGCCGGCTTTGTTTTCCGCCTGGACCGTGAAGGTGTAGCCCGTCTCCGAGTTTTGCGCACGGAATACGGCGGTGCGCGTTGTTCCTGCCACCACCTGGGTCTGGGGGGCAGCACCGCCCCCGCTCATGGTGACGTAGTAGTTCCGGATGGGATCCCCGTTGGTGTCAGGTTCAGCCCAGTCCACCCGGATCTGGTTTTCGCTGCCCACTGCGGAGGCCACTGCCGTGGTGGGGGCAGCGGGTGCAGCGGGAAGTCCGGCGGGATTGTCCTCCACAGAGTAGATGCCCCAGTCAGAGGCACCGAGTTCATTGACCGCCTGGGCCCGGACCCGGTACTTCACGCCGTTGGTCAGGCCGGTCCAGGTGTAGTTCAGGCCTGCCACTTCGTTCCTGACTGCCACGCCGTTGGCCGGGGGCGGAGAGATCTCCAGGTTGTAGTGCTTGACCGCGGAGCCTTCGGTCCTGGCGGCGGGCCAGGTGATGACCATGTCCTTGTCGCCGGCCTTCACGGAGGGCGCTTCCGGGGGCGAGGGCTTCTCATCCGGCCGGATCTCGTTCGAGGCTGCGGACGGCTGGGACTTGCCCACCTCATTCTCGGCGATGACCGTGAAGACGTACTTGACGTCGTTTGTCAGGCCGGACAGCGTGCAGGTGGTGGTGGGGCAGGACTGCGTAAAGCCGCTGTTTGATTCAACCCGGTAGCCGGTGATGGCGGCGCCATTGTCCGACGGCGGGGCCCACTTGAGCACGGCCGTCCGGCTGCGGACGTCGGTGGCGGTGGGCGCCGACGGCGCGTCGGGCACGTCGCGGACGGTGAGGCGGAGGCGGCCGGTGGCCTGCCTGGACACGTCACCGGTCTTGTCCACCACCGTGTAGCGGACCACCAGCACGCCCTTGAAGCCCTGGGCCGGCGTCACGGTGACGTTGTCGCCGTCGAACGTTGCCTGGCCCGCGGCGGACCCGGTTTCCACGCCCGCGGCCACGATTTTCAGTGGCGCGTCAGGGAAGGGATTTCCGTCGTTGCCGAGGACATTGACCGTTTCAGCCTTGCCGGCATTGGCCTTCTCCACCGCGTCATCGTTCGCGACGGGCATCGGCCGGGTGGAGGCGACGTGGCGCGCCGCAATGTTCGCTCTGGCGGCCGGGGACCTGCCATCGCTGACCCGGACGGGAATGTTGCCGGTGAACCCGGCAGCCACCGAGGTTTCGGCCCGGACTTCCAGGACCGAGCCATTAACTGTGGCCGAGAAGCCAGCCGGGAGCCCGCCGTCGAGCTCGAATTTCAGGTTGCCCTTATCCTGCTCATCAACGTCCGTTGCCAGCGGGCCAAGGTCCAGCCGTGCCGTTTCTGCCTTGGGCACGTCCAGGGTTGCTCCACTGAAGGTGGGCGCGTGGTTGGCGTTGGGATCCGGGATTACCTTCGTCATGACCACCAGGGTGGATTTCAGCCCGTCGGGATCGTCAGGGCCGTTGCCGTCGGTGACTTCGAAGGTCAGCGAGCCAGGACCAACGTAGTCCGGCTTCGCCGCATAGCGGAGCGCAGTTCCGTCCCCGGCGATGATGTTCTCAGGTGAAGCCCCCTGGACCTGCACGGAATCCGCCACCGTGATGCGGGGCCGCTTTCCTTCCCGTACCCGGACGTACTCGTTGAGCTGGAGGGTGACCTCCTTCCCCGCCATCACTTCCACGGTCTCAGTCTTGGCCAGGCTGGGGTACTGGGCTCCCTGCCCGGGGATCCACATGATTGCTGTTGAACTGAGGCCGTCCACGTCGGTGACAGTGTAGGGAATGAGCTGGTCCTGCGGAGCCAGGGCCACCACGACGTTTCCAGACCCGCCGTCCCGGGCATTGGGGTTGCCGTCGGGAAGGCTGATCTTGAGGTCTGCTGCCACGCCGTCGGCATCGGAATCGTTCTTCAGCACCGGCACATCCACGGCGGTCTTGCCCAGGGTTTCGGCCGGGGTGACCCTGTCGTCCTTCGCTGCGGGCCGCTTCAGCTCGGCGTCGGGACTGACGCGGATCCGGACGGCGGCGCCCGCCTCGGCCTTCTTGTCGTCCTGGATGCCGTAGCCGATGCTGGCGTTGCCTGCCTCCGGCGGGGCCGTGAAAAGCACCTTGGAGTCCTCGGTGGCTTCCACCTGCAGCCCGGGCAGTGCCTCGAACGCGTTGGAGCGCAGGGCGATCGGGTCGCCGTCGGGGTCCGAATCGTTGGCGAGGACATCCACTGCGACCTTGCGCCCCGGCCTGACGTCGATGAAATCCTCCACCGCGATGGGGTTCTGGTTGTTCGCCTCCGGGGGCGCGATGCCCACGATGACGGTTCCCGTGTTTTCGGCGCCGATCCGGTCCCGTACCCGGTACGTGAAGGTATCGGTGCCTTTGGCGTCACCCGCGGCGGTGAACTCAAGGTAACCATCCCTAACGGTGGCAGTGCCCAAGGCCGCGGCCTTGTCAATGCCGGTCAGCTGGACGGAATCGCCATTGGCATCAATGCCATCCAGCGGTACCGGGATCTTCACGGACATCCCGGACACGACGCGGGCCGTCAGGTTCTTCGGCTCCGGGCGCGAGTTGTGTTCGTCGTCCCGGGCCTGGATCCGGATGGTGACCTGCTGGGAGTCCACCTGCCCCGTATCGTTGCGGACCTTATAGATGGCGTAGACCGTCTTGGGCGCTTCACCCGCGATAAAGCGGAGCGCGTCTCCGGAAACGAACATCCGTCCATCCGCGGCCTCGGGTTCCTGGGCCAGTTCCGGCACCAGGGCCAGTTCTCCCCCGTTGGGGTCTGTGTCGTTGTCCAGGACGGGAATGGTCACCACGTCGCCGGCCCGCACTGTGGCTTCGTCCGGCTTGGCCTGCGGGGGTTGGAGTTTGGCCGGCGCAGGGACCAGCAGGACGGCGATCTCGCCACTGGCCGAAGAGCGCCCGTTGGAGATGGTGTACTTCAGGGTGAGCTGGCCCTCGGCACGGATGTCCGTCACGCGGATCACCGAATGGTCCAGGACCGAAACGCTGACGGGAAGGCCCGAATCCGCCGTGACGGACTGGACCACCAGGACGCCGCCGGAAGGATCGGAATCGTTGCCCAGCACGTCCACCAGCACGCTCCCGCCGGTGGGCAGCAGGGCGATATCGCGCACAGCTACGGGCGCGCCCTCATTGTTGCCGGGAACGACGTCGACGCGAACCAGCTGCTGGGCGCTGGCGGGGCCGTTGGTCACCAGGTAAGAGACGTAGTGTGCGCCCAGGACCGCGGAGTTGAAGGTGAAGGTTTGCTGGTCCGCCCCGAGCGTGGCGGTTGACTGCTCATCGGTGCCGGCCTGGGCAAGGCGCAGGGACCCGCCCTGGGGGTCGGTGTCGTTCTTCAGGGGGGCGATCACTGTGTCAGTACCGGCAACGGCGACGACGTGGTCGGCGTTGGCTACGGGCGGCAGGGCTCCGGGTGGGCGGACGTCAACGATGATCCGTCCCTCGGCGGTGGCCGTGCCGTCGGAGATCCGGACGGTAAGGGTCTTGCGGCCGGGCGCCGTGCCGGAGTCCTGGAAGGTGAGCTGGCCGTCCGGCCTGATCCGTACCTGGTCCAGCGGGTCGGGGCTGGACACGGCTTCGGCGAAGAGGTCGTCGCCGTCGGGGTCGATCCAGTTGGTCAGGATGTTTTGGGTGAGGGTCCTGCCCTGCTGGAGCACCAGGGTGGTCTCGCGGTTCGGTTTCTGCTGAGGTGCCGAATTTTCGCCCGCGGGCACCACGCGCAGCTGCACGTCGGCAGTGGCGGACAGCCCGCGGCCGTCGTCCACGGTGTACTGGAAGGAGTCGGCGCCCGTCTTGTCGGCGGGTACGGAGATCTGGAATCCGGTATCGCCATAGATGCCGGACAGGGTTCCCGATTTCACCTCGGCCGGCGGGCGGAGGGTGAGGATGTCGCCGTCGGGGTCCGAATCGTTGTCCAGGACCGGCAGGATGGTTGTTTTGCCGGCCCTGACACCGAAGGAGTCAGGCTTGGCCGTGGGCGGGCTGTTGGGTTTGGTGCGGTCGGGAAGGACGGTTTGCTGGACCTCGTCGGCTGAGTCCTTGTCGGCGTCGTCAGACGTTTCCTTGGGCGGGATGACGTCGTCCCAGTTGTTGACCAGCTGCATGTTCTGGTTGACCAGCCACACATTGCCGGAGTTCACGTCATTGAGGACCACCAGG
>NZ_JBNHFC010000042.1:0-5341 GCF_059089885.1 Arthrobacter sp. Y3221159
TTTGTGGTGTAAGTTGTTGGCCTATTAGTACCGGTCAGCTTCACGAGTCGTTAGTCCTCGCTTCCACATCCGGCCTATCAACCCAGTGGTCTGGCTGGGGGCCTCTCACACATAAATGTGTATGGAAATCTCATCTTGAAGCGAGCTTCCCGCTTAGATGCTTTCAGCGGTTATCCCATCCGAACGTAGCTAATCAGCGGTGCACTTGGCAGTACAACTGACACACCAGAGGTTCGTCCGTCCCGGTCCTCTCGTACTAAGGACAGCCCTTCTCAAATTTCCTGCGCGCGCAGCGGATAGGGACCGAACTGTCTCACGACGTTCTAAACCCAGCTCGCGTACCGCTTTAATGGGCGAACAGCCCAACCCTTGGGACCTACTCCAGCCCCAGGATGCGACGAGCCGACATCGAGGTGCCAAACCATGCCGTCGATATGGACTCTTGGGCAAGATCAGCCTGTTATCCCCGAGGTACCTTTTATCCGTTGAGCGACGGCCATTCCACAATGTACCGCCGGATCACTAGTCCCGACTTTCGTCCCTGCTCGAGATGTCTCTCTCACAGTCAAGCTCCCTTGTGCACTTACACTCGACACCTGATTGCCAACCAGGCTGAGGGAACCTTTGGGCGCCTCCGTTACTTTTTAGGAGGCAACCGCCCCAGTTAAACTACCCATCAGGCACTGTCCCTGACCCGGATTACGGGCCGAAGTTAGATGTCCAAAGTGACCAGAGTGGTATTTCAACGATGACTCCACCCGAACTGGCGTCCGGGCTTCAACGTCTCCCACCTATCCTACACAAGCCACTCCGAACACCAATACCAAACTATAGTAAAGGTCTCGGGGTCTTTCCGTCCTGCTGCGCGTAACGAGCATCTTTACTCGTACTGCAATTTCGCCGAGTTTATGGTTGAGACAGCGGGGAAGTCGTTACTCCATTCGTGCAGGTCGGAACTTACCCGACAAGGAATTTCGCTACCTTAGGATGGTTATAGTTACCACCGCCGTTTACTGGGGCTTAAATTCTCAGCTTCGCCCTTACAGGCTAACCGGTCCTCTTAACCTTCCAGCACCGGGCAGGAGTCAGTCCGTATACATCGTCTTGCGACTTCGCACGGACCTGTGTTTTTAGTAAACAGTCGCTTCCCCCTGGTCTCTGCGGCCCCGATCCCCTCCCGGACGCATGGTCCGTTCAAGGTTGGGGCCCCCCTTCTCCCGAAGTTACGGGGGCATTTTGCCGAGTTCCTTAACCATAATTCTCTCGATCGCCTTAGTATTCTCTACCTGATCACCTGTGTCGGTTTGGGGTACGGGCGGCTAAAACCTCGCGTCGATGCTTTTCTCGGCAGCATAGGATCACCGAATCCCCCCATACGGGGGTCCCATCAGATCTCAGGCACAATGAGTGGCGGATTTGCCTACCACTCGCCCTACATCCTTAGACCGGGACAACCATCGCCCGGCTCGGCTACCTTCCTGCGTCACACCTGTTAATACGCTTGCCTCCCAGGATCAGGTCCTGCGCTCCACCAAAACCCTTCACCCACAAGGGGTGTCGGGCAGGTCTCGGGCAGTTAGTATCCCCTGTTCAACATGGGCGGTTTTTCGCCGGTACGGGAATATCAACCCGTTGTCCATCGACTACGCCTGTCGGCCTCGCCTTAGGTCCCGACTTACCCAGGGCAGATTAGCTTGACCCTGGAACCCTTGATCATCCGGCGGACGGGTTTCTCACCCGTCTTTCGCTACTCATGCCTGCATTCTCACTCGTGTAGGCTCCACCGCTGGTTTCCACCGCGACTTCACTGCCCACACGACGCTCCCCTACCCATCCATACTCCTGAACCACAAAGGCTTAGAACATGTATGAATGCCACAACTTCGGCGGTGTACTTGAGCCCCGCTACATTGTCGGCGCGGAATCACTTGACCAGTGAGCTATTACGCACTCTTTTAAGGATGGCTGCTTCTAAGCCAACCTCCTGGTTGTCTGAGCAACTCCACATCCTTTCCCACTTAGCACACGCTTAGGGGCCTTAGTTGGTGGTCTGGGCTGTTTCCCTCTCGACTATGAAGCTTATCCCCCACAGTCTCACTGCTGCGCTCTCACTTACCGGCATTCGGAGTTTGGCTGACGTCAGTAACCTTGTAGGGCCCATTAGCCATCCAGTAGCTCTACCTCCAGCAAGAAACACGCAACGCTGCACCTAAATGCATTTCGGGGAGAACCAGCTATCACGAAGTTTGATTGGCCTTTCACCCCTACCCACAGCTCATCCCCTCCATTTTCAACTGAAGTGGGTTCGGTCCTCCACGACGTCTTACCGTCGCTTCAACCTGGCCATGGGTAGATCACTTCGCTTCGGGTCTAGATCACGCCACTCACACGCCCTATTCAGACTCGCTTTCGCTACGGCTGCCCCACACGGGTTAACCTCGCGACGTAACACTAACTCGCAGGCTCATTCTTCAAAAGGCACGCCGTCACAGCTACAAGGCTGCTCCGACGGATTGTAAGCACACGGTTTCAGGTACTGTTTCACTCCCCTCCCGGGGTACTTTTCACCTTTCCCTCACGGTACTGGTCCGCTATCGGTCATTAGGGAGTATTTAGGCTTATCAGGTGGTCCTGACAGATTCGCACGGGATTTCTCGGGCCCCGTACTACTTGGGATACTCTCACAGGCGGTGACAACGCATTACGGTTACGGGACTAACACCCTCTCTGGCCGGCCTTTCAAAACCGTTCACCTATGCGCGCACATCACACCCCACCAGCCCGGCAGAACTGGTATGGAAAGTCCCACAACCCCGACCATGCAACGCCCGCCGGCTATCACACATGGAACGGTTTAGCCTGATCCGCGTTCGCTCGCCACTACTAACGGAATCACTATTGTTTTCTCTTCCTGCGGGTACTGAGATGTTTCACTTCCCCGCGTTCCCTCCACGCACCCTATGTGTTCAGGTACGGGTCACCAAGTCACTCGCGCGCTTGGCGGGGTTTCCCCATTCGGACACCCTGGGATCACAGTCCGGTTATCGACTCCCCCAGGCTTATCGCAGATTCCTACGTCCTTCTTCGGCTCCTAATGCCAAGGCATCCACCGTGTGCTCTTAAAAACTTGACCACAAAAGATCAACAACAAAAACACTCGAGAGAACCACAAAACCAACCACACCCCATCAACCCCCGAAAGAGTCTCAAACAGGCGCGGCCAGATCCAGGTTCCAATTCTTGGAAATTGCTTCCCACAAAAAACCCAAGGGGTCCTTCATGGAAGATGCTCGCGTCCACTATGTAGTTCTCAAACAACAACCCCACACCACACACCCCACACACACAGCCCCCACAAAAAGGAGACCAACAGCGCATGAAACGACATGGCAGGGAAACCAGAAACAAACAAACCCAGGAAACCACCACCCACAGCACAAACCATGACCGGCCATCCCCTGGCCCTGTTGCCTCAGGACCCAACAGTGTGCCAAACACTAAACCACCCAAACCCCCGGCCCCGCCGTTCCAGGACACCACAAAAGCATCCGTACTAGACAAGACCAGAACCAGGCAGCCGCTATTCGTTGATATTCCACCCATGAGCACCCGCCACGAAACATACGTCCGTGCTACGGGCAGTACTCCTGACAACACCACACCCGGACATTCGCCCGGGACGGGCAGTTGTAAGGCGCTCCTTAGAAAGGAGGTGATCCAGCCGCACCTTCCGGTACGGCTACCTTGTTACGACTTAGTCCCAATCGCCAGTCCCACCTTCGACGGCTCCCTCCCACAAGGGGTTAGGCCACCGGCTTCGGGTGTTACCAACTTTCGTGACTTGACGGGCGGTGTGTACAAGGCCCGGGAACGTATTCACCGCAGCGTTGCTGATCTGCGATTACTAGCGACTCCGACTTCATGGGGTCGAGTTGCAGACCCCAATCCGAACTGAGACCGGCTTTTTGGGATTAGCTCCACCTCACAGTATCGCAACCCTTTGTACCGGCCATTGTAGCATGCGTGAAGCCCAAGACATAAGGGGCATGATGATTTGACGTCGTCCCCACCTTCCTCCGAGTTGACCCCGGCAGTCTCCTATGAGTCCCCACCATCACGTGCTGGCAACATAGAACGAGGGTTGCGCTCGTTGCGGGACTTAACCCAACATCTCACGACACGAGCTGACGACAACCATGCACCACCTGTAAACCAGCCCCAAAGGGGAAACCACATTTCTGCGGCGGTCCGGTCCATGTCAAGCCTTGGTAAGGTTCTTCGCGTTGCATCGAATTAATCCGCATGCTCCGCCGCTTGTGCGGGCCCCCGTCAATTCCTTTGAGTTTTAGCCTTGCGGCCGTACTCCCCAGGCGGGGCACTTAATGCGTTAGCTACGGCGCGGAAAACGTGGAATGTCCCCCACACCTAGTGCCCAACGTTTACGGCATGGACTACCAGGGTATCTAATCCTGTTCGCTCCCCATGCTTTCGCTCCTCAGCGTCAGTTAATGCCCAGAGACCTGCCTTCGCCATCGGTGTTCCTCCTGATATCTGCGCATTTCACCGCTACACCAGGAATTCCAGTCTCCCCTACATCACTCTAGTCTGCCCGTACCCACCGCAGATCCGGAGTTGAGCCCCGGACTTTCACGGCAGACGCGACAAACCGCCTACGAGCTCTTTACGCCCAATAATTCCGGATAACGCTTGCGCCCTACGTATTACCGCGGCTGCTGGCACGTAGTTAGCCGGCGCTTCTTCTGCAGGTACCGTCACTTTCGCTTCTTCCCTACTGAAAGAGGTTTACAACCCGAAGGCCGTCATCCCTCACGCGGCGTCGCTGCATCAGGCTTGCGCCCATTGTGCAATATTCCCCACTGCTGCCTCCCGTAGGAGTCTGGGCCGTGTCTCAGTCCCAGTGTGGCCGGTCACCCTCTCAGGCCGGCTACCCGTCGTCGCCTTGGTAAGCCATTACCTCACCAACAAGCTGATAGGCCGCGAGTCCATCCAAAACCACAAAAAGCTTTCCACCAACCACCATGCGATGGAAGGTCATATCCGGTATTAGACCCAGTTTCCCAGGCTTATCCCAGAGTCAAGGGCAGGTTACTCACGTGTTACTCACCCGTTCGCCACTAATCCCCCCGCAAGCAGGGTTCATCGTTCGACTTGCATGTGTTAAGCACGCCGCCAGCGTTCATCCTGAGCCAGGATCAAACTCTCCGTTGAAGAAAAACAGACACAACCAAAACCAGTGGAAATAACACCAGCAAAAGCTGCACAAAATTTGAAACCAGCCAAAAACACCAAACCAATGCCACAGGGGCGGCACGATCCGGCA
>NZ_JBNHFC010000043.1:0-4697 GCF_059089885.1 Arthrobacter sp. Y3221159
AACTTGGCACACTATTGAGTTCTCAAACAACAGACACACCCGGCACCACCCAAACCAAACATTCAGGATCGCTCCGGAGCAACTTTTCAAACTTACCCGACCGCCGAATACTTTGCAAATCCGCTTTCCAGCAGTTGCAGCATTCGTGATCAGTCCCCACCGGGTCAAGGCGCGCTAGCAGGCGGACCATTTTTCCAGGCTGTTCAAAGGGGGTTTGGCCGCTATTTTTCCGCTTCAGCGGCGGCGACTCAGAAAACAATACACGCCCATAAAGCTCACGGCAAATCGCCCCTGCCTCGTCAGTCATAACCCCACAATCCCCGTGATGACGGGAATTCCAGGGTCAAACAGAGGGCCATCAGTACCAGACCGCCCGCGGCGGGCAAGTGTGCAGTGGCTCACACTGGACTTTCCCCTACCGTCCGGAAGACGAGAGTGAACTCTGCCGCCCGGGGCTTCAGCCGGTACGGCTTCAGGACACCAGGCCCACAAGCCGCCGTGCCCACTCCCCGCTGCACATGGTCCAGGTACATGTAGGTCATGCCATCTGCCCCAAGCTCTGGCCGGTGGGCTGCCGCGTCAAGGACTGCCAGGCTGTACGGCCGTACTGTCAGGGCAAAAGGCTCACCCCTGACCTGCAGCAGGCTTCCGGCAACGTCCAAGGAGGCGGAACGGACTCCGGAGCGCGCACCTGATTCCTGGGGGCGGACATAGTCCACGTCCAGGTCGGCGAGCGGAAGGGAGAACCATCCCGTAAGGGCACCTTGGCCGGTGTCCGGGTAACTCTGGTGCGGGCCTTTCCCGAACCAGCTCACTGCTGACGTCTCTCCTGCTAGGACAAGCTCCAGGCCGATACGTGCCCATTCCACCTCAAAGCCGGCGTTGACCCAGGTCCCTTCCGGGCGGACGTTCGCCTGGAGAGCCAGGGACGCGCCGTCGCTGGTCCAGGAATAAGCCACCTGAACTCCGTACTGCTTGTCCGCGGCACCCACACGCGTGCGGACCGTGAGCCGCTCACCGCCGTCGGCCGTTACCTCGGCACTGATGCCGACAAGCCGGGTGTGCAGCCGGTTCAACCCGGCGTCCTTCCACTGCGTGCCGAGCGGGCGCGGGTCCTCGCTGGCCCATTCCCGGCCCAGGTCGTTGTCGGTGGGCGCCCACCACAGCACCAGCCCCAGCTTCTCAACAGGCAGATCTCCCAGGAGGATGGGCATCCCGGTGATCCGGCTGAAGACTGCCGGACCCAGCCTCAGCTCGTTTTCCAGGACAAGGACACGTTCGGTCGCTGCAGGCTCAGCAGTACTGGCAGATAGGACGGACTGGCCCCATGAAATTTCATGGCCTGCGGCAGCCCAGGAAGAATCGGCCGCAAGAACCGCCCGCCCCGTCAAGACCGCTGCCTGTCCGGCACGGGCAAGTGCGGCGGCACTGTCCGCAACGGCGGCGGGCAAGGGAACCGCAGTTTCGGACTGCGGCGGCAACGGCGCGAGCTGTACCGGTCCGGCGTCCAGCAGGCCGCCGTCGGTCTCAACGGTGTAGCGGAACTCATACGCGGAGGTGTCGGCGAAGTCCTGCAGGTTGCGGATCCGGAACCCGGACCAGTCCCCGGCCACCTCAATCCTGAGCGGCTCGACGACTTTCTTGTAGTCCAGAAGTCCCGGCCGCGGTCTACGGTCCGCGTCCACCAGGCCGTCCGTGACGAAGTTGCCGTCGTGAATTTCCTCACCGAAATCGCCGCCGTACCCGAAGTACTCACCACCCTCAGCGGACTGCACGGTGATGCCGTGCTCCAGCCACTCCCACACGAAGCCGCCCATAAGGCGCGGATGCCGCTCGAAGAGCTCCTGGTACTCGGTCATGCCGCCGGGGCCGTTCCCCATGGCATGCGCGTACTCGCACAGCACAAAGGGCATGGCCCGGCGCCGGGCCTCCAGGGCCGCGTCCTCGAGGGGCGGTTCGATGCCCTGCCCGATCAGTGCCGTTTCGTCCTGGCTTGCGTACATCCGTGAGTAGACGTCCACGTAGGGCGAGGACCAGTCCCCCTCGTAGTGGATGGGGCGGGAGGGGTCGCGGTCCTTGGTCCAGCGCGACATGGCCGCGAGGTTCCTGCCGGTGCCGGCCTCATTGCCGAGGGACCACATGATCACGGACGGATGGTTCTTGTCCCGCTCGACCGTTCGCTGCATCCTGTCCAGCAGCGCGGGTTCCCACTGCGGATCCTCACTCGGATTCTGCGCCCAGCCGGCACTTTCAAACCCGTGCGTTTCCAGGTCGCATTCAAGGACTACGTAGAAGCCGAGCCGGTCGGCAAGCGCCAGGAATTCGGGATGCGGCGGGTAATGGGACGTGCGGATGGCGTTGATGTTGTGCTGCTTCATCAGCCGCAGCTCAGCCTCCACAACATCCCGGGGAACAACGCGGCCCAGGCGGGGATGGTGTTCGTGGCGGTTAACGCCGCGCAGCAGGATCCGCCGGCCGTTGACCTCAAACTGGGCATCTTCGATGGTGAGGCTGCGGAAGCCCAGCTGCAAGCTGACAGTCTCGCCCGGAGTGCTGACCGATGCATCGTAGAGTTTCGGCAGCTCAGCCGACCAGGGTTCGACGCCGGGGACGCGCACCTCCGTCCCGGCCGGTAGTTCCAGCCCCAATGCGGGAACGCGTACGACGGCGTCAATCGCCTTCCCGCCCCGGCTCGCCTCGACGCGAAGCACGCCTTCGTGACTTCCGTGGTCATAGCCGGCATGGACGAAGAGATCATCGATGCCAGCCGCCGGCCGGGCCTGGAGTGTGACATCCCGGAAAATTCCCGGGAGCCACCACATGTCCTGGTCTTCGACGTAGCTGGCAGCCGAGAACTGGGCCACCCTTACGGCAAGCGTATTGGTCCCTTCCACCAGGACGCCTGAGACGTCGAACTCGTGGGGCAGCCTGCTCCCGCGGGTGGTTCCCAGTTCCACCCCGTTCAGCCAGATGGTGGCGGCGGACTCTATTCCGTCGAACCGCAGCACAGCATGAGGCAGGAACGCAGGTCCTGCCTCGAAGGTCCGCAGGTGGTCTCCGATGGGGTTTGACTCAGGAACGTGCGGCGGTTCGACCGCAAAGGGGAACTGGACGTTGGTGTACGCGGGCGCGCCATGGCCGTGCATTGGCCAGCTGGATGGGACGGGCAGGGCGGTGAAGCCTTCAAGGTCCTCTCCCAACTGCCAGCCGGCTGCCGGCGCAGAGCGGATTCCGAGGCTCAACCGGAAGCGCCATTCACCATTCAGGGAGAGCTTGTGCGCGTTGCTTGAAAGGTAGGCGCGTGCCGGGAGCGATCCGCGCCCGGGTTTCACCGACGCCAGTTCCCGTACCGCTGCTGCCCCCACCTCAAGATCTTCCGACTCCTGCGCAGTGCCGAATGCCAGGGAGGTTCCTGCTGTTGTAAAGGGAGGCTGGGCTGGCATGGCGTTCCTTGGCGGAGAGGGGGCCGGGTCCCTCGTGAACGTTCACGAACGCGATCAAGCCTAGCTGCCGTCGCGCCTTTTGAATAGGCCCTCAGCCGGATTGACGGACGATGAGTTCGTGCCGGAGGGTGAGTGAAGCAGCGGTGCTTCCCGGCGCCACCGCACCGGAGAGCAGTGCTTCCAGGAGGTCGACGGCGGCCCGGCCCACCGCGCGCAGGTCAAGGGCGAGGGTGGTCAGCTCGGGAGTGACGAGTTCGCCCAAAGGAATGCCATCCATGCCGATGACGGCACAGTCCTCAGGGACAGACCTTCCTGAACCGTGGAGTGCCTTCAGCGCACCTGCCGCCATCACATCATTGAACGCCAGCAGCGCTTCCACTTCCGGCTCTTCGTCAAGCAGCCCGTCAACTGCGTCGCGGGCAGCCGTGGCGGACGGGGAGGACTGGACCTTAGTCAACGGGATGCCTGCTGCCGCAGCGGCCGCGGCAACAGCGGCCCCACGGCTGGCAGCCGGGCCGCCCTGGTCCGAGTCCAGGAAGGCCACCTTGTGCCGACCGGCGGTGGTCAAATGATCTAAGGCCAGCCTGGCTGCGTGCGGGTAGTCGAATCCGATGCTGCCGGCGGAACTGCCGTCCGGGTAGTCCAGGCCCACCACGGGGCGGCTGCCCATGAGGGACTGCGCCTCGGCCCCATGCTCCCCGAGGTACCCGATCAGGGCGTCAACCTGGGGTGCCAGCCGGGTAACAGCATCGAGACCACTACCTGTGCCGTGCCCATAATCATCCATCACGACGTTCCAGCCCCGCTGCGTGGCAGCTTCCACCACGCTGGACGCAAAAGCAGGGAAGTAGGGGTTGGCCAGATCCGGGATTGCCAGGCCTACCGAGGTCCGCGCGCCCTGGACAAGCCCTTTTGCGAACCGGCTTGGGGAGTAGCCCAACTCCCCTGCGCACTTCTGGACCCGCTCTCGCGTGGCCGCACTGATACCAGGCATGTCATTCATGGCCCGGGTAACGGTCTGGCGGGAGACACCTGCAGCAGCCGCAACGTCCAGGATGGTGGCGCGCCGGCCGGGGGCATCTGCTGAACGGGTCATGAGACGAGTCTAGGTGCCAGGGCGGCTGTTATCCGGTGGGGGGCCGGCGACAGTGCATGACGTTTGGTGGTTGGTTGTTTAAATGCGGGAGGCCCCAACCTGTGGTTGGGGCCTCGACCGTGATGTGTTGTCCGGCGGTGTCCTACTCTCCCACACCC
>NZ_JBNHFC010000044.1:0-3170 GCF_059089885.1 Arthrobacter sp. Y3221159
ACAAAAAACTGGGCGCGTCCTTCACGGACTTCGGCGGCTGGCAGATGCCCCTCAAATACAACTCCGAACTGGCCGAACACCACGCCGTCCGCAACGCCGCCGGCCTGTTCGATCTCTCCCACATGGGCGAAGTCTGGGTCACCGGCCCCGAGGCGCCAGCCTTCCTGGACTTTGCCCTTGCCGGAAAGTTGTCCGCGGTGGCCCTGGGCAAGGCCAAGTACTCGCTGATCTGTGACGCCGACGGCGGCATCATCGACGACCTCATCACCTACCGCCGTGCCGAGGACCGGTACTTGGTGGTCCCCAACGCCGGCAACGCCAAGGCGGTTGTGGCTGCGCTGCTCGAGCGCGCCGCCGGTTTCGACGTGAAGGTTGAGGATGCTTCCGTGGAGACTTCCTTGATCGCCGTGCAGGGCCCGGCAGCCCAGGCCATCCTGCTGAAGCTCGTCCCGGCTGACCAGCACGCCCTGGTCCGTGAGCTGAAGTACTACGCCGCGGCGGAGGCCGGCGTCGCGGTCAACGGCTCTGTCCAGGAACTGCTGATTGCCCGCACGGGTTACACCGGCGAGGACGGCTTCGAAATCTACATTCCCAACGTGGACGCGCCCGCGCTCTGGGAGGCACTGCTGGCTGCCGGAGAAGAGCACGGGCTGGTCCCCGCCGGCCTTGCCGCACGGGATTCGCTGCGCCTCGAGGCCGGGATGCCCCTCTACGGCAACGAACTCTCGCGCCACGTCAACGCCTATGCGGCGGGACTCGGTCCAGTAGTTTCCCTGGCCAAGGAAAGCGACTTCGTGGGCAAGGAGGCGCTGGCAGCGATCAAGGCCGCCGGCGTCGGATCCACCATGGGCCAAAAGCTCGTGGGCCTCAGGGGCACCGGCCGGCGTGCGGCCCGCGCGCACTACCCGGTCCTCCAGGACGGCACCCTGGTGGGCGAGGTGACCTCCGGCCAGCCCAGCCCCACCCTCGGCTACCCGGTGGCCATGGCCTACGTCGCCGTCGAATACTCGGCCCCCGGCACCGTCCTGGACATCGACCTCCGCGGCAAGCCCGAACGCTTCGAAGTGGTCGAACTCCCGTTCTACAAACGCCAAAAGTAACCACCAAGACTTAGCAAGCAAAGGAAAAACACATGAGCAAAGTTGTTGCTGAACTGAAGTACTCCGCCGAGCACGAGTGGGTTGCCGCGGATGGGTCCGGTCCGGTGGGAATCGGCATTTCCGCCGTCGCCGCCGACGCCCTGGGCGACATCGTTTACGTGGACCTGCCAGAGGTCGGTTCCACCGTGACCGCCGGCGAAACCTGCGGCGAGGTGGAATCCACCAAGTCCGTGTCCGACCTCTACGCCCCGGTGACCGGCGAGGTCGTCGAAATCAACGACGGCGTGGTTGCCGACCCCGCCCTGATCAACACCGATCCCTACGGCGCCGGCTGGCTGTTCAAGGTGGCCGTGACCGAGGAAGGCCCGCTCCTGTCCGCCGAGGAATACGCCGCAGCGAACGGCGGCGAACTGTGAGCGCCGCAGCGGGGACGGTAGTGTTCCAGCAGGTGGAGTCGCCGAGCCTGAACGCGGACCTGTCCGCCCTGGACCCGGAGATCGCGGCGAAGATCGACGACGAACTGGGCCGCCAGCGCGACGGCCTTGAGATGATCGCCTCGGAGAACCACACCGCCGTGGCAGTTATGCAGGCGCAGGGCTCCGTGCTGACCAACAAGTACGCCGAAGGCTACCCCGGGAAACGCTACTACGGCGGCTGCGAGCACGTGGACGTCATCGAACAGCTCGCCATCGACCGGATCAAGGCCCTGTTCGGCGCGGAGTTCGCCAACGTGCAGCCGCACTCCGGTGCGCAGGCGAACGCCTCGGTGATGCACGCGCTGATCAAGCCCGGCGACACCATCATGGGCCTGAACCTCGCCCACGGCGGGCACCTGACCCACGGCATGAAGATCAACTTCTCCGGCAAGCTCTACAAGGTGGTGCCCTACGGTGTCCGCGAGGACACCCACACAGTGGACATGGCCGAAGTGGAGCGCCTGGCCCAGGAGCACAAGCCGGCGCTGATCGTGGCCGGCTGGTCCGCCTACGCCCGGCAGCTGGACTTCGCGGAGTTCCGCCGGATCGCCGACTCGATAGGTGGCTACCTCATGGTGGACATGGCCCACTTCGCCGGGCTGGTAGCCGCGGGGCTGCACCCCTCCCCTGTGCCGCACGCCCATGTCACCACGTCCACCACGCACAAGACCCTCGCCGGTCCGCGCGGCGGCATCATCCTCACCAACGACGCCGACATCGCCAAGAAGATCAACTCGGCTGTGTTCCCAGGCCAGCAGGGCGGCCCGCTGGAGCACGTGATCGCCGGCAAGGCCGTGGCGTTCAAGATTGCCGCGTCCCCCGAGTTCAAGGAGCGCCAGGAGCGTGTCCTGGCCGGCGCCCGGATTTTGGCCGAACGCCTGGTCCAACCCGACGTTGCCGCCAAGGGCATCACCGTGGTGTCCGGCGGCACCGACGTGCACCTGGTCCTGGTGGACCTGCGGAACTGCGAACTCGACGGCCAGCAGGCCGAAGACCGGCTCGCCGCGATTGACATCACCGTCAACCGCAACGCCGTCCCCTTCGACCCCCGCCCGCCCATGGTCACCTCCGGCCTGCGCATCGGCACCCCGGCTCTTGCCACCCGTGGCTTCGGCGAGGACGCCTTCCGCGAGGTTTCGGACATCATCGCCGAGGCTTTGACGGCCGACGCCGACGCCGACCTTTCCGGGCTCCGTCACCGCGTCGACGCACTCGCAAAGGCCCACCCGCTCTACCCCGGACTGTAATCACCTCCGGGGCCGCCGGACCGGACATTTTCACGCGTGCTGCTCCTTCATCGCTTTGACGCACGCTTTCGAAAAGTCCGGCTCCGCCGGCCTCTCGTGCCCACGTCGCCTGGGTGACGGGCCCTCGGAGTGGGCGGGGCATCCGGCAGCATGCGTCTAAGGGAGCGTCACGTCCGCGCAGCGGGCGTCTTCGCGACCGAGCATGCAGAGGATGTCCTGGCCGCTCCACTCAACCCGACCACATGCGTTTTTAGTTAGGAAGACCCGTTATGGCTGTTGGCGTTTTTGATCTCTTTTCGATTGGGATCGGTCCGTCGTCGTCCCATACTGTGGGGCCGATGCGGGCT
>NZ_JBNHFC010000045.1:0-1861 GCF_059089885.1 Arthrobacter sp. Y3221159
TGGGCGTAGGAGCCGATGCCGTACCGGTCGCCGTGTTCGCGGTAGTAGAGGTCCTGGTCCTGGTGGCGCAGGATCGGCAGCCGGGCGCCGTTGGGTAGCTCGTTCTTGCCGTGCTGGGCCGGGACGGGGGTGGTTTTGACGTACTGGTGTGCCAGCGGGAGCAGGGGCACGGCCATGCCGATCATTTCACCGATTTTGGCGCCCCAGAACCCGGCGCAGGAGACCACGATGTCGGCCGGGATCACCCCGTCGGGGGTCTGCACGCCGGTGACCCGCCGGTTCGTCTGTTCGATGCCGGTCACGGTGGTGTTGCCGATGTACTTTACGCCGGCGGCTTCGGTGCGTTTGATCAGCAGCTGCACCGCGCGGGCCGCGGACGCGAGCCCGTCGGAGGGCACGTGGAGGCCGCCGAGGATGTCTTCTTCATTGATCAGCGGGTAGAGCTCCTTGCACTCCTCACGGGTAAGGATTTTGCCGTCGATGCCCCACGATTGTGCGTAGCCGAGTTTGCGCTTCAGGTCCGCGAGGCGGGTTTCGGTGGTCGCGACTTCCAGGCCGCCGACCTGGTTGAAGCAGGAGATGCCGTCCTCGGTGAGGGAGAGGAGTTTCTCGACCGTGTATTTGGCGAACAGGGCCATCGACTTGGACGGGTTGGTCTGGAACACCAGGCCGGGGGCGTGCGAGGTCGACCCGCCCGGCATGTTCAGCGGGCCCTGGTCCAGGACGGTGATGTTGTTCCAGCCCCGGGTGACGAGCTCATCGGCGAGGTTGGTGCCCACGATCCCGGCTCCGATGATGACAATACGTGGCGACGATTCCATAAAAGGGTTCTCCTGCAAATTCTCTAAAGACTGTGTGCGGCGCGGCGGGGGTTAGCGGAAGACGACGGTGCTGGTGTCATCCAGCAGGACGCGGTGCTGGCAGTGCCAGCGCACGGCCCGGGACAGGGCGAGGGCCTCGGCGTCCTGGCCCACGGTGGAGAGCTGGGCGGGGCCGTAGGTGTGGTCCACGCGGATGACTTCCTGTTCGATGATCGGGCCCTCGTCCAGGTCCGCGGTGACGTAGTGCGCGGTCGCGCCGACGAGCTTCACGCCCCGGTCGTAGGCCTGGTGGTAGGGCCGGGCGCCCTTGAACCCGGGCAGGAAGGAGTGGTGGATGTTGATCGCACGGCCTTCCAGGGCCCGGCACAAATCGTCGGAGAGGACCTGCATGTAACGGGCCAGGACCACCAGGTCCGCCCGGTATTCCTCCACCAGTTCCAGCAGCCGGGCCTCGGCGTCGGCCTTGGTGTCCGGGGTGACCGGAAGGTAGATGAAGGGCAGCCCGGCCGCCTCGGCCATCGCCCGGTGGGTTTCGTGGTTGGAAACCACGGCCACCAGGTCCCCGCCCAGGGTCCCGCCGCGCCACCGGAAAATCAGGTCGTTGAGGCAGTGCCCGAACTTGGACACCATCACCAGCACCCGCTGCTGGGTCTGGTCATGGAAGCTGAACTTCATCCCGAACCGGTCAGCGATCGGGCCGAACTCGGCCGTGAGCGTCTCCGGGGTCAGGTCCGGGGACCCGGAAAACGCGGTCCGCAGATGCAGGGTCTGGCGCAGGCTGTCATCGAACTGCTGGTGCTCATCAATGTTGAAGCCCCGCTCGAACAGGAAGGTGGTCACGGCCTGCACAATCCCGGCCTGCTCGGCACACGAGAGTGTGAGCACGAACTTCTGCCCCGGCTCCATTGCCGGCAGGGCCGCTGCGGTTGCCTCTGTTTGCATGAGGGTCATGTCCCCTCCTCCTTCTAGATATATTCAAAAGTAGCGAACTGATATATTAGATTGGACCCCAGCGTATACTCGACTGTGACACAGGTCAA
>NZ_JBNHFC010000046.1:0-1416 GCF_059089885.1 Arthrobacter sp. Y3221159
CAACCAGAGAGCATGCATCGGGGCGGCGTAGGTCCCGGTGCCCGGATAGTTTGAGAGGGGTCCTATCGTGACTGTTACAACCACCACGGCGCCTGCCGTGCACAGCACGGACGTTGATATTGTCCGTAATCTGTCCCTGGTCGGGGACGAGATCACCGGTACGGTGGCCAAGATCGATGAACACCAGCTGGCCGGCCTGGCCGCGCAGCTGGGCCAGCCGGGCCGGGTATTCGCCGCAGGGGCCGGGCGCAGCGGGCTGGTCCTGCGGATGGCGGCGATGCGGCTGATGCACCTGGGCCTGACGGTCCATATTGCCGGTGACACCACCACTCCCGCGATCGGCTCCGGGGATCTGCTGCTGGTCGCTTCGGGGTCGGGAACGACCTCGGGAGTGGTCAAGTCAGCAGAAACCGCGGCGAAAGCAGGGGCGCGGATTGCCGCGTTCACCACCAACCCGGACTCGCCGCTGGCCCGGCTCGCGGACACGGTAGTGATCATTCCCGCCGCCCAAAAAACCGACCACGGCTCCAGCGTTTCGCGCCAGTACTCCGGGTCCCTGTTCGAACAGAGCCTGTTCCTGGCCACCGAGGCGCTCTTCCAGTCGCTGTGGGAAAACACCGACGTGCCGGCCGAAGAGCTTTGGCTCCGGCACGCCAACCTCGAATAAACACCCCCAGCAGCATCTTTAGTTTCCCTTCACATCCACCGCAGTACCCTTACAGAAAGAAACATCATCATGAAACTCCAGGTAGCCATCGATCTCCTGACCACCGAAGCCGCCCTCGAACTGGCCGGCAAGGTCGCCGAGTACGTCGACATCATCGAGCTCGGCACCCCGCTGATCAAGGCCGAAGGCCTCTCCGTGATCACCGCCATCAAGGAAGCCCACCCGGACAAGATCGTTTTCGCCGACATGAAGACCATGGACGCCGGTGAACTTGAAGCAGACATCGCCTTCAAGGCCGGCGCGGACCTGGTCACCGTGCTCGGCACCGCCGACGACTCCACGATCGCCGGCGCCGTCAAGGCAGCCAAGGCCCACAACAAGGGCGTCGTCGTTGACCTGATCAGCGTCGAGGACAAGGTCACCCGCGCCAAGGAAGCCCGCGCCCTGGGCGCCAAGTTCGTCGAAATGCACGCCGGCCTGGACGAGCAGGCCAAGCCCGGCTTCGACCTGAACGGACTGCTCCGCGCCGGAGCAGAAGCCCGCGTGCCGTTCTCCGTCGCAGGCGGCGTGAAAGTCGCCACCATCGCAGACGTCCAGAAAGCAGGCGCCGACGTCGCCGTCGCCGGCGGCGCAATCTACGGCGCAGCCGACCCCGCCCTGGCAGCAAAAGAACTCCGCGAAGCCATCGCATAACCCCACCCCGAACCGTGTACTGCCCGCACAAAACACCACCGCGGGCAGTACACGGC
>NZ_JBNHFC010000047.1:0-1338 GCF_059089885.1 Arthrobacter sp. Y3221159
ACAAAAAACTGGGCGCGTCCTTCACGGACTTCGGCGGCTGGCAGATGCCCCTCAAATACAACTCCGAACTGGCCGAACACCACGCCGTCCGCAACGCAGCCGGCCTGTTCGATCTCTCCCACATGGGCGAAGTCTGGGTCACCGGCCCGCAGGCGGCAGCCTTCCTGGACTATGCCCTGGTGGGCAGGATTTCGGCCGTGCCGGTAGGCAAAGCCAAATACTCGCTCATCTGTGACGCCGACGGCGGCATCATCGACGACCTCATCACCTACCGGCGGCCCGCTGCCGAGGACGGAACCGACGTCTTCCTGGTGGTCCCCAACGCCGGCAACGCCGCGGTGGTTGCCGAGGCGTTCGCCGAACGCGCAGCATCCTTCGACGTCCAGGTGCGGGACGCATCAGCGGACACCTCGCTGATCGCCGTGCAGGGGCCTAAAGCCCAGGACCTGCTGCTCCGCCTGGTTCCCGACGGCAGGCACAAGGACGTCACGGATCTGAGGTACTACGCCGCTGTGGAGGTCCCGTTCCTGGTGGGCGGTGCAGGGCAGGAGCTCCTCCTGGCCCGCACCGGCTACACCGGGGAGGACGGGTTCGAGATTTTCGTGTCCAACGACGCCGCACCCGCCCTGTGGCAGGCCCTCATAGCCATCGCCGACGAAGGGGAACTTACGCCGGCCGGCCTGGCATCCCGCGACTCACTCCGCCTCGAAGCCGGCATGCCCCTTTACGGCAACGAACTCTCCCTGCAGGGAGACCCGTTCGCCGCGGGGCTGGGCTCCGTCGTCGCGCTGTCCAAGGAAGGCGACTTTGTGGGCAAGGCCGCGCTGGCCGCCAAGAAGGAAGCCGGCGCCGGCACTACCTCCGGCCGCCGCCTCGTCGGACTGAAGGGACTCGGCCGCCGCGCCGGCCGCGCCCACTACCCGGTCCTCCAGGACGGCGCTCCCGTCGGCGAGGTCACCTCCGGCCAGCCCTCACCCACCCTCGGCTACCCCGTGGCCATGGCCTACGTCGACGTCGAACACATTGCCCCCGGCACCGCCCTGGACATCGACCTCCGCGGCAAGGCAGAGCCGTTCGAGGTCGTCGAGCTCCCCTTCTACAAGCGCGCCAAGTAGGTTTCAGTGCCGGGCGTGGTCACTTTTCCCGTCGGGGTGCACACCTCTCACCCCTGAGTTTTTGTCCAGATATGGCGACCTGCGAGCCGTTTATCCCGCCATATGTGGACAAAAACTTTGTACTTGTTAGTTAGGAAGACCCGTTATGGCTGTTGGCGTTTTTGATCTCTTTTCGATTGGGATCGGTCCGTCGTCGTCCCATACTGTGGGGCCGATGCGGGCT
>NZ_JBNHFC010000048.1:0-1211 GCF_059089885.1 Arthrobacter sp. Y3221159
GTCCAGGGCTGCGGCGAGTTGGATGCGCCAGTTGGTGAGGCGGGTCCAGGCGAGGTCGGTGTCGCCTGCTTTGTAGGTGGCGCGGATGTTTTCGAGCGCGGCCTGCGGGTCGGGTTCGTTTGCGGAGTCGGTGATCCGGCGGTGCGCGATGCGGCCGATGGAGGTTTCGCAGGCGTTTTCCGGGGCACCGTGCGGCCACCAGGCCACGATCGGGGCGTCCGGAAGCAGCAACGCCGCGACCAGCGACTCGGATTCGTGCGCGAGCTGGCCGTAGCCGCGCAGCACGATCACTTCGGACGCGCCGGCGTCCCCGCCGACCCGGATCTGCGCGTCCAGCCGGTCCGCGTGGTCCTTCCCGGCGTCGGCGAGCACGATGATCCGGCAGGGGTGTTCCCGGCTGGCCTCGTTCGCGGCCTCGATCGCTTCTTCCTCGAGCCCGGACTTCGTCACGACCACCAGGGTCAGGACCCGGCCCAGCGCGATCACCCCGCCCTGCTCGCGCAGGGCCATGATCTTCTTGGACACGTTCGAGGTGGTGGTATCGGGCAGGTCTACGATCATGGCCTTCTCCAGGTTCGTCCGTCACGGGCCAGCAACTCATCCGCCGAGGCGGGGCCCCAGCTGCCGGGGGCGTAGGGCTCGGGCTGCTCTTTCAAGGACGCCCAGTAGTCCTCGAACGGGTCAAGGATCTTCCAGGACAGCTCCACTTCCTCGTGCCGCGGGAACAGCGGCGGCTCACCGAGCAGCACATCCAGGATCAGCCGCTCGTAGGCCTCGGGGGAGGACTCGGTGAACGAGTGCCCGTACCCGAAGTCCATGGTCACGTCCCGGACCTCCATCTGGGTGCCCGGGACCTTTGACCCGAACCGGATCGTGGCGCCCTCGTCGGGCTGGACCCGGATCACCACGGCGTTCTGCCCGAAGTCATCATCCGTGTGGTCCCGGAACAACAGGTTGGGGGCGCGTTTGAACACCACCGCGATCTCCGTCACCCGCCGCCCCAGGCGTTTCCCGGCACGCAGGTAGAACGGGACCCCGGCCCAGCGGCGGGTGTGGATGTCCACCCGGATCGCCGCGTAGGTTTCCGTGGTCGAGTTCGCGGGGATGCCTTCTTCCTCCAGGTAGCCCTGGACCTGCTCACCGCCCTGCCAGCCGCCGGTGAACTGCCCCCGCGCCGAGTGCGTGGACAGGTCCTCGGGGAGCTTGACCGC
>NZ_JBNHFC010000049.1:0-1191 GCF_059089885.1 Arthrobacter sp. Y3221159
GTCCCAGAGGCGCTGGCCGTTGTCGGCGCTGGTGTAGAGTTCCCAGCCGAGTTCGCCGACGTAGGACAGGCGCATGGCCGTGACGGGTACGCCGCCGATGACGACGTTCTTGGAGCGGAAGTATTTGAGCCCGTCGTTGCTGAAGTCGTCGCTGCTGACCGCGCCGACGACTTCGCGGGCGAGGGGGCCCCAGAGGCCGATGCAGCAGGTCCCGCCGGTGGTGTCGCGGACCTGGACCCAGTCCTGGGGGCCGCCGGTTTGGGTTTGGTGGCGGGCGGCGCGGTCGAAGTAGGCGGTGTCGATGTTGCCGTTGGCGCCGAGCTGGAAGGTGTCCTCACTGAGGCGGGCGACGGTGATGTCGCTGCGGATCCCGCCGGCGTGGTCCAGCAGGAGGGTGTAGGTGACCGCGCCGGGCTTTTTGGACATGTCCGCGGTGGTCAGTTCCTGGAGGAGTTTCTGGGCGCCGGGGCCGGAAACCTCGAGCCGCTTGAGCGGGGTCATGTCGTACATGGCGACGGCGGTGCGGGTTTTCCAGGCTTCTGCCGCGGCGATGGGTGAGCTGAACATCCCGGACCAGGAATCGCGTGCCGGCGGCTGCCAGTCGGCGGGCATGTCTTTGAGGAGGTCTGCGTTGGCTTCGAACCAGTACGGGCGCTCCCAGCCGCCGCCTTCGAGGAAGACCCCGCCGAGTTGTTTGTGCCGGGCGTGGAACGGGGACACCCGCAGGTTCCGGGGGGAGAGTTTGGGCTGGAGCGGGTGCAGGACGTCGTAGATTTCGACGAAGTTCTGCTGCGAGGTCTCGGAGACGTACTCGGGGGTGAGCTGGACGTCTTCGAACCGGTTGATGTCGCAGTCGCCCAGGTCGATGGAGGATTTGCCGTCGACCAGGAGTTCGGCGACGGCGCGGGCGATCCCGGCGGAGTGGGTGACCCAGACGGCTTCGGCGACGTAGAAGCCGTCCAGTTCCTTGGATTCGCCCACGAGGGAGCCGCCGTCGGGGGTGAAGGAGAAGATGCCGTTGAAGCCGTCTTCGATCTCGGCTTCGCGCAGGGCGGGCAGGATCTGCTTGGTCGCTTCCCAGGCGGGCAGGAAGTCCTCGACGGTGAAGTCCAGGCGGGAGGGCATGTGGTGTTCGCTGATCTCGTCCGGCTTGAAGCTTCCGAGCTCGTCGAGGTCCACGGGCATGGGTTT
>NZ_JBNHFC010000050.1:0-762 GCF_059089885.1 Arthrobacter sp. Y3221159
TTAGTTAGGAAGACCCGTTATGGCTGTTGGCGTTTTTGATCTCTTTTCGATTGGGATCGGTCCGTCGTCGTCCCATACTGTGGGGCCGATGCGGGCTGCTGCTGTGTTCGCTGAGGAGCTGAAGGCATCCGGCAGGCTGACGGACGTGGCTTCGTTGCGGGTGGACCTGTACGGGTCGCTGGCGGCGACCGGGCACGGGCACGGGACGATGACCGCGGTGCTGTTGGGGTTGGAGGGGTTCCATCCGGAGCTGATCCTGCCCGGGGAGGTGGAGGAACGGCTTGCCTCGATCGCGGAGACCGGGATCCTGAACCTGGCCGGTGCCGGTGGGGAGGGCGTGCCGTTGCCGTACGGGGTGGGCGATATGGTGCTGCGGCCGTTGACGGTGCTGCCCCGGCACACGAACGGGATGACGTTCACCGTCACGGACGCGGCCGGGGAGGTGCTGCATGCGGCGACGTTCTTCTCGGTCGGTGGCGGGTTCATCGTCCGGGAGGGCGAAGAGGACGCGGCGCAGCAGGAACTGGAGGCCTCCAAGCAGGAGCTGCCGTTGCCGTTCCGGACCGCGGCGGAACTTTTGGCGCATTGCCGGGACACCGGGCTGGGCATCGCCGATGTGATGCTGCTCAATGAGAAAGCCTCCCGGGACGAGGAGGAGATCCGGGCCGGGCTGCTGCAGATCTGGTCCGTGATGGAGAACTGCGTCGCGACGAGTTTGAAGCGGGCCGGGGTGCTGCCGGGCGGGTTGAACGTGCGCCGCCG
>NZ_JBNHFC010000051.1:0-619 GCF_059089885.1 Arthrobacter sp. Y3221159
AAGGGCGGCGGGATGCTCGCCGGCGCCGGCGTGGCCGGACACTTCGTCCTTCTCTTCCTGTCCCTGGCCCTGATGTTCGCCCTCGGCGCCCTGATGCCCCTGGGCTGGGCCGCCGTGATCGTTGCCGTCCTCTGGGCCATCATCGCCGCGATCCTGGCCTCCATTGGCCGCAAGGAACTCAAGAAGATCAAGGGCCTGCCGCAGACCGGCGAAACCCTCTCCGAAATCCCCCCAACCCTAAAACCAGGTGAGGTCAACCGATGAGCGAGAACCCTGACGCAATCCGCCAGAACATAGAAGAAACCCGCGCACGGCTGGGCACCAACGTGGACGCCGTCGCGGACAAGGTCACCCCGTCCAACATCGTCAACCGCCAAACCGACAAGGTCAAAGACGCCGTGACCGGGGTCAAGGAGAGAATCATGGGAGCAGCAGACCACGCCACCACCCGCGTGCAGGACACCATGCACTCCGGGACCGGCCACACCAGCGACGCCCTGCACAGCACCGGGGACACCCTCCACGGCGCCAAGGACAACGTCTCCGCCAAACTCTCCGATGCCGGCACCGCAATCTCCCAGGCACCGGACCAGGTCAAAGCCAAGGCACAGGGCAACCC
>NZ_JBNHFC010000052.1:0-597 GCF_059089885.1 Arthrobacter sp. Y3221159
TCTGACCAGCAGGTCTGGGCGTTCCTGGGCGACGGCGAAATGGACGAGCCCGAATCCCGCGGCCTGCTCCAGCTCGCCGCGAACGAGAACCTGGACAACCTGAACTTCGTGATCAACTGCAACCTCCAGCGCCTGGACGGGCCGGTGCGCGGCAACGGCAAGATCATGCAGGAACTCGAAGCGTTCTTCCGCGGCGCGGGCTGGAACGTGATCAAGGTCGTCTGGGGCCGGGAATGGGATGACCTGCTCACCCGCGACACCGACGGGTCGCTGGTGAAGATCATGAACGAAACCCCCGACGGGGACTACCAGACCTACAAGGCCGAGTCCGGCGGGTTCGTCCGCGAACACTTCTTCGGCAAGGACCCCCGCACCAAGGACCTCGTCGCCGACCTCACCGATGACCAGATCTGGAACCTCAAGCGCGGCGGCCACGACTACCGCAAGGTCTACGCCGCGTACAAGGCAGCCACCGAATTCAAGGGCAAACCCACCGTCATCCTCGCCAAAACCGTCAAGGGCTACGGACTCGGACCCCACTTCGAAGGCCGCAACGCCACCCACCAGATGAAAAAACTCACGCTGGATGACCTGAAG
>NZ_JBNHFC010000053.1:0-571 GCF_059089885.1 Arthrobacter sp. Y3221159
GCCCCGGACTGGTACGAACGGCTGCAGAAGGAAACCGCACACCCCGATACCCGCCGCGACCAGGACCAGGACGCTGCGTGGGACGCGGGCCCGTTCGACCCCAGGTACTGGCAGGAGTGGGTGAACCTGGTGGCGCTGGCGGTGAACGAGGAGAACGCCACCGGCGGCAGGGTAGTCACGGCGCCGACGAACGGGGCGGCCGGGATCATCCCGGCGGTGCTGTTCTACGCGCTGCACTTCGCCCCGGGCATGGACACCGCCACCCAGGCGGACCGCGACGACGTCGTGGTCCGGTTCCTGCTCGCCGCGGGGGCGGTGGGGGTGCTGTACAAGGAGCAGGCCTCGATTTCCGGGGCGGAGGTCGGCTGCCAGGGCGAGGTCGGGTCGGCATCGTCGATGGCCGCCGCCGGTTTGGCGGAGGTGATGGGCGGGTCCCCGGCGCAGGTGGAGAACGCGGCGGAGATCGCGATGGAACACAACCTGGGCCTGACGTGTGACCCGATCGGCGGGCTGGTCCAGGTGCCCTGCATCGAACGGAACGCGATCGCGGCCGCGAAAGCGATCAACGCCG
>NZ_JBNHFC010000054.1:0-563 GCF_059089885.1 Arthrobacter sp. Y3221159
TGACCGCGAAGACCGGGATTACGGCCGAGGATGTGGCCAAGCGGCTGATCGATTTCGGTTTCCACGCCCCCACCCTGTCCTTCCCGGTGGCCGGGACGCTGATGGTGGAACCCACCGAGTCCGAGGACCTGGCCGAGATCGACCGGTTCATCGAAGCGATGATCACCATCCGCAAGGAAATCGACCAGGTGGCCGCCGGGGACTTCACTGTTGGCGATTCGCCGCTGCGGCGGGCACCGCACACGGCAGCCGCCGTCGTGTCCTCGAACTGGGACCGCGCCTACCCGCGGGAGCAGGCCGCCTTCCCCGTGGCCTCGCTCCGGCAGGACAAGTACTTCCCGCCCGTGGGCCGGATTGACGGCGCCGCCGGGGACCGCAACCTAGTCTGCTCCTGCCCGCCCCTCGAAGACTTCGAAAACTAAGGACAAGCCCATGACTGAGAAATACACAGCTCTCTATGACGAGCACAAAAAACTGGGCGCGTCCTTCACGGACTTCGGCGGCTGGCAGATGCCCCTCAAATACAACTCCGAACTGGCCGAACACCACGCCGTCCGCAACGC
>NZ_JBNHFC010000055.1:0-551 GCF_059089885.1 Arthrobacter sp. Y3221159
GGTTCCCGCGGGTGCCGCGGACCTCATCGAGTTCCTTGACCGTGTCACCGAGCCGCTGGAACGCTCCGTCGTCGTCGAACTCGCCCTGCACGAACCGGATGCCCTCGGCGAGCTGGTTCCACACCGCCTCATCAAAGGGTGTACGTGCATAAGACTGCACCGAGGACTTCACCTGGGCGGCGAAATCCTCATCACTCCACTCCCGGCGCCCGAAGCCCACCAGCGCGAAACTCGGCGGCAACAACCCCCGGTTCGCCAGGTCATACACCGCCGGCATCAACTTCTTCCGCGCCAAATCGCCCGTCACCCCAAAGAGCACCAACGACGACGGACCCGCAATCCGGTTCAAACGGCGGTCCCGCGGATCCCGCAACGAATTGCGCCTGGACCTAGAAGGTGAGTCAACGTACGTGAGAGACATTGTGGGTTCTAACTTCCAAAAGCAGGTGCGGTGGCCGTGTACTGCCCGCGGTGGTGTTTTGTGCGGGCAGTACACGGTTCGGGGTGGGGTTATGCGATGGCTTCGCGGAGTTCTTTTGCTGCCAGGGCGG
>NZ_JBNHFC010000056.1:0-533 GCF_059089885.1 Arthrobacter sp. Y3221159
TGCCAGGTACCAACAGCCCGGCGGAGGACATCGAGGCCCAGCTTGCAGGGGACCGCACCGCCCACCAGATTTCGCTGTTGCTGGGATTTCTCGCCAACATCGCCTTCCTGGTCTTCCTGGCCGGCCTTTGGGGCAGGCTGCGCCGATGGGAGGGCCCTGCCGGGATGTTCGCCGCGCTGGTCCTCGTAGCCGGTGTTGCCTTGGTGGCGCTCATGCTGGTTTCAGGGGGCCTGTACATGGCGCTCATCCAGTATGCCTCCGGTGGTCAGCCCGACCCGGCGGTGCTTTCCGCCCTCGCCGTCCTCAACGAATGGGTGGGCGGCGCCATTGTGCCCGCCGGTGTCGCAATGTTCCTCGGGGCGGCGGTAGCCATCCTGACCACCCGGGCGCTACCGCGGTGGTTGGGCTGGCTGGCTGCCGTCACGTCCGTGCTGCTGCTCGTTTCCCTCGCGGGAGTATTTGAGACCTCCCCCGATGGGGGCGCTATCGGCATGGCCGGTTTTGTCGGCTTCCTGCTCTTCCTGGTCTGGGTC
>NZ_JBNHFC010000057.1:0-527 GCF_059089885.1 Arthrobacter sp. Y3221159
GCGACATAGTTCGCGGCCAGCAGTGCTGACTTGGTGGCCTCGGTCAGTCCTTGGCCGCCCATCAGCTTCACGTAGGCCCAGGAGATGGGGAGGACCCCGGCGGAACCGAAGCGTGACGCGGAAATTGCTACGCCATGACCCTCTTCGTGGGCTGCCTTGGTGGCGTCCCCGGGCATGAAGGGTGCCAGGTGGGCTTTGGCT
The DNA here is from genome assembly GCF_059089885.1 of Arthrobacter sp. Y3221159. Classification (NCBI taxonomy): domain Bacteria; kingdom Bacillati; phylum Actinomycetota; class Actinomycetes; order Micrococcales; family Micrococcaceae; genus Arthrobacter; species Arthrobacter sp. Y3221159. The sequence continues at coordinate 202 of NZ_JBNHFC010000057.1, forward strand.
GCGACGGGTCCGACGCCCGGTCCGCCGCCGCCGTGCGGGATGCAGAAGGTCTTGTGCAGGTTCAGGTGCGAGACGTCGCCACCGAACTTGCCCGGCTGCGCCAAACCGACCAGCGCGTTGAGGTTCGCGCCGTCGATGTAGACCTGCCCTCCGGCGGCGTGGACCGCGTCGCAGACCTCACGGACGTCCCCGTCGTACACGCCGTGGGTGGACGGGTAGGTGATCATGATCGCCGACAGTGCGTCCTTGTGGGCCTCGATCTTCGCGTACAGGTCCGCGTGGTCGATCGTGCCGTCGGCGGCGGTGGCCACGACCACGACCTTCAT
>NZ_JBNHFC010000058.1:0-527 GCF_059089885.1 Arthrobacter sp. Y3221159
CCTCGCCAAAACCGTCAAGGGCTACGGACTCGGACCCCACTTCGAAGGCCGCAACGCCACCCACCAGATGAAAAAACTCACGCTGGATGACCTGAAGAAGTTCCGCGACCACCTGCGGATCCCGGTCTCCGACGAGCAGCTGGAGAAGGATCCGTACCGGCCGCCGTACTACCACCCGGGCACCGATGCGCCGGAAATCCAGTACATGATGGAGCGCCGGGCCGCCCTGGGCGGGTCCGTGCCGGAGCGCCGCTCCAAGCACGCCGAGATCACGTTGCCGGAGGCGAAGTCCTACGAGGTGGCCAAGCGCGGCTCGGGCAAGCAGCAGGCAGCCACCACCATGGCATTCGTCCGCCTGCTCAAGGACCTGATGCGGGACAAGAACTTCGGCAAGCACATCGCCCCGATCATCCCGGACGAGGCACGTACCTTCGGCATGGATGCGTTCTTCCCCACGGCGAAGATCTACAACCCCAAGGGCCAGAACTACCTGTCCGTGGACCGTGACCTGGTCCTGGCCTACAAGG
>NZ_JBNHFC010000059.1:0-447 GCF_059089885.1 Arthrobacter sp. Y3221159
GCTGGCGGCTTCCTGGCGGGTGGTGCCGGAGTCCTGGATGCCGTCGGCGATGTGGGCGAGTTCGGCGGGGATGTCGCGGCCTTTTTTGCGCATGGCGGTGGCCCAGAGCCGGCCGGCGCGGTAGGAGGAGCGGACCAGGGGCCCGGACATGACGCCGAGGAAGCCGATGTCTTCGGCTTCGTGCTGGAGGTCCAGGAATTCCTGCGGTTTGACCCAGCGGTCCACGGGCAGGTGCCGCTCACTGGGGCGCAGGTACTGGGTGATGGTGATCAGGTCGCAGCCGGCCTGGTGGAGGTCGCGGAGGGCTTCACTGATTTCTTCGCGGGTTTCGCCCATGCCCAGGATGAGGTTGGATTTGGTGACCATGCCCTGGTTCCGGCCCTGGGTGATGACGTCCAGGGAGCGTTCGTAGCGGAACGCGGGGCGGATGCGCTTGAAGATCCTGGG
>NZ_JBNHFC010000060.1:0-444 GCF_059089885.1 Arthrobacter sp. Y3221159
CTTGGGCGGGATGACGTCGTCCCAGTTGTTGACCAGCTGCATGTTCTGGTTGACCAGCCACACATTGCCGGAGTTCACGTCATTGAGGACCACCAGGTCCCGGTTCACCCGGAACACATACGACGGCGACGCACTCGCCCTGGGCACATCCACATTCTTGTCATCACCATCATTGACACAGTCACGGACATACTTGTTCGCCCCCGACCACGCCGCATGCACGCACCCGCCCAACTGCACCGGGGCAGCCGGAACACCCTCACCACCGAACCCCACCGTCTTCGCGGTCCCGCCATCCAACGGCTGCTTCAACAACGCCTTCGGCGTGGCAACAGCAACAAAATCACTGCCCGGACCCGCCTGCTGCAACTTCGCATCCCGCGCGTTCTCCAACTGCAACCGCTTACCACCCGGCAAAAACAGGCTCCCCGCCGCCGCATCCAA
>NZ_JBNHFC010000061.1:0-408 GCF_059089885.1 Arthrobacter sp. Y3221159
TGTCCTCTGCCATCGTGATCTGGACGTGGTCCACATAGTTCGCGTTCCACAACGGCTCAAACAGCTGGTTCGCGAACCGCAGCGCCAGGATGTTCTGGACCGTTTCCTTACCCAGGTAGTGGTCGATCCGGAACACCGCATCCGGCGGGAACACGGACTCCACGATGTCGTTGAGCTTCCGGGCGGACTCGAGGTCGTGCCCGAACGGCTTCTCGATCACCACGCGGCGCCACTTGTCGCCGTCGGCCTGCGCGAGCCCGTGCTTGGACAACTGCCGGCATACCTGCTCAAACGCCTTCGGCGGGATCGAGAGGTAGAACGCGTGGTTCCCGCGGGTGCCGCGGACCTCATCGAGTTCCTTGACCGTGTCACCGAGCCGCTGGAACGCTCCGTCGTCGTCGAACTCGC
>NZ_JBNHFC010000062.1:0-399 GCF_059089885.1 Arthrobacter sp. Y3221159
TCGCCTCCACCAACCCGGCAGTAGTCACCTACGACCCCGCCTACGGCTACGAAATGGGCCACATCATCCGCGACGGCCTCGAACGGATGTACGGCCCGGACAGCACGGACAAAAACCTCATGTACTACCTCACCGTGTACAACGAGCCCATCATCCAGCCCGCCGAACCCGAGGAACTGGACGTCGAGGGCGTCCTCAAGGGCATCTACCTGCTCGCCCCCGCCAAGATCGACGGCCCCCGGACCCAGCTCCTGGCCTCCGGCGTCTCCGTCCCCTGGGCCCTCGAAGCCCAGCGGATCCTCGCCGAGGACTGGTCCGTCTCCGCCGACGTCTGGTCCGTCACCTCCTGGAACGAACTCCGCCGCGACGGCCTCGCCGCCGAAGAGGAAGCCTTCCTCA
>NZ_JBNHFC010000063.1:0-327 GCF_059089885.1 Arthrobacter sp. Y3221159
GGTTCAGTTCGTGGATCTTGCGGACGGTTTCGGCGTAGAGCCAGACGCCTTCGTCTTCGAGGTCGTCGCGGGCGACGCCGGTGACGGTGGCGTAGCGGAGCTGCATGGACTGCACGGAGCGGGCCACCTTGGTGGGTTCGAACCGGTCCAGGGGTGAGGGTTTGCCGGTGTCGATCTGGCAGAAGTCGCAGCGGCGGGTGCATTCGGAGCCGCCGATGAGGAAGGTGGCTTCCTTGTCTTCCCAGCATTCGAAGATGTTGGGGCAGCCGGCTTCTTCGCAGACGGTGTGCAGGCCTTCTTTTTTGACGAGGTTCTTGAGTCCGACGA
>NZ_JBNHFC010000064.1:0-315 GCF_059089885.1 Arthrobacter sp. Y3221159
CGGCTTCTTCGCAGACGGTGTGCAGGCCTTCTTTTTTGACGAGGTTCTTGAGTCCGACGAACTCCGGGCCCATCTGGACCTTGGCCTTGATCCAGTCGGGCTTGCGCTCCACCGGGACGGCCGCGTTGCGCTGCTCGATCCGCAGCATCTTCCGGCCTTCGGGTGCCAGTGTCATGGTTGCTTCCTTAGTTCGTGGGTCTTGCCGTGGTTTGCTGGCTGTCAGCATTCGACGACGTTGACGGCGAGGCCGCCCATGGCGGTTTCTTTGTATTTGTCGCTCATGTCCTTGCCGGTCTCGCGCATGGTGATGATGAC
>NZ_JBNHFC010000065.1:0-297 GCF_059089885.1 Arthrobacter sp. Y3221159
CCACCGTCACCGGCGTCGCCCGCGACGACCTCGAAGACGAAGGCGTCTGGCTCTACGCCGAAACCGTCCGCAAGATCCACGAACTGAACCCCGGCACCGGCGTCGAACTGCTCATCCCCGACTTCTCCGGCAACCCCGACCACATCACCGCGATCTGCGACTCCAACCCCGAAGTCTTCGCCCACAACGTCGAAACCGTACCCAGGATCTTCAAGCGCATCCGCCCCGCGTTCCGCTACGAACGCTCCCTGGACGTCATCACCCAGGGCCGGAACCAGGGCATGGTCACCAAATCCA
>NZ_JBNHFC010000066.1:0-297 GCF_059089885.1 Arthrobacter sp. Y3221159
CGAACTATGTGGACCACGTCCAGATCACGATGGCAGAGGACATCGGCACCGGCGGCCGGGCGGGGTATTACGACGGCGTGGGCGCTGCCCGCGACGTCATCCAGAACCACCTGCTGCAGCTGCTGGCCCTGACCGCGATGGAGGAGCCCATCTCCTTCAACGCCGATGACCTGCGCGCGGAGAAGGAAAAAGTCCTCGCCGCGGTCAAGCTCCCCGAGGACCTGTCCACGCACTCGGCGCGGGGGCAGTTCACCGGCGGCTGGCAGGGCGGTGAGCAGGTCCAGGGCTACCTGGAGG
>NZ_JBNHFC010000067.1:0-280 GCF_059089885.1 Arthrobacter sp. Y3221159
GTCCCGGCCACCGGGAAGGACAGGGTGGGGGCGTGGAAACCGAAATCGATCAGCCGCTTGGCCACATCCTCGGCCGTAATCCCGGTCTTCGCGGTCAGGTCCCGCAGGTCCAGGATGCACTCGTGCGCCACCAGCCCGCCCTCACCGGTGTAGAGCACGGGGAAGTACTCGTTCAGCCGGGAGGCGACATAGTTCGCGGCCAGCAGTGCTGACTTGGTGGCCTCGGTCAGTCCTTGGCCGCCCATCAGCTTCACGTAGGCCCAGGAGATGGGGAGGACCC
>NZ_JBNHFC010000068.1:0-280 GCF_059089885.1 Arthrobacter sp. Y3221159
GTCCCGGCCACCGGGAAGGACAGGGTGGGGGCGTGGAAACCGAAATCGATCAGCCGCTTGGCCACATCCTCGGCCGTAATCCCGGTCTTCGCGGTCAAGTCCCGCAGGTCCAGGATGCACTCGTGCGCCACCAACCCGCCCTCACCGGTGTAGAGCACGGGGAAGTACTCGTTCAGCCGGGACGCGACATAGTTCGCGGCCAGCAGTGCTGACTTGGTGGCCTCGGTCAGTCCTTGGCCGCCCATCAGCTTCACGTAGGCCCAGGAGATGGGGAGGACCC
>NZ_JBNHFC010000069.1:0-255 GCF_059089885.1 Arthrobacter sp. Y3221159
CAGCCAGACCACTGGGTTGATAGGCCGGATGTGGAAGCGAGGACTAACGACTCGTGAAGCTGACCGGTACTAATAGGCCAACAACTTACACCACAAACAAAACACTGCAAGCGTCCACTATGTGGTTCCCAACCAACAACCCCCAGGGTCACGGTTGCACGGAACCAAAATAACTGAATACAACACCACCATGTTGTAACCACAGATTTCCCACACCACCCCCGCGGGTTGGTGACGGGTAGAAGGGTTACGGCG
>NZ_JBNHFC010000070.1:0-252 GCF_059089885.1 Arthrobacter sp. Y3221159
GTGCCCAATTCATCATGCGGAGCCTGCTGCAGCGCGCGGGCGCGCAGAGCGTCGGGGTGCCGATGGTGACCACCACCGATTACGTGAACACGATCCCGGTGGACCAGGAAGCACCGTTCCCGGGCAACGAGGAATACGAACGCCGCTACCGGGCGTACATGCGCTGGAACGCCGCGGTGATGGTGCACCGGGCGCAGCGGCCGGACATCGCCGTCGGCGGGCACATTTCCACCTACGCCGGCGCGGCCACCC
>NZ_JBNHFC010000071.1:0-240 GCF_059089885.1 Arthrobacter sp. Y3221159
ACGGCGCCAAGGACAACGTCTCCGCCAAACTCTCCGATGCCGGCACCGCAATCTCCCAGGCACCGGACCAGGTCAAAGCCAAGGCACAGGGCAACCCGCTGGCCGCAGGCCTGATCGCCTTCGGCGCCGGAATGCTCGTGTCGTCCCTGATCCCGCCGAGCCAGAAAGAACGCGAAGCCGCGGACCAGCTCAAAACCGCAGCCCAGCCCCTGGCCGGCAAGGTCACCGACGCCGCCAAGG
>NZ_JBNHFC010000072.1:0-237 GCF_059089885.1 Arthrobacter sp. Y3221159
CAGCCTTCACCGCCGCCGGCACCGCCTACGCCACCCACGGCGTGCCCCTGGTCCCGGTCTACGTCTTCTACTCCATGTTCGGCTTCCAGCGCACCGGCGACGCCTTCTGGGCAGCCGCGGACCAGATGACCCGCGGCTTCATCATCGGCGCCACCGCAGGACGGACCACCCTCACCGGCGAAGGCCTCCAGCACGCCGACGGCCACTCCCCCCTGCTCGCCTCCACCAACCCGGCAG
>NZ_JBNHFC010000073.1:0-232 GCF_059089885.1 Arthrobacter sp. Y3221159
TTTCCCCCACGCTATGACCGCCGTAACCCTTCTACCCGTCACCAACCCGCGGGGGTGGTGTGGGAAATCTGTGGTTACAACATGGTGGTGTTGTATTTAGTTATTGGTTGGTTCCTTCAACCGGTTACCCGTGGTGGGTTGTTGGTTGGGAACCACATAGTGGACGCTTGCAGTGTTTGTTTTGTGGTGTAAGTTGTTGGCCTATTAGTACCGGTCAGCTTCACGAGTCGTT
>NZ_JBNHFC010000074.1:0-230 GCF_059089885.1 Arthrobacter sp. Y3221159
CGGCGGCGTACCCGTCACGGCCATGCGCCTGTCCTACGTCGGCGAACTCGGCTGGGAACTCTACACCAGCGCCGACAACGGCCAGCGCCTCTGGGACGCGCTCTTCAAAGCAGGACAGCCCCACGGGATCATTGCCGCCGGCCGCGCCGCGTTCAGCTCCCTCCGCCTGGAAAAGGGCTACCGCTCCTGGGGCACCGACATGACCACCGAACACGACCCCTACGAAGCCG
>NZ_JBNHFC010000075.1:0-228 GCF_059089885.1 Arthrobacter sp. Y3221159
GCCAGCCGAAGAGGCCGTTGCCGGTGCCGGGGTAGGTCCAGAGGGTGCCGTTGGTGTCGCGGGCGACGAGGTCGGGTTTGCCGTCGCTGGTGAGGTCCCCGGCGGCGCTGATGGCGGTCATGACGTTCCAGCCGTCGCCGACTTTGATGCGCCAGCCGAAGAGGCCGTTGCCGGTGCCGGGGTAGGTCCAGAGGGTGCCGTTGGAGTCACGGGCCACGAGGTCCGGCA
>NZ_JBNHFC010000076.1:0-216 GCF_059089885.1 Arthrobacter sp. Y3221159
CAACCCGTCGCCCGTCCATGTTAGATCGGCAGTGGCGACGGGGAATCCGGACCGATGGGCCGCAGTGGCAGGTCTGGTGTTCACCGCCCTGGTTCTTACCGGCTTCTTCACGCCGGAGCTGCCAGGTACCAACAGCCCGGCGGAGGACATCGAGGCCCAGCTTGCAGGGGACCGCACCGCCCACCAGATTTCGCTGTTGCTGGGATTTCTCGCCAA